>NZ_JBHXNK010000003.1:0-369985 GCF_042719755.1 Nocardia sp. NPDC058519 | reverse complement strand
AAGCCCCGGCCACCCCTGCCACCCCCGCCCCCCCCCGCCCCCCCCCGCACCCCTTACCCCCGCCCAACCCCCCCCCTACGTACTCCCCTACCGCCGGGGGCCCCCCGGCTTACCCCCGGCCCCCACCACGAGTTCAGGTGCTATTTCCAGGCAGCGAGCAGGTTGGTCGCCTCGGCGCCCAGTGCGGCCTGGAGGAACGGGCCGAAGCTGATGCGGGCCACGCCGAGATCAGCGAAGTAATCCTTGGCCGGGGTGCCCGGCTGGCCGATCGCGTTGATCGGCAGCGGCAGGTCGGTGGTGAGCCTGCGCAGGTCGGCGTCGGCGTGTTTGCCCACGGGGTAGAGAACGTCGGCACCGGCTTCGGCGGCCAGGGTCAGGCGAGCGATGGCGCGGTCGAGGCGGTCGGCCTCTTCGCCGTCCTGGCGCAGGAACAGGTCGGTGCGGGCATTGACCACGACATGCACGCCCGCCGCGTCGGCCGCTTCGCGGAGGCCGCGCACGAGGTCGGCGTGTTCGGCGGGCGAACGCAGGCGCTTGCCTTCGCTGTGCACCGTGTCCTCGATATTGAGGCCGACGGCGCCCGCCGCGAGCAGGCCGTCGATGAGCTGCAGCGGTTCGAGGCCGTAGCCGGATTCGATGTCGACCGAGACCGGGAGCTCCACCGAGCCGGTGACCTGGGCGACGCGGGCGAGCAGTTCATCGAAGCTCATGCCCTCGCCGTCGGCCCGGCCGATCGAGTCGGCAACCGGATGGCTGCCCATGGTCAAGCCCGAAAAACCGGCGGCCACAGCGACATTCGCCGACCACGCGTCCCAGACGGTCGGCAACACCACCGGATTTCCCGGACTGTGCAGTTCGAGCAGAGTCTTCGCCTTGGCATCCAGAGAAGTCATACCCGCGATGATGCCCGAGGCGTCCGACAAGGGCTATACGCAGCCGGATTTCGGCGGGCAGTTCACCTGCACATCGAGCACGCGCGCGCCGGGACCTTCCGCGCCGAGCCGGTCGTGCTCGTTGACGAGTTTGCACGAGCCGAGCGACAGACAGCCGCAGCCGATGCAGCCGGTCAGGTTGTCGCGCAGGCGCACGAGCTGGGTGATGCGGTCGTCGAGATCCTCACGCCAGGTCGTCGACAGGTTCTCCCAGTCACGCCGCGTCGGGGTGCGCCCCTCGGGGAGCCGATCCAATGCCGACCGAATCTCACTGAGTGGGATGCCGACCCGTTGCGAGATGCGAATGAAGGCGACCCGACGCAATGTCTCGCGAGAATATCGACGTTGATTGCCACTGGTTCGACGGCTCGATATGAGACCTTCGCGTTCGTAGAAGTGCAACGCGGACACTGCAACTCCACTACGATCTGAAAGCTGCCCGGGGGTCAGCTCCTTCGTTTGCCAATCGGCCGTCGTCATCTATAGCTCCTCCCACTACCACCTCAACAATACTTCAGGTATTCGTGTCGTGTACGAAAATGGGCGGACCGGGTGGACAGGTCTCGAACATCTACGGGCCACGCATCCCGGCGACTGCGGGTCGCAGCGTGCCGACCTGGCGTTCTCGCATTACATTTTGCAGATGGGAACTGCCCCCGACTCGCGCCTGACCGTCACCTCCGAGGTCGGCCGGCTACGGACGGTGCTGCTGCACCGCCCCGGCGCGGAACTGCGCCGCCTCACCCCGAGCAACAATGACCAACTGCTTTTCGACGGCATCCCCTGGGTCGAACGCGCGCAAGCCGAACACGACGCCTTCGCCACCGTACTGCGCGACCGCGGTGTGGAAGTGCTGTTACTGGCAGATCTGCTGACCGAAACCCTCAGCGCCAGTGGGGCAGCCAGGATCCAGGGCATCTCGGCGGCAGTCCACGCCCGCAGGCTCGGCCACGGCCTGGCCGACCAGCTCGCCGCCGAACTGCGCAAATTCGACGCAGGCGAGCTCGCCGACATCCTGATGGCCGGGATGACCTTCGACGAGCTGCCGTTCGGCCCCGACGCCGCCTCACTGGTGCGGCGGATGCACCACGGCGGCGATTTCGTCGTCGACCCGCTGCCGAATCTGCTGTTCACCCGCGATTCCTCGTTCTGGGTCGGCCCGAAGGTCGCGATCACCTCGCTGGCGCTGCCCGCCCGCAGCCGCGAGACCTCCATCACCGATCTCGTCTACGCGTTCCATCCGCGCTTCCTCGGCGTGCGCAGGGCCTACGAATCGCATACCGCGCCGATCGAGGGCGGCGATGTGCTGCTGCTCGCCAAAGGTGTTGTCGCCGTTGGTGTCGGCGAGCGGACCACGCCGGCGGGCGCGGAAGCGCTGGCGCGCAGCCTGTTCGATGACGATCTCGCGCACACCGTCCTGGTGGTGCCGATCGCGCAGAACCGGGCGACCATGCATCTGGACACCGTCTGCACCATGGTCGACACCGACGCGGTGGTGATGTATCCCGGCGTGCGGAAATCGTTGGAGGCGTTCACGATCCGCCGCGAGGACGGCTTCACCGGGCGCGGTGACCTCGAACGCATCAGCATCAGCGGGCCCGAGCCCTTCCTGCCCGCCGCCGCCGCGGCGATGGGCATCGCGAAGCTGCGTGTGATCGACACCGGCCGCGAGGGACCCGACGCCGAACGCGAACAGTGGGACGACGGCAACAACACCCTCGCCCTCGCGCCCGGCGTGGTCGTGGCCTACGAACGCAACGAGATGACCAACTCGCGCCTGACCGAGGCGGGTATCGAGGTGGTCACCATCAGCGGCTCGGAGCTGGGCTCCGGCCGCGGCGGCCCCCGCTGTATGTCCTGCCCGCTGTCCCGAGACGAGGTGTGAGCATCGTGTTCCACGTCGAGCTGTCCACCGATTCCAGCCAACCGCCGTACGAGCAGCTGCGAATGGCGGTGATCGAACAGGTCCGCGCGGGCACGCTCACCGCGGGGACCAAGATCCCCACGGTCCGCGCGCTGGCCGCCGACCTGGGCATCGCCCCCAACACCGTGGCCCGCGCCTACCGCGAACTGGAAGCCGACGGCGTGCTCGAAACCCGTGGCCGCCAAGGCTCTTTCATCGCCTCCTCCGGCGACCCCACCCGCGACATCGCCAGCCGCGCCGCCGTCGACTACGTCACGACCATCCGCCGGTTGGGGCTGGCGGACTCGGACGCGATCGAGTTCGTCCACCGCGCCCTGGACTGACTTCCCCGCTCCTACCGCCAGCTCGGCAGCCAGAGGTGGTCTTGCCAGTTCTGTGGCGTGATGGCCTGCCCTGTGAGGATCGGCCACAGCCAGACGAAGTTCGCGATCACCAGGCCCAGATAGATGCTCACGATCAGCAATCCGAGCGCGTACCGCTCGTTCACCGGGGCGGGCAGATAGGTGCCCGTCGGACTGCGCGGTATCCCCGCGGGTCTCGCCGACCCGAGGATGTCGCCGAGCGCCAGCGCCATCCCCATCACCAGGAACGGCGCGAGCACCACCGCGTAGAAGAAGTACATCTGCCGGTCCAGGGTGAGGAACCATGGCAGCAGCCCGGCGCCGTACCCCACCAGCACCGCCGCGTAGCGCCAGTCGCGGCGCACGATCGAACGCCACGCCATCCAGCCGATGAGCGGCAGCGCCAGCCACCACAGCGCGGGTGTGCCGACGGCCATCACGGCCTTCACGCACTGCGCTTCGCCGCAACCGGTGACGGTGCCGTCGGCGTAGTAGTAGAGCATCGGGCGCAGGCCCATCGGCCAGGTCCACGGCTTGGATTCCCACGGGTGGTGGTTGCCCGCCGAATTGGTGAGGCTGGAATGGAAGTCGAGTGTCTCGCCCTGGTAGTGCCAGAGCGAGCGCAGCGCGTCGGGCAGGAACGCGAACGCGCCACCGCTGCCGACCTGGTTGCCGACCGCGTACCGGAACACCCCGCTCTCGCTGGCGAACCACGCCCAGTACGAGGACAGGTACACCACCAGCGGGATCACCACCAGCGCGTACAGCGCGGGCCCCACATCGCGGATCAGGGTGCCCAGCCACGGCTTGCGCACCCCGTACGCGCGTCGCGCGCTCACGTCGAAGGCCACGCTCAGCAGGCCGAAGAACATGATGTAGTAGATGCCCGACCATTTGGTGCCGCACGCCAGCCCGAGCAGCACACCCGCGCCGAACCGCCACCAGCGCACGCCGAGTCGCGGACCCCAGTCCGAGATCCCGACCCGCCCGGCCAGATCCGCGCGAGCCATGCGCTCGCGCACCTCGTCGCGGTCGACTATCAGACAGCCGAAAGCCGCGGTGACCAGCAGCGACATGAAGATGTCGAGCATGCCGATGCGCGAGGAGACGAAGGTCAGGCTTTCGGCGATGAGCAGTACGCCCGCGAACGCGCCGATCAGCGTCGACCGGGACATCCGGCGCACGATCCGCACCACGAGCAGCACCAGGATCGTGCCCGCCAGTGCCGCGGTGCCGCGCCAGCCCCAGGCGTTGTAGCCGAAGATCGCCTCGCTGATGGCGATGAACTGTTTGCCGACGGGTGGGTGCACGACCAGGCCGTAGGCGGGGTTGTCCTCCACGCCGCCGCCGGTGACCATCTGCCAGGCCTGTGGGGCGTAATGCTTTTCGTCGAAGACGGGAGTGCGCGCGTCGGTGGGATAGTTCAGGTTGGCGAACCTGGTCAGCGCGGCGATGAAGGTGAGCGCCGCGGTGACCACCCAGCCACGCGCGGTGTCGAGCGGGCCGAAATCGGGGGCCGGGCGCAGCGGTGCGGGGCTGACCAACGCCGACACGGGACGCGACGGGGGCATCGCGCGCTCATCGGTCACCGGGATCACGCCCCGATCGTAGGCGGTACGCCCAACGAAGTCCGACCCGACACTGCCGCCCCTGTTCCCCATCACATACGGCCGATCGCCGCACCCCGGTGACCTGACAGAATGGTCGGGCGTCACCTGCATGTGCCGCTCGCCGCTCGCCTGCGGCCCAAGATACCGGAGAGGCGGGACAACACTGTGTTGGTCTTAGCGGCTACCCCGATGGGTGACATCGGCGACGCGTCCCAGCGACTGCGCGACGCGCTCGGTTCGGCAGACGTGGTCGCCGCCGAAGACACCCGCCGCACGAAATCGCTGGCGAAGGCGCTCGGTGTCGAGATCACCGGCCGCGTGGTCAGCTTCTACGACCACGTGGAAACCGCCCGCATCCCCGCCCTGCTCGACGACATCGCGAGCGGCCTGACCGTCCTGCTGGTGACCGACGCGGGCATGCCGTCGGTGAGCGACCCCGGCTACCGCCTGGTCGCCGCCGCCGTCGAACGCGATCTCCCGGTCACCTGTCTGCCGGGCCCGTCCGCTGTCACCACCGCGCTGGCCCTGTCCGGCCTGCCGGTGGAACGCTTCTGTTTCGACGGTTTCGCCCCCCGCAAGGGCGGGCAGCGACGAGAGTGGCTGCGCACCTTGGCATCCGAGCAGCGCGCCGTCGTCTTCTTCGAAGCCCCCCACCGCCTCGCGGACTGCATGACCGACGCGGTCACCGTCCTCGGCCCCGACCGCCGCGCCGCCATCTGCCGCGAACTCACCAAAACCTACGAGGAAGTCGTCCGCGGCACCCTCGGCGAACTGGCCGCCTGGGCCGCCGACGGCGCCCGCGGCGAGATCACCGTGGTTCTCGAAGGCTCCCAACCGGTTTCGGCCGAGCCCGCCGAATTGGTCGACGAGGTAGAGACTTTGGTGGCCGGGGGTATGCGACTCAAGGACGCGTGCGCCGAAGTCTCCGCGGGCCGGGGCGCCTCCCGCCGCGAGCTCTACGACGCCGTCCTGGCCGCCAGGTCCGCCGAAGCCTGACCGCGCTCAGCGCCCGAGCACCGCCAGCATCCCCGCGACCGCGCGCGGCCAGCCGAACTGTTCGGCGCGGGAGCGGGCGGCTCGGCGGCGGCCGTAGGTGGGCATGGCCAGGACGTCGGTGACGGCCTGGGCGAAGGCGCGGGGGCGGTCGGCGGCGATGGCTCCGCATTCGACGGTGACGATGTCGGCGAGGGCGGAGGAGCGGCTCGCCACGACCGGGGTGCCCGCGGCCAAGGCCTCCAGGGCGGCGAGGCCGAAAGTTTCGTGGGGGCCCGGCGCCAGTGAAACATCCGCGGTGGCAAGGAGTTTCGCCACCATCGCGCGTTCGTTGATGAAGCCGGTGAAGTGGACCGCCGGTTCTCCACCTGGCAGGGCGGGCAGGGTGCGGGCCCGGCGTTCGAGTGACTCACGGCGCGGGCCGTCGCCTGCGATGACCAGTCGAGCGGGCACCCCGGCCCGGTGCAGGGCGCCGACCGCTTCGATGCTGCGGTCGACGCGCTTCTCCACCGACAGCCGTCCGCAGTGCACCAGCATCGGATATCCGTCGACACCGAGATCGGCGCGCAGGCCGAGGTCACGGCGGCGCGGGCTGAACAGGTCGAGGTCGACACCCAGTGGCACCAGTTCCACGTTCGGCGCACCGATCCGCAGGAACTCCTCGCGCGCGAAGTCGGTGGTGCACACGACCATGTCGTAGTCGGCGGCCGTGCGCCGGTTGGCGACGTCGGCGCAGCGGCGCGCGGCGGGTCCGGGCAGGAACTGGCCGAGCAGCCGGTCGAGGCGCTCGTGCGAGATCATCACGCTCGCCACCCCGCGACGCCCCGCCCACCGGCCGAAACCGCGCAAGGTGAGCCGGTCCGACACCTCGAGCACATCCGGCGACAGCCCGGACAGCACATCGGCCACCCGCCGCGGATCAGCCGCCCGATAACCACCGGTCCATGGAATTCCCAACGCGGGCAAAGTAATTCGCAGTGCGCCCGTGGGCAGCACCTCTTCCGAACGACGCGACCCCGGCACGATCAGCACCACTTCGTGCCCGGCCGCCACATATCCCTCACCGAGGTGGTGCAGGGCAGTGCGCAACCCACCCGATCGCGGGCCATAGAAATTGGCTAGCTGCACGATGCGCACACGCCGATCGTCGCGCCGCGCGGGTTACCTACGGGTCCTGCCCGAAGAACAGCAGGTGAACAGCGTCGAAAGATGCGCCTCATGGGTGCTTACGGCGACCGGGGCGGCCGGGATCAGGCGGATCGGCCCGCGTCGGCCGACCAGACCCGAAGCAGCCCGTGCCCGGACGCCGCCGCGCTCACGGCGACCAATTCGGCATGCGCCGCGACCCACTCCCCCTGCGCGAACCGCACCCGCAGCGCCAGCCGCCGGGTGATGCCGGGCGTACGGGCCAGATCGTGACACGCGGCCCGCAGCGCGGCCAGATCACCGGGGTCGATGGCGGGGCGCTCCACCAACCAGCGATCCAGCGGCGGGGGCGGCGGACCGGCCCACTCGTAGATGAGCGCGCTGGTCAGCTCGATGATGCCGACGCCGACGCCGCTGCGTTGCGAGACCGCGCGCAGCATGGCCGCGTCGGGATCGGCGGCGGGCTGTGCGGTGTCGAGTTCGGGGATCGCGTGCATCAGCGCGCTGATCCGGCGGTGCGACGGCACCGCCCTGGTGATCATCTGGAAGTGGCGGACCTCGTCGTCGTCACCGGCCATGTCGACCTCGCCTTGCCACTGTCCACCGTCGTCGATTCGCGCGACCATCGCGAAGTAGTCGATACGGCCGTCGAAGCGCGCCATCCGGCCGAACGCTTCGGGCGGGGTGCGGATCACCCGCACCTGCTCGGGATCCCTGGCGAAGACGAGTTCCTCCAGCCCCGGTCCGTGATGGGCGAGTTCGGTGTCGGCTTCCCAGTCCCACGCGGCGACCAGTCTCGGTGGCTGGATCGGCGTATCGACGGCCCCTGCCCACAGCCGCACCCCGTGGACGCCGCCGAACGCGCACGGCACCGGCTCGGCCACGACCAGCGTGTCCGCCTCGACCACACGCTGTGATCCCCCGCCCGCGGCGCAAAGCCGCACGGCCTCCGCCGCGATCCGCGCTCGGGAAGGCCCGAGAACGCGACGCAACGAGCCGAGCCCTGACCAGTGCCTCGGGTGCGCCCCGGCGGCGACCACCGTCGGTTCACCATCGGAGAGGAGGGTCTCCACCAGAAGCCAATCGTCGGACGGCATCGCCGCGATTCAGCTCGACGCCACGCCCCGGCCCGCCCGCGGCAGGTCGAGGTCGAGCGGAATACGGCCCTCACGCAGGTGCGCTTCGACTTCCTCACCCGGCATCGGCCGGGCGATGAGGAAACCCTGCGCGCGGTAGCAGCCGAGGCCGACCAACGTTCTGGCCGCCATCGGCGTCTCCACACCCTCGCCGACCACGCCGAGGCCGAACGACCCGGCCAACCCGATGATCGATTTCACGATCGCCAGGTCGTCGTCGCTGTCACCGAGCCGCTGCACGAATCCGCGGTCGATCTTCACGGCGTCGACGGGCAGCGCCTTGAGATGCGAGAGCGAGCTGTAGCCGGTACCGAAATCGTCGATGGCGATCTGCACGCCCATCCGTTTGAGGCCGCGCAGGGTGAGCCTGGTGCGCACCAGGTCCTGCACAACGACGTGTTCGGTGATCTCCAGGCAGACCGAGCTGCCATCGATGCCGTACAGGCGAAGAATGTCCTCGATACGCTCGACGAAGTCGGCGCTGACCAGCTGGACCGGCGACACATTGATCCGGATCACCACATTGGCGGCCAGCCCACGGCGGCGCCAGTCGGCGAATTGCGAGCAGGCCGAACGGATCACCCACCGACCGAGCTCGCCCGCCAGGTTGGTGGCCTCGGCGACGGCGACGAACGCGCCCGGCGGCAACAGTCCACGGGTCGGATGCTGCCAGCGAACCAGCGCTTCCAGCGCCACGATCCGTCCGGTGCGCAGGTCGACCTCGGGCTGATAGTGCAGCACCATCGACCCGTCGGACACCGCGCTGCGCAGGTTGACCTCGACGTCGTCCTGTAATTCGAACTGGACCCGCATGGCGTCGGTGAACACCGCGATGCCGTTGCCGCCACCGGATTTCGCCGAGAGCAACGCGTGGTCGGCACGGCGCAGCACGTCTGACACCGTCGTCTCGCCGGGCACGCCGAGCGCCACACCGACGCTGACGCCACGGCTCACCGATTCCTGTCCGACCGAGACCCGCCGCCCGACCAGCTCCTGAATCCTGTTCGCTTCCAACTCGGCGGCCACCGCGTCCATCGTCTTGGCAGGCACGATGACGAACTCGTCACCGCCGAGACGCGCGATCATGTCCTCGGGGCCGAAGTTCTTGCGCAGCCTGGCCGCGAGCGTGCGGATGAAATTGTCGCCCGCGTTGTGGCCGAGGAAGTCGTTGAGCGCTTTGAGCCGATCGAGATCGAGGAAGAAGGTCGCGACCGGGCCGTGGTTGCCCGGCGCGAGCCGTTCCTCCATGTGCTCGAGCAGCGCGCGGCGATTCGCCAGGCCGGTGAGATCGTCGTGCGAGGCGATGTAGCGCAGCCGGTCCTCGGCTTCCACCCGTGCCTGTAACTGCGCGAACAAGGCGGCGATCGCCTTGAGCACATTGACCTCACGAGTGGTCCACGCGCGATCCCCGCGCCGGACGAAGCCGAGCGCGCCGGTGGATACCCCGCGCGAGACCAACGGGACGCACGCGGTCACCATCGAGGGCATACCGGTGCTCTGCCGGATCATCTCCTGATAGTCGGGGTATTCGTCGCCTCGGCTCACGATGATGGGCTCGACGGCGTTCTCACTGGCCAGGAACAGCGAATCGGCCTCGGCGAACTCGATGACGCGCAACGGGTCGGGCTCCGGCACGTACGGCCGGCGCGGCCACTCGGCGATCAGTACCGTCTGGCGCAGTTCGCGCACGGTGTGGCGCAGGTAGGCGAATTCCACGTCGAAGTAGTCGACCAGGCTCGCGAGGACGCGTTCGCTGGCCACGACCATGGTCGTGGCGTCGACACCCATCAACTCCGAGGCGACCTGCGTCACCAACGAGTCGAGGTTTCGCCGAGGCACCGTTTCTCCGATCGTGCTATCTGTCAGTTCCCTGAACCGAGTACCGGGAGCCTGGCGCTCCGCACTGTCGGCGCGGGCGCATAGCTCAGTCGTAATACTGCCGTGACCGTCTCGTGCCCGGGAATTCCCATCAGTGCGGAGAACCGTTTGTGGATCGAGGCCAGTGTATCTGTGAATCCAGCGGATACGTTGCGCAAATCGTTGTCGTCGCGGACGTAGAGGAAAACCGGCGACATCGGCTGGACCGCCAGGCCCAGCTTCTGCGCGGCAATCCACACCCGCGCGAGCGCCGAACCACCGCGCACGTAATCGGTCAGATCGGCGTCGGCCCCGCCTGGACACGTGACCGCGATCAGTGCGGAACTGGACGAAATCCGCTGCTGCGCGTAGTCACCCAGCGCCGCTCCACCGGACCAATCCCGCAGGTAGGCCATCACGTCGGCGCGCCCGCCGATATGCAGCTTGGCGTGCTCGTCGGCGGCCAGCTCCATGGTTCGCAGGTCGAGGCCGGTACGCAAATCATCAGCGGGCCAACGTAATTCGCCGAACATCTCCGCGTGTAATCGGGGTGTCAGGTACCGGACACGGTCGGATTCGGCGAGCAGTTCCGCGGCCTCGCCGAGCCCGGCGCGATCGGCGACCCCGCGCACGGTCGCGCCTTCCGCCGCAGCTGAAACGGCGAGTGCGTCAAGCACTTCCGGCCCGAGTGGACGGCGGTCGCCGAGGTGCCGGTTGGTGGCGCGCGTGAGCATCCCCGGGTAATCGGCGGCCAATTCCGGGTCGGTGCGCGCACCGAGATACAGGACGGCCGACACCGGAGCCGGACCGCCGAGCGCGATCTCGTGCGCGCCCAGCAAACCCTGAGCTGCGGCGGCGACACGCGCGTTGTAGAGGGCTGCGCCGAGCGCCACCGCGCTGCCCCTGAACCCGATATCCATCCCGGAAGTGCGTGTCGGGTCGACGGCGAGGTGCACCGCGGAGCGGTCCAACCGCACCACCCACGGCTGCGCGTTGCCGCCAGAGGGTGCGCGTTCGATGCTGTGCAGGATGCGTGCGATCGGCGTGTTCGGCTCGTCGAGCTCGATGAGCGGTGCGGCGCCTGCCGCGAGCATCCGGTCACCGCGATCGGGCTCGCCGAGTCCGTCGAGCTCGTGCTCCAGATCGACGCGAATTCGACCGGACGGCAGCGCCTGGTCGAGGCCGATCCGGCGCACCGCGGTGGCGATGATGGCCGCGCCGAGCCCGACATCGCTGCCGAGCTGAGGCCAGGTGGTGACCGTCTCGTCGATTTCGGTGAGGCTGGCGGCCAGCCGTGCCGAGAGCTGATTCGGATCGAGAATCCGCATCACGTGCGGGGCCTTGTCCCTGTTCGACAGGCCGCGCAGGTCGGCTCGCGTCGTATCGCCGAGCAGGCCGTGGAACGGCGGCCGATCGGGTTCGAGATCGAATCGCTCGACGTCGAACAGACCTCGGTCGTTGGTCTCCATCAGCACCGGGATGCGGTGTCGCCGTGCCGCCTCGCGCGCGGCGAGCTTCACGTCGAGGGAATCGCAGACCTCGACCACCACCGAGACACCGGTCAGGAATTCGTCCATCGAGGACTCGTCTACGCCTGCCGGGAAGATCTCGACGGGCAGGTACGGATCGAGTTCGGCGATCCGCCGACCGGTGACGACGCACTTGTTGAGCCCGATGTCGAACAGACCACCGGGAATTCGATTCAGATTCGACAGTTCGACGGTGTCGAAGTCGGCGATCCGCAGCAGCCCGCAGGCGCCCTCCAGCGCGACCACGTAGGCGATCTCGTGCCCCGCGCTCTGCCCGATGACGCCGACCGACTGTCCGCGAAGCTGCCGCTGCTCGACGACGGTCAGCTTGTTCCGGTTGCGGTCCTGTCTGATCGCGCGAAACGCGCCGACACCGACGATGGCCACCAGCGACGACCGCCACGGGTAGTACACCCAGCGATCTTCGGCGGGATCCGCGTCAGGTGCGGCTTTGAGCCGGGCCAGCTCCGATCGCATCGCCGGACGCAGATCGACCACCGAGAGGCCGGGGAGCTCCCGCAGCCGGGCCAGCTCGGCCGCGTCGGCGGGGACACCGTCATCGAGCACCGACGGCCGGAAGATGTCGGCGGGCGGGAGATCTCCGCTCATGGGCGTCGCGCTTCGAGCAATTGCGCGCGCTCGGCGGTGATCAGGTCGTGCTGCGTCTGCGTCGCCGCCGAGAGGTCGGACAGATCCCACCACACGGGCACGGTGGTGTACCGCTCGTCCGGGTAGGACACGGCGGGAATGCCGGGATCGGGACGCGCACCACTGGATTGGTAGGAATCGAGCTGGTGGATGGGGCTCACGCCGAAGCCGTACCGCACGTTGAGCAGCCAGGTGACGTGCACGACGCCGCGGGCGACCAGCGCGCCGAGTTCCGGCCTGCGCGGGACCGACCGCGTCGACCACCCGCCCTTGGATTCGACGATGCCGCTGGGCACCTTGGCGTCGACGGACGCGCGCAACGCGGCCTCGCCGGGAGTGCCGATCCACGGGTGGAACCCGGGGATGTCATCGGCGCTCGCGTGTGGCCCGTGCGCGCGCACGCCTGCCACCACCGAGCCGTCGGGGTCGATCGCGACGAGGAACAAAGTCGTCGAACGGCCGTCGGCGAGGGATTCGACATCGAGCGCGTCCTGAACTCCGTAGTGCCGGTAACCATTCAGCGCACCCGCGAGGTACTGGTCCCACAGTGCCGGATCTTCCTCGGGCGAACAGATGCGGACATGACATCCGGAAATGCTGTCGAGGTACCGCAACCCGCCCGCATTCGCGCCAACCACCCGGTGATCCGAGCCGGTGTGAGCAGACACCCTCATAGAACTCCGTACCTACACCCACGTCGGCTTTGTCCGACCAGCCAAAGTTTTCCTACGCAGTATCCGTCATTCCACAGGAATGCACCATACGAGTGGCTAATTTTCCGGTAACCTTCTGAGCCAGTTGAAATAATCCCAGGTCAGAATGGGTGAATGTGCGGAAGGCGACCGATTCCAGACCGATCGGTTCGAATTCGGCTAACTTTCAGCTATCAGCGGTGATCGACACGAACAGTTCCACCGTGTCGGGGCCGTGCCACACTTCGATCTCCTCGCGGTAGGCGCGGGAGATCTCGGCCGACGCCGTCGCGTCGTCGACCTGTGCCCAGACGTCTTCCACCGGGTCGTGGTAGTCACCGTTGGGCGCGAAACGGGCGTAGATGCCCCTGGGGACACGCAGCACGAGATCGCCGACCGGTACGTCGGCGGGGGACGCGTATTCGCGCGCGACCAGCGCGTTCCAGTTGCCCGCCGGGTCGGGGACATAGACCGTGTGCAGCGGTTCGCCGGTGCCGGGCCGGTCGCGCAGCCGGTCCTTGAGGAACTCGATCAGGTCGCTGTTGCTCACCTTGAAGCTCGGGTGCACCCTCGGCACCGCGAGGCCGCCGTACAGCGCCGCGCCACGGACCACGATCGAATAGGTCATCGCGGGTCGACCGCCAGGTACAGCTCGATCTTGTAGGCGTGCGGGTAGCACTCGAAATCGCCGGTGAAGGTGCGCTTGATCTGGTTGTGCTCTTCGGCGTAGGCGATCTGGGTCCACAGATCCGTCATCACCTGCGGGAAGTTACCGACCGAGGAGAAGCGCGCGTAGCTGCCGCGCGGCAGCCGGGCCGCCAGATGTCCACGAGTGACCTGCTCGAGCGAATCGCACTGATAACCCACGATCTGGGTGTTGTAGGTGCTCAGCTCGCCGGTGTAGTCGGTATAGGCGCTGGCCAGTGGCCCGCCCAGATCCTGATGCAGAACCGCTGACCATGCCGCTTCGAGGTCACGGTCGCGGAGCTCACCGAGTGCGCGTTTGGGACTGCGGACCGGAAGACCGGCCACCCAGGTCTCGTCCCGCTCGACGATTTCGAACTGCAATTGACGACTCTCTCGAAGGGTCCTGCTCGGGTTTCGCCATGCTATCAAACCCCACCCTAACCATATCTGAGCTGGACAAACGTCCACCACTACCGCGTGGACACCGGGCGCTATTGTCCGATTCATCTCCATGCCCTAAGCTCCCGCGCTCGTGTGGGTACACGCGGCGCTCGAACCGCGAAAACAAGTCGTGCGATGGGCCGGTGTGGTGATCGCCGCCGTGCTGGTCGGGTATCTCGCTGTACTACTGGGGGATTCGCGGCACTTCTATACCGACGACACCGAGGCGCAATACGTGCCGATGTGGCAGTTGCTCGGTGCCGAATTGCGTGCGGGCCGATTCCCGGCGATGGTGCCGTGGGAATGGATGGCGGGCAACTACAGCCTCGAGGAGGCCGGGCTCTACAACCCCGCGCAGTTGCTGGTGTACCTGCTCGCGCCCTCGTTCGACAATCTCGCGCTGTACGCGACCGCCGTGAAGTTCGTGTTCTCCGCGATCGCCGCGCTCGGCGTGTTCCGCATCTGCCTGGCCTACGGTGCCCGCGCGCCGTGGGCCGCGGTCGCCGGAGTGGCGTTTCCGTTCAGCGGCTGGTTCCTGTTCTTCGACGAGGCCAGCTGGTTCACCTCGCAGACCGGCACCACCTGGCTGGTGCACGCGTGGGCCTCGGCAGTGCTCTACGCCAGGGGACGCACCGGGCCGATACCGCTGTTCGTATTCCTCTATCTGGCGCTCACAGTCCAATATGCCTTTCCCGCAGTCGAATCCGGGCTGATGATCGCCGCCGTGGCCGCGGGTGAGTATCTGTATCAGCGCAAGTGGGCGCCGGTGCTGCGGATGCTCGCCGCCGCCGGGCTCGCGGCACTCGCCTCGATGATCGCGAACCTGCCGATCCTGCTCTCCTCGCAGGCCACCTGGCGCGGTGATGTGTCCACCATCCACAACGACCCCTTCCTGACCGTGCCGTGGTCGGAATCGCTCAATGCGAGCCTGCCCAGCACCGTGCCCGCGTTCACCGCGTGGTGGGGCCATGTGCAGCCACTACCGATGGTCTACATCGCGTGGTTCGTGATCCCGGCGCTCGCGTTCATCGACTGGAAGGCCGCCGCGCGCGCCGCCGCCTCGTGGAGCGGCATCGCGCTGTTCGCGGTGGCGACCCTGATGTGGACAGCCGGGCCCGGCGCGATCGGTCCGCTGCGGTGGCCGGCGCGGGTGTTGCCGATGCTCGCGATCGCACTGCTGGTGCTGGTGTGTGTGCTGATCAGTCGCTACGGGGATTTCGCGCCGTCGCGGCGGCGATACGCGGCGGCGGGCGCGCTGATCGCGTTGCTGTTCATCCGATCGTTCTCCGCCGCACCGAAACTCGTCGAACGCCATGCGCTCGCGGTGTTCGTGGTGGTCGGGCTCGGGGCCGGGGTGGTGTGGCTGGCGCGCACCCGCGGGATCGCCGCCGCGGCGGTGTTGACGATTGTCGCGACGTTCCCGATCGCGTTCGCCCAGGTGGCGTCGGCGCCGCAGACCCCGATGTCCTACGGGTTCCCCGAACGCCGCTCGGAGATGAGGGACGCGTTCCCCGATTTCGGCGGGCGCACATTGCAATTGGCGGACCGGATCATGGTGCGCGACGAAGAGCGAACCCTCGCAGGCACTTACGGCTCCATCGCGCTGGGCAGCTATGCCAAGAACCTCGGTCTGCAATACGTGAACGGGTATACGCCCGTCGGGCACGCGGCATTCGCCGGGTTGCTGTGCATGGCGTGGGACGGCGGCACCTGCCCCGACGCGTACAAGCGGGTCTTCGCTGTCGAACCGTCGACCGATACCCCGATCGTCGACTTGATGCGGATGGATCGCGTTGTCCTGCAACGCAGTCAGTATCCCAACGCAGGCACCGAACCCGCCCCGGCCGGTTGGCGATTCGTCCACTACCCCGGCCACGAACACCAGATCTGGGTGCTGGAACGGGTCAACCCGCTGCCCTCCCCCGGCGATCTGATCGCCCACGAATCCGGCGTCCACGCCACCGTCATGCCCGAAGCGGGCCTCACCAACCGCGCCACCGTCTCGTCCGGGACCGGCGGCCGCGTGGTGTTGTCCCGCCTGGCCTGGCCCGGCTACACAGCCACCCTCGGCAACAGCGAGATCCCTGTTCGGGCCGTCGCGGGAACCTTTGTCGCGGTGGATATTCCGCCCGGTACCCACAATACGACGCTCACCGTCACCTGGCGTCCGCCCGGCCTGTCCATCAGTCTCACCACCGCTCTGCTAGCGCTGGTCGGCATCGGGCTACTGCAATGGTGGTCCCGAAGAAGCCAGCGCGACAACGAGATCGACATCGCGGTTGGAGTGGAGGCGAAGCAGGAGGCTGTCGAGAGGTGAGGCCGCCGGTCGGCTCATCCGAGCGCGCCGGCCAGATGCGGCCAGGCTTCGTGCAGGTCGGCCTCGAACTGTCCCCAGGTGTGTGACCCGGTCGGCCGGTGCACGTGCACGGCCGGGATCCCCAACTGTGCGAGCCGCCCGGCGAAAGCGGCTGTGCACGCTCCCGCGAGAGTTTCGATCGGCGGCATGGGCAAACCGCGGTCCCGCGGGCCGGGCAAGCCCGTCGCGGCGGACAGGAAAATCTTCTTGCCCGCGAGCCGTCCGGCATTGGCGAACACATCGTGCTCCCGCCACCCCGGCCCGCCGGGAAGCCCCCACATGTTTCCAGGATTCCCGCCACCACGCACCGCCTGCGCGCTGGCCATCGCGATTCCCAACGGGTCCGAAGCCCACGGGCAACCACTCAGCGCCGCCACCGCGGAAAACCGCGAACCACTCTGAATAGCCAGGTCCAAGGCCGACGACGCGCTCATCGACACTCCGGCGATGGCATTGCGCCCACTCGTATCGAGCGCGCCGTCGATCGCCCCGGGTAACTCCTGGGTCAGATACGTCTCCCACCGCACCCGGCCGACGCCGGGGTCATCGGAGATCCAGTCGGTGTAGAGCGTGAACGCGCCGCCGACCGGCATCACCACATTCACGAACTTGTCGGCGAAGAAGTCGCGGACGTCGGTGTCCTCCCACCACGAGATCCCGTCCGCCCCGCCACCTGCCCCGGTGAGCAGATACAGCGTGGGCGCTCCGGCCCCCGCCGCTTTGATCACGTTGTTCTGGATAACCCGCCCCATCGCGGGCGAGTACACATCGATCTGAGCGGACCTGCCACCCAGCGGCGCCTCGCCCACCACATAGGCCCCCGGATCGGCCGATGCCTGGGCACCATTCAGCGCGGCAACGATAGCGCACACCACAGCAAGAAGCCACATTCTCGATGCATTGACGTCCTCCCGGCCGTGAACGACCGGGATTCCTCCTGAACCTCGCGGTTCTACGGTGGGTTCCTGTTTCACAGGGACTTGCCTTCCGCTACGCGGCAGGACTCACGGTCCCTCCGCAGGCGTTTGAACTCTCGGCCCGTCCGGCCGCGAGTATGTTGATCGCCGCGTTCACATCGCGGTCGTGGACAGATCCGCACCCACACGTCCACTCCCGGATATGCAACGGCTTCTTCTCGCTGACCACCCCACACACCGAACACAAACGCGTCGACGGGAAAAATCGGTCGACCCTGACGAAAGTGCGCCCGTATCGAGCGGCCTTCTCCTCCAACATCCGGGCGAACATTCCCCACCCGGCATCGTGAACCGACTTCGCCAACCGGGTCCGGGCCAAGCCCTTCACGCACAAGTCTTCGACGAACACCGCTTGGTTGTCGCGGATGATCCGTGTCGAATGCTGGTGCGCCCACCCCCTGCGCGTATCGGCCACCTTCGCGTGCGCTTTTGCGACGCGGACCCGCGCCTTGGCGCGGTTCTTCGACTCCTTCTGTTTGCGGAACAACGATCGTTGCGCCTTCTTCAAGCGCCGTTCGGCCTGCCGCAGAAATTTCGGCGACGCGATCGTCTTGCCGTCCGATAGGACCGCGAACGTGGTCAGCCCCAAGTCGATACCGACCTCGGACTCCGCAGGAGGCAACGGATGGTCGTCGCCGTACACCACGAACGACGCGAAATACCGGCCCCCCGCGTCCTTGATGATCGACACCGAAGAGGGATCCGACGGTAGTTCCCGGCTCCAACGGACCGCGAGTTCTCCGACTTTCGCAACGTACAACTTCCGGTTGACCCGCAACGAGAAGCCGTTGCGGGTCAACCGGATCACCTGACGATGATCCTTGCGAGACCGGAATTTCGGTGCCGCGACCTTCGGGCCTTTTCGTTTCCCAGCGACCGAGGCGAAGAAGTTCCGGTACGCGGTATGGAGATCCCCCAACGCTTGGATCAGCACCACCGACGAAGACTCCGCCAACCAGGCCCGTTCCGGGGTTCTCTTCGCCTCGGTGATCACCTGGGTTTGCAGCGCCGCGTCCCTGATATAGGGCAGTCCGGCAGCGTGTGCGAGCTGGCGCAGGCGTAGCCCATCGTTGTACACCACCCGCGCGCACCCGAACGCCCGCGCCAACGCGACCTGCTGGCCAGGCGTTGGGTAAACGCGGAAGCTGTATCGGAGCTGCACGACCCCAACCTACCATTGGTCTATGGATTCTGAATTGGAGTTTCGCCGTGGACGCAGTGTTATTTTCGCGCTGCACGTTCATTTGGTCTTCGTGACGAAGCACCGGCATGGACCGCTCACCGACGACATGCTCACCACCTGCGAGACCGTGATGCGTGAGGTGTGCTGCGATTTTCAGGCGAGGCTCGTCGAGTTCGACGGCGAACCCGATCACGTGCATCTGCTGGTCGAATACCCGCCGAAGGTCGCGATCTCGAAACTGGTGAACTCCCTGAAAGGGGTGTCGGCACGGCGACTGCGCGACGACTACCGGGGTTGGGTGAACCGGCATTCCATGAACGGGCACCTGTGGTCCCCCAGCTACTTCGCCGCTTCCTGCGGCGGTGCCCCGCCCTCGATCATTCGCGAGTACATCGAGCAGCAGCGCCAGCCGCCCCGTGCCCCCGGACGCCCGAAACTGATGGGCTAGCCCAGCCCCGAACGACCCGGCTTGCGCCCTGCGTTTCCTGGCCACCATCTGGGTATACCCTCACTCGCGCGCCAGCTGTCGTACGACACCCATTTCAAGCGATTTTCCTCGCGGCGTGCGCTCCGACACCTCCGACCTCCCACGCCCGCAGGTTCGAGCTAGAGTGGCACACATGACATTCTGGGGCGGGCTGGTGACACTGCTGATCATCGCCATTTTCGGCAGGCTCATTTGGTCGCTCCTGAACGTGGTGACCGAGGGTGCGTGGGACAGGTACACACAGCGGCGCATCAACCGCGAGATCGCCGCGCTGCCCGACGACCTTACTGAGTAATCCCGGTAAATTCGTATGGCACGAGCGGAGCAGGACCACGGTGTCGGCGTTGTGCACCATGCGACCGCACCTGAAGGGCAGGTGAACCCGGACCCCGATCGGATCTCTACCAGCGCGGTCCAGTTGCCGACGTAGCTCACGAAACTCCCTCCGCGCCCACTTTCGATCCAGTCCAGCGTTGTAGCAACGAGCACCGCTTCTGGTCGTCGCCGGCAACAGCAAGTCTGACGAAGATCATCGACCGTCCCAGCGACGTCGTCTCCGGTAAACTGCCGATCGACATCCTACGAGGGGCGGGACATGGCTGGCATCGAACTCGACTACGGGTAGGCGCAAACTGCGGCATTGACCGCTGCGGCACGTTCTGCGGGCACGCTGAACTTCGATCCGCATGTGGTGGATGAGTTGGTGGCGTTGTACGACCGAATGATCGCGGGACTGCGAGAGGTCCGTAAGAAGCTGATTTTCGCCTCGCAGTCGTCAGGATTTGGCGATATCCCGACCGCCAAGAAGCTCGAGGAGGGGTTCTCGAATAAGGCAATAGAAGGTATGTCGGTTATCGACCAGCTCATCGACGGTGCGATGAGACTTCAGGAAGCGTTTCTGTGCGCTGGGGGTCGACTCGAAGATGCCGACGGCGTGAACAGCGCCAGAATTAAGGCTGCTGAAGCAAACTTGCAAGGCGGCAAGGCATGACAAGATCAGGCAAGTACATAGTTTGCGGATTGGTACTACTCGTTTCGGCCTGCGGGTCCGACGAACCTCCTGCACCGGACAGCGACAGCACGCGGATCCGTAGTATCGAGGTTTCGGTCACCGTCAGCCCAGCGCCGAGTCAACCATCAAGCAATCGAGCACCAGTAAAATTCGACCCCTGCTTTGAAATATCTGATCAGGCGATATCGCAAGCCGGATACAATCCTGAAACCAGGGAAAGAATTGATCAGGTACACGAAGGATGGGCATTCATCGGATGCACTTTCGAGCGAATTGAGAGCGTTCGCGGTCAACGCCTGAACGTCGGAGGGCTGACGATAACTTCTACCAATACATCCGTGGATGAGATTCGCAAGAAGAATGAGGGCGAACAGCGAACCGTTCAGGACACTGAGGTTGATGGTCGGCGAGGTATAACCTATCGCGTTGGCGGCGAAACGTGCGTTACGGCATTGCCTGGACCGGATGCGGCGCTCTCGATCATGGTTGATAGCACTGCTGCTCTCACAGAATGGAGCGCGTGTGAGCACATGCAGCAGACCGCCGAAATCATCGAGGCTGCACTCCCCAAATAAGCAGTACAAGCTCAGTCGGGACGTCGCCACCTCGGAAACTGTGGCCGAATCGGACCGTAAGGGATCACAGTATCCTCGGTCGACCGCGCTGCGGTCAGATCGGCTCCGAACTCTAAGCCTGGCGCCTGTGTTGCGAACCAGTTGCGGCAATCATGCGGCTCCCATTCTCTAGTTGCTGCCGCTATGTCAGTGATCCGCCAGTCCCCGAACACATTCCAATCAGGCGTACGACGACCACTTTTCGGGATCCCACTCCCCGCAACATCTTGACTTGGGTTCAGGTTCTCAAATTTCACTACGTAAATGCGAAAATTCCCCGCAAATTCGCCTGCAGTCCAATTCTCGCCTGGTTCCGGAACCTGATATTGACACACCTTTGCATTGAGCCACCGGTCATTTATTCCGATCGTCGCAACATGGTCGACATAGGTTGACCGATCCGACTCGAGCCAATATTCGTAGTCGCTGCCCATTCCATCGCTTGCCGCAAATCCCCAATCAAACGAAGCATCTCGGCGCGCCTCCCTAAATCCGGGATAGGTGAAGTCCAGGCCAGCCTTCCGGGAAATCACAGTCGATTCGACAGTCGCACGCACAAGTTCGGCGGCCCTCGAACCCAAGTCGATACCTGGCGCACTCGACCAGACATGCGTCGCTACGGGATCCGCCCGAATCCGGGGAGGCTTCCGGTCACTGACATACATCGCGATACCCGCAACGACCACAGCCACTGCCAGAAAAATTGGCCCGAGGCGCCTCTTCTCAACGAGGGTCATAGCTACCCCTCCTCAGGCTCAGGCTTCTTTGTCGCTGGTATTCCGGCAAGCACCCGGCGATAGGCTTCCTCGGCTACCGATGAGGCCCCTTCCCCTCGATCCATCGAGTCGAACAATTCGACAGACTGCGCAGCCAGTGCGTGCCTATTCGGCGACCGTTGAAGTTCTTCCCAGGTTCGGAGCTCTCCATTTTCGAACAGCTCTCCGTACCGAGACTGCTGCTCAGGTGAGAGCACCATTTTCCCCAATACCTCATGGTTTAGTCTATTGAAGTTCGGTGCCGTGCTGGTTTTCGGATCGTCAACCTCGGGAGTTTCGCCAAATATGGTCGGCTTGATCTGTTCAATACCCATGTCGATATAGCTTCCAACGAATGGCGTGTCGCCGAGAAAAGCCTGGGGCAAGTCAAATATCCCCTGTTTATCCTTATGCCTACTCAACTCATCGCCATAATCTCCATAAATCACCGCCGCGCGCCCCGCGTCGGAACCACCCTGAGCAAGCCCTTCCAGCGTTCCGATCATCCCAAGTTTCGAGGATGAACCGGGCGACGCCGGGGAATTGGCGTACTCCTGCATCATTCGATCCTTGGCTGCCTCAACGGCTTCCGAAACCTTAGGTGCCGACGCTTCGTCCGTAGAGAGAATTCCGAGGATATTGCTCGTACCTCGATAGGTGCCATTGCCGTCTGGGTCCAGCCAGCTCGTGGCTTCCCCCTTGTCATTTAGGGTTACGGGAACCTCGAAACCCGCCGTATTCGACGAGAGCCCTCCAGCCATTGTCTCAATATGTGGTGCGAACCCTGTCGTCAGGGCTTGCGTCAGGTTCGGATTTCGTTCACCAAGCGTGTGATTACCCGCGGCATCCAAGCTCGTCAACTGATCCCATCGGGCCCCTGGGTCACCCCCTCCGGACAGGTACTCGGCAGCAGAGCTCATAATCTTGCCGTGGCGCTCCGCCGCGAGAACATCGGCCGGGTCGTTCCGGTTCTCAATCGTCGCATCACCAGGATTGAACTGGAAGAGTGTCGCGGGCGCTGCACCCTTGTCGGACCAAGCATGCTTAGTAATGTTGTCGTAGAGCTGCTCGCGCTGCTCGTCTGTCGTACGCAACTCACCCGTCACCAGGTCCTTGCCCGTCAACAGCTCCTCCACTGCAGCTTTGTCTTGCCCAGCAGTGGTGAAGAATCCATCTACGAGGCGGTCCGAACTCCCATAGCCTCCATCGATTTGAAGACGCGTACTCCCGACCAAATCATGGTCGTCGTCCTTGTAATCCTCGATCCCGGCAAGGTACTTCGAACCGACATCGAGGAGTTTGCGATCGACGTCGGTTCCGGTCATGTACTGGGGGTCGCCAGCGCCGACAAGCTTGGCGATCGCCTTGTTGTCTGCGACGCCGTTGAGGTTGACCTGCTCATTGACGAGGTACTTCGATTCCTTGGTGACGAGATCGCTTCTCGTGAGCGAGGATTGCATCTTCTGCGGAAGTACGGCCAGACCGCCCTTGCCAGAGTTCGGAAGCTCCTTGTCGGTAGCAGCGACGGGTCCGGCGTTGATCTTCGGATTCGACATGATCTGGAACGAGTTGGCCATCGCCTTCTGTGTCTCGGGCGGCAGCTTGCTCACTATCTGCTCGATCTCCTTCGGGCTCTTGCCATCCATGCTCCGGCCCAGCTCGTTGAGGTACTCCATCTGCGAGGCCGGGATCGTCGAGGAGTCGCCACGCTGCAATGCCGCAAGTTGTTCAGGCGTGAGCTGACCTGCCTCGATAAGTCGCTGTTGGGCTTCAGGGCTCAAGCTCGCTGGGTTGTCGACCAGCTGCTGACCGTCGGAACGAGCTTGCTGCGAGCCGAGCGCGGCCGCCGATACGAATGCCACGCGCAGATCGGCCCCGGCCACGTTCAGCGCATCACGAAGGGTGATGTCGGCTTGCATCGCACTGCGTACCGCCTCGTTCAACTCAGTCTGCAGGTTCGTTAGCTCCTTGGCCTGTTCGTCGGTGGCCTTCTCGAGCGAGAACGCAAGTTTGTCGGAGATCTGATATGAGCGCCGCTCGGCTTCCATGATCGCGCCACGGGCTCGCAGCAGAGGTGCGTTGATTTCCTCGTAGCCCTGCTTTGCCCGGTTACCGATCGCCTCCAGTTTGTCGGCGAGCAGCTGCATCGTCTTATAGTCGGATTGGGCGCGGGCCTGCGCGGCGTCGGCCGTCTGACCTTCCCAGTAGGCACCGTCGACAGTGGTGACAGCCGTTTGATATTCCTGGAACAAGCCTTTGAGCTCAGCCCCGACACCGATCCAGGCGTCGCCGAGCTCGAGCAGCGTGGCAGGTTGGGCAGTCGCGACCCATGTGCGCGGATCCATGTGGTTACGCCGTCCACTCGCCGGTCGCAGCGCCATATGTTGCGGCGATCGCGGCAGCGCGGCTGTCGTCGCTGTTCTTGTATTCGGTGGCCACGTTGACCATCACATCCCCGGTTTCCCCGAGACGTTCTTTGACTGCTGGCAGCAAGGTATTGCGGACCAGGTCGGTGGTGATCTGCTCGCCTGCGGCCACAGAAGCCAGCGCCGGGTTGCTCGCCGGTCCCATTGGCCGCTTCGGCGTTACCTGCTCTGCGCGCGCCGCCAGGCCGTGCAAAGTCGCCCCCAGCCTTCCCAGCACTTCGAGATCGACACTTAGCGTCCCCATGAAAACCCCCAGGTCAGTGGCGAGTAGATCCGGCACATGAACGCGGCAACTCTAACAGCGACCAGGATTCGACGTTATCGGCACCGACGAAGGGACAGGGTCCTGAGTGGCGCGCGGTAGCCTATGTCGACTCCGGCTGCACCGGTCGGGACCTTGGGGAGGGCAAAGTCGATGTCAGGCGAAGAAGATCCAACAGCCGGATTGGACGTCAGTCCGATCCCTGGACTCGGAACCATCGGACCGGCGCAGCTCACACAGTTGTTGAACGCGAAACAAGCGCTCGAACAGGCGATAGGCCGCACCAGCCGTAGCGACCAGGCCCTCGCCGACCTCGGGGCCGGTACCGATCCGGATTTCGTCCAGGGAGCGCTGGATTTCTTCGATAACTGGGAACACCAGAAGATCTACGACTCGGTCAACGGTACGTCAGGCATGAATGTCACAGGTATGGCGACGCTACGCCAAGCCTGGCACGATGGGTTTTCCGAGCTCGCGAACCTTTCCTCGTTCACCACACTCGCCCTGAACCGCATTTTCGGCGAGGGCAAATGGGACGGAAACAGTGGTGACGCGGGCCTTGCCGCAGCGCTTCGGCACGTGCAGGGCGCCAACCAGATCGCTCAAGTCTTCGGAACGATGTCGGACCGCATGGACACGGTTGTTGCGGCGGCCGAGGCCACTCGGGCGGCCGTTCCGCCACCTGTGGCGGTGATGGGAACAATCGATCCCGACGATCCTCTCCAGTCCGTCCTACCGGGTCTGGTGAGTCCGGAGTATATGACGCAACACCGCAAGGCCGCCGAACAGGCTCGCCTTGCAGCGGTAGCCGCGATGAACAATGTCTACACCCCGAACTACCCGCCCACCGGAAATGGTGTGCCTTCGTATACGACGGTGGCGTCAATCGGCGACAACGGAGCCGGTGGGACATCTGGACCGTCGAGTGGCGCTCCGGCATCCTCACCGAGCGGGTCCGCTACCGGCGATCCCGCGACTGGAGAAGATGGAGTGCAGGGCACTCCGACAACTGGCGACCCGTCCGGCAACGGATCAGGGGCTGCCTCGCAGGGCGAGGAGACCAGCGCGGCAGGCTCTGAGTCCGGGTCCGAGACCGCTGCTGCGTCTGCGGCAGCACCGACAGCCGGTCAAGAAGCTGGAACCCGGACTGGAGGAACCCCGGTCGGCACAGGTGGGAGCCCATCCGGAGGCGGCGCCGGGGGCGCTGGCACCCCAGCAGGCGGGCTCACAACTGGCTCGCCGAGAACCCCTGGCGGCACTGGTGCAGCGCCAATCGCAGGTACCCCAAACTCTGGCCGCTCTGGCCCGGCCGGCGGAGCTGGATCTCCTGGCGCCGGTACGGCTGGCAGAACAGCTGGTCACCCGATGGGCGCGCCGGGCGCGGGAGCCGGGCGTCGTGGTGGCGGCGGAGACGACGATACGGAAAAGTACGCACCCGACTATTTGCGTGGCATCCAACCCGACTGGCTGTCTGGCATCGCCGCAAATTCCGGCGTGCTCGGGGAGAACCCGGAGCTCGGCGAAGCCCGTGACGTTCCCCTCGCCCGCCCTCGCCCGGTGCCTACCTCGGTCGTAGAGTCGTCGTCGGCCGGGTCTGATCTTCCTGGCACGCCCAATAGTGGAGCCACCGCAGCTGCAACTACCTCATCGAACACCACGACCTCGCCCGCTTCCCCCGCGAACGATGTACCCACGTCGGCTACATCAAGCGGTGCGGCCACGTCCACAGCCGAAGCCACCGAGGCGTCGGATACGCAACCATCGACTACTTCGGTGACTGGCGAGGCGCCCATGCTGGATGACCTCTTCGCTGAATATGGCTGGGCGCCAAGTGAATCCACGCCGCCCGAGACATCTCCTGCGTCCGATGGGACCACTACGTGACCAAACCTCCCTCTTGGGACCTGGGTCCTGACGAGTTCGCGTGGCTATGGAAGACCCAGACCGAATTCGACGAATACGAGTATCCCGATCCAATGCAGGTGGTTGAGACACCACGCGATCAGGATGAGTACGCGCTCGTGACATCGGCACTCGTGCGCAAGTACGAAAAGGGACTCGAGCCATCACTGCGGGTGGCACTACAAACCCTGGCCACTTCAACAGTTCGAGTATGCGGGTACGGAACACTGGCAGACAGTGGTCAGGTGCTGCGTTCCCATGTCGCGCTGACGGAAACAGCAGGGGCCGTGCTATTTCAGCGGCCGACGGCCGCTGACGGACGGGTGTTCAGGTTGACCGTATGCCGCCCAGACGACGCGCTGACATACTTCGCCGCCACCCTCCCGCCCGCTCCTCCCGGCGGTGCGGGAGCCATGCACGGCTACACCCCTCGCGTCCGCGGCGACGAAAACGTGACTACGTGGATGCAATCGAACGACGGACGGCTCCCCGAAGATGAGCGCATCCGAAAGTTGTTGCGTCTGCGTAGATACGCGGAGGGGCAGGTTGCCATCGAATCGGGCTTGCGAGGCGGGCGTCCGCTGCGGCCCGCTTACCTCAGTTGGATCGACATCGCCAGAGGGTTCGCCGCTGGTCGGTACATGATCGAGGTGACGGAGACGGATGCCATCGTGATTCCCGCGTCGCCAGATGTACTCATCGGGATCCTTCGTAAGAAGGTGGGCAATCCCAAGGATCATCGCCGTGACGCCGAATGGGCTCACGGCATCTAGAGCCAGGATCCGACCGACGGACGTCGGCCTAAAACGAGTCGGAACGCGGCGGTGACCAGGCTCACTATCCGGTTCGGTAATCCATGCAGATTCCCCTGTGACCTGCTCCTTTCGCTCCATACCGACCAGCGCGCAGCCGAAAAACCAGATGATTTGTGTCGGACCCGACCGGAATACTGACCGGCGCCCGATGAGTTGGACCGACGGAATCCGTCTTTTCTCGTGTGGTGCCGCGACGTCGTCGACTCGGCATCGGGCCACAGCTCACGCCCCGCCGTTCCCCATGCTCCCCGGAGGTCACCCCGATGCCAGCCGATCTGTCCACGCCGACGACGAAGGGCAAGACACCGACCGTCATCCGCGTGCTGGTGCTCGCGACCTTCGTCGTCATCCTCAACGAAACCATCATGATCAACGCCATCCCGCGGTTGATGAGCGACCTGCAGGTCACCGAGGTCGCCGCGCAGTGGGTCTCCACCGCGTTCATGCTCACGATGGCCGCGATCATCCCCAACACCGGCTGGTTCCTGCAACGGGTCACGACCCGGCAGGCCTACGCGGCCGCGATGGGCGTGTTCATCGCAGGCACCGTGATCTCGGCACTCGCGCCGACGTTCGCCGTGCTGCTGATCGGTCGCGTCATCCAGGCCGGTGGCACCGCGGTGATGATGCCGCTGCTGATGACCACCCTGATGACCGTCGTGGCGGAGCAGGACCGTGGCCGCGTGATGGGCAACGTCACCCTGGCCATCTCGGTCGCGCCCGCCATGGGCCCGGTCATCTCCGGCCTGATCCTGCAGATCGACATCCCCGGCGTGGAATCGTGGCGGTTGCTGTTCGTGGTGATGCTGCCGATCACCGGTCTGGTCACCTGGCTGGGTCTGCGTCAGCTGGAGAACGTCGGCGAGCCGCAGCCAGGCACGCTCGACCTCCCCAGCGTGGCGCTGGCGGCCCTCGGCTTCGGTGGACTGGTGTTCGGGCTCAGCAAGTTCCACGGTGACAGCTACACCACCGCGGCGCTGATCACCGCCGGTGGTGTCGCGCTGATCGCGGCGTTCGCGCTGCGCCAGCTCAGCTTGCAGCGCAACGGCACCCCGCTGCTGGATCTGCGGGTCCTGCTGCAGGGCACCTACACCAAGGCGCTGGTCCTGATGTCGATCGCGTTCCTGGCGATGATGGGCTCGATGATCCTGCTGCCGCTGTACCTGCAGAACCTGCGCGGGCTGAGCCCGCTGGAGACCGGCCTGCTGGTGATGCCGGGTGGTCTGGCGATGGGTCTGCTCGGCCCGACCGTCGGCAAGTTGTTCGACAAGTTCGGTGGGCGTGCCCTGGTGATCCCGGCCTCGATCGGCATCACCGCCTCGCTGGCCGGCTTCACCCAGATCTCGATGGATATGCCGTACTGGCAGCTGCTCGGCCTGCACATCCTGATGATGGTGTCGCTGGCCGCGGCGTTCACTCCGGTGTTCACCCTGGGTCTGGGCGCGCTGCCGATGAACCTGTACTCGCACGGCAGCTCGATGCTCGGCACCCTCCAGCAGGTGGCGGCCGCCTTCGGTACCGCCCTGGTGGTGACGGTCATGTCGGCCCGCAGCACCTCGCTCATCGACGCGGGCACCGCACCGGCCGAGGCCACCCTCGACGGCATGCGCCTGGCCTTCCTGATCTCGGCCCTGCTGGCCCTGGTCGTCATCGTGATGGCGGTCCTGCTGCCGAACCGCGCGGCGGCCGACCCGCACGCCGCGCCCGTGCAGGACGCCGCGGACGAGCCGGAGCTGGTCAAGAACTGACCGTAGTTACGACAACGAACCCCCGGTCACGATTCGCGACCGGGGGTTCGTCGTATCTGTGGTGTCTCAGCTCAGTGCGTGGGTCGCGTAGTCGTGTTGGGGTCTCGCCAGAGGCCGAGGTCGAAGTACAGCGTGGTCATGGAGTCCCACATGGTCGACCACTGCTGCTTCGGGCCCTTGCAGACCCAGACGGCGGTCATGCGGTCGATGCCGGGAGTGCCCTTGGGGTCGTCGAGGTGCACGACGCGCTCCACCTCGGCGAAACGGGTTCGCAAGTCGGCTTCGGCGGTGTCGAGTCCGACGTAGATCACCGAGGTCGCCGAGTTCGGTGGCGGGCCGAAGAAGCCGAAGCCCCGGCTCGGGCTGTAGGTGGCGGGCAGGCCGTACTGCCCGCCGAATTGCTCGACCGCGCCTGCCTGCGGATAGCCTTGCGCGACGATGACGGCGTCGGCCTTCTCCGCCGGCGTCAGCGTGGTGTAACCGTCGTTCACAGCGGAAACCATCAACGACCAGTTCGTGTTTCCGAAGAACGCCGTCCGTAGCCCGAGATCGATGGCATCCTCCGACTGTGGGCGCCAGCTGGGCGACAGCGGAATCACGGTGAGCGTGATGATGGTCGTCAGCACCGAGGCGCCAGCGATCGGCACCAGCGCTATGTTCATCCACCGTTTCCGGTCGTACTGCCAGAGGCCGACGGCACCGAAGGCGAACATGGCGGGGAACAGGCCCCCGGGGTAGTAGGGCCTGCCGTGCGTGATCATGACGAACGCGGTCATGATCACCAGCGCCACCGGGATGAAGCGATAGGGGCGAAGCGACTCCTGCTTGAACGCCGCCCAGAGTCCGATCGCGAGCAGCAACGTGCCCATGATGCCGGCCAAGATGGGGAACTGCGGCAGGAATCCGATCGGACCGTAGCCGGTGGCGTCCTGTTCCGCGCCGATGACCGAGCCCATGGCCAGCTGTGGCCAGTTGTGCTGTGACTGCCAGTAGAGAATCGGGATGAGGGACGCGGCGAGGATGCCGGTTGCCACCCACAGCGCGGGGCGGCGCAGCACTTCGCGGGGGCCGCAGACGATGACCGCCAGGCCGAGGCAGGCCCAGACGATGGGGATCATCCACTTCACCTGCATATCCAGGGCGGCAACGAGACCCGCGACGACGATCAGCCAGTCCTGGCGGGTGCGAACCCAGCGAATGAACAGCCAGGTGATCACGGCGGTGAGGGTGGCGTCGAAGGAGAACGTGCTCATGACGACTTGGTTGGCCGCCAGGCCCGACAGCGCGTAGGCGGCCGCGGCGAGCATCTGAACGCGGTGGCTGCCCCGGAGTTCGTAGGCGATCAGCGCCGCCACGACCACCGCG
This sequence comes from Nocardia sp. NPDC058519, assembly GCF_042719755.1. Classification (NCBI taxonomy): domain Bacteria; kingdom Bacillati; phylum Actinomycetota; class Actinomycetes; order Mycobacteriales; family Nocardiaceae; genus Nocardia; species Nocardia sp. NPDC058519. The sequence goes on along the minus strand of NZ_JBHXNK010000003.1, from coordinate 340,147 downwards.
CCAACACACATCAGAACGGCGGGGAAGCGCAGTGCTGTCACCGATCCCGGTGCGAGCTGGTCGGCGATCCAGGCGAACAACGGCACCACCACGCCCTGATCGGCGTAGGTGTAGTCGAGTCGTCTTCCGGCGGAAAGGAAATAGAGTTCGTCGCCGAAGAAGTCGTAGCGTCCGGCCGTCGCTGTCAGCACTACTGCGGCAATCGCAGCGATCAGCGCGACGCCACGAAAAGCGAACGACGGATGGGTATTCGGAATATCTTCAGGCTCGGTACGAACCTCGATGACCGCTGTCATGAACTGCCTCTGACGCTTTCCAACAGACGCGTTCGACGCCCCCTCCCGTGGTGGCGTCACATCTGTTCGCTGGTGAAACGATTCCTCCCCGGCAGCGAACTTGATGAGCGCGGGCGCTCGCGGTCCTGCGCGGATCACGTGATTTACAGAAACGTTACTGCCATTCAGCAGGGTCCGCAAATGCGCTGACCTGCACAGTAATTGCCATTTTCGGTGTATCGGCTATTACCTGGACAGCGTTACCGATGTGACAGACATTACGGTTTAGGCAGTATGCGAATAAGTTGATTCCCTGCTGTGCGGCAAAACGAAGGTTTCACAATGCAATTCGGCATCGTCAACACAGGCAGTCAAGCCCCGAATATTCAGGGCCTGGAAATGGAAAAGCCCCTTACTCACCGGTATTTATTCATCAATCGTGCCTGCCGTCGAGCGAGCAGCCGGTGCGCCACGGCAATTGGGGGCATGTGGTCGATCATTATCGCGCCTAAGGTTCGTGCCGCACAGCTGGACGTAGAGAAGGGACGACAGATGTCGAAGTTGGTACGTGGTGTGATGGTGGCGGCAACGGCCGTGGCGCTGGCGACCGGAGCGCCCGCGGCGGCCTTCGCCGCGGCGGGCGATTCCGGCTCGTCGACCGGTTCGCTGGACAGCCGGTCCCTGACCTGTCAGATCAAGACACTGCTCGAGTACGGAACCCTGAGCGCGGGCGAGTCCGCGATGTGGAACATCCCGGAGTGCTCACCCTTCTGGCAGGGATAAGGCACGCACAGAGAAAGGGCCCGGTCGGTGACCGGGCCCTTCTTGTGTGGAGCTAAGGGGAATCGAACCCCTGACCTTCTCGGAGCGCGCGGCACAGACAACCGTGGCCCACTCCGGACAACTATCGACTACCAAATCAGCACGCCTACCTGGGGAAATGCGCTCCGATACGACAACTATCGACAACGCCGGACAACGCTCGACAACGGCGCGTTCAGCCGAATTAGTGGTGACATAGTGGGATCCCCGCCCCCTGCCACCGCGCTGGAGAGCCACTCGCCCTGCGCCGAGATCGACGATCGCGCACCCCAGATCGAGGCCGCCTGAGAGTGTGCCAAGCCATACGAGCGATCGGCACGGCCCCACCCGACCCGATCCACACGTGATGATCACACACCGCCTTCTGGCCGAGCCGTGCATCTCGCCGCATCGCCGCATCGCCGCATCGCCGCATCGCCGACAGATACAAGCACCCAGCGATCGCGCGTCACACCCACGAGCACCGCACTCACGACCTTCTAGAAAGACGCCGTCCGGACAAGCCAGAGAAGTCGAGCCGAGGTGGCATGATCATCGAGCAGATTCCCGAATGGCTCACATGCAGGAGCCATCAATAACGGCATGAACGGCTCTCGACGATCGTCCTCTGCACGGGAGCAGATCGAGAGACGAAAGCTCTTACTCCGGCGAGCGGGGCCAAGATCACGTGAGCCACGATCGCAGACCGATCGACGCTAACGCCGTGGCGCCGACCCCCACGATCCCGCCAGGCCACGCCTGCGCGGCAGGCGCCTTCAGAGCACGCAACGCGAGGTGGCCGACGCCCGCCCGACTCGCGCGCGACGACATCGAGAGCTGGGACAACAGCCATCTCTCGCGCGATCGGATTCACCCGCCCCACCACAGCTGATCCTGCGCTCCCCCGACCAGGGTGCATGTGCAGACTAACCCCCAAGATCGACACTGTGCGCACGCTCGTTCAGCCGTGCGCACAGTGCAACCGACCGTGCGCACAGTGCAACCGACCGTGCGCACCCGCACTCGACCCGTGCGCACGCCGAGAAGTCCGAGAAATCTGCCGTGCGCACACCCTGCAGCGCAATGTTCTCAGGCGCTCTACCCAGCAGATACACAATCTCACACGACAGTGAGGCGCGGGCGAGGCGATCCATCCGCGACCGTCCGCGACCCGTTTCCCTCGTGCTGGGTCATCGTCAGTCCGAACAGGTACTCGGTCACCCCTTGGGGAGTGAGACCGAACTCCTTGGCAATGTCGCGCACCGTCATCCCTTGCCCACGCAGCCCGGCGAGCACTTTACCCAGCACCTGTGACGATTCATGGACAAGCGCCGAGCCTGGCTCCGCAGAGCGGAATCCACGCTTGCTCAACTCCACCAACGCTGCGCGATATGTCCAGTCAGTCATCAAACCCAGCGCATGCAGCCGGTTCGCCAGCGCTGTCGCGGACACGTTCCATCGAGCCTTCGCACGGATGATCTGCGCCACGCTCGGGTTTCGCAGACCCACCGCCAGAACATCATTGCGAGGCATGAGCAGCGCGCTAGCGAACTGATTCGCCGCAGCTTCTGCCTCGCGCCCGTGCGGCACAGCATGAGCGCAGTGAATACACAGGTGCCCGAGCTCGTGAGCCGCGTCGAACCGTAGCCGCTCGGCGGTCTTACTGGTGTCGAGGAAAACGAACGGAGTACTACGGCGGTAGAAGCTGAAGGCATCGACGTCACGGAAGTCACTGGCAATGCTCATGATCCGAACGCCATGCAGCTCCATCGTCGCGAGGAGATGCCTGATCGGGCCTGGGCCCAGACCCCATGCCGCGCGGAGCATCTCGGCAGCGACTTCGGGATCGCGGTCGGTGAGCGGTTGAATATCATTGGCAGGCAGCGTGAATCGCTGCTCGATCCAATCCATGATCGCCACACCCTGCCTCCCGGCGGCACGAGCACGATCACGTTCCCGGGCCGTCATCTTGGTCAGGGCACGGAAACTGACCGCTTCGATCTCGAGCAGGTCCATCTCGGCCATACCGAAGAACTCCGGTAGCACCCTCAACACCCGGGCCAGCTCAGCCCGCCGCTCTCGCGAAGGTTCCTCCGAGCCGTTCTCCCACCTCTGAACGGTCTTGTCGGACACCTCGATCGCTGCGGCCAAGTGTGTGCGTGCCATCCCGACTCGCCGTCGAGCGAAGGCGAGTCGAGAGGGCACGAACTCACGTTCCGGGGTCATTTGGGAATGACCGGAACCTCAGGCCCCCCGTGATCATCACCGTCTGAGTCGATATTGATATCGACACCGCCGAGTTCGAGCGGATCCAAGATGATGCGCTCGAGCCAATCGACGGGATATTCGCGGTCGTTGAGCCGACCAGGCTTGCTGATCTCGACGAACACGCGGTCGGCAGCTCGATGATGCATCAGGTACCACACCTCCCACATCCCTTCGACCGTCGGACTGGAGGGAAAGGACTCGTCGATGCTGTCGAAGCCCTCGGCGACGAACCGCTCCCCCGTCAGCGCGCAGCTACCTTTGGGCCACTTGGTCGTGATGTATTCATCGTTCCCCGGCGTACCCGAGTATTCGTTGCCGACCGCTACGATGATCGCCAGTCCCCGCCCTGGGTGAACCGTTCGAGCCACGTTGCCGCGCTCATCCTTCTTCCAGCCACGCGGGAACAGGAGTTCGCGCAGTACAGCGACACCGGCGCCGTAGGCGTGCTGCCCCGGCATCCCGGGCGGCGCGAGCGGGTGGGTGTTGTCGGCAGCATCGACTGCTGCGCGGATCACGATGTCGAGGATCTCCTGTTCGGTCAGATCGAAACGCACGAGCGGATCGGGACCGGGTTGAGGGAGTTGCTTAGCGTAGAGCAGGGCCACTTCCCCGCCTTTCATCTGGACCACCGGGATGATGTCCAGAAAATCTACCACATATGAGGTTGCGTTTCTGGACACCGGCGCAGGCTTTCGCGGCTCCCCGACGCCGCGTTTGCGATTCAGCCCAAGACTACCCGGTACCACACGTCGGTTCGAACAAGGTTTCGACCGAAGGGAGTCGAGAAGCGCAACTGAGCCCTACGCCTTCATCTCCCGAGAGCCAGCATTGGTCGAGTCCCGCCACCGAGCCGAGAGCCTGTAGCCCTCGACAGGCACCGGTGCCTGTCACGAGTTCGCCGCGAGCTCTAAGGACCTCTGACAGAGCCCCGATGAATCATCAGCTGCTGGGCGTGCTCGACTGCGAACAGCGGGGGGCTCGCGCAAGACCGCACATGCGGTCAGGGTGTACTGCGGATGTTCGGAGTGCTCAGGCGGCCCGAACCCGTGTTCCACCTCCAAGATCGTCAGTGTCAGCCCATCGCCAGGACCGTCGATCTCGATGACGTCGCCCTGCGCGCGGCATTCCTGGTGTGTGGCAGTAGAACTGGATAGCGAGGACATCAGGCCGGTCGTAGTCCGCCGGATCAGGCACGTCGAGATCGACCAGGAACCGCACCCAGCCTGTCGGGACAGTCACGCTCGGCCCCCTGACTGTTCGGTCTCCCCGGTCATGTCGCCCAGGCTATCCCGTCACACTCACTGCGACGCGGGGATCGGATCGGCTACTCGTCGGCCAGGGGTAAGCCGCGGCGTTCGGCCTCTGCCCGGTATTCCTCTGCCATGGCACGAATCTCGGCAGCGGCCTCGTGCTCACCCTGCTGGTCGTACACCCGCGCCTTGGCCTTGTAGTAGTTGATGTGGCTTAGAACGTCGTCGTCCGCTTTGGTCTCCGGCTTCCCGAAAGACGGTGTCCACGATGGCATGCCCGAAATTCTGCGCCGCGCTCAGCTGCCGCCGCTGTTCGCCACGCGGTAGGCGTTGATCGACGGCTACCGCTCAGGAGGGACACTAGTTCTAGGGCGCAGCACGACGACTGGAACCCCTTTCCCAGGAGCTGCTGCGCCTGGAAGGAGGAAATGGTCGTGCACACAGCTGCAATCCCGGCCCGTGTGAGCAGTTAAGCACTGGGACAAGGTTGTCTCGAAAGCCGCAATGGCGGGCGGGGCAACGGCCACCGTCTTGGCGAGCGACTCACACGAAGCGATGATCCTCGTCGGCCTGCCGGGACTCTTGGCAATCCTGGTGATGACAGGCGTCATCCTCCCCGCAGTGTGGTCGAGTAAGAGAAGCCGTCGACGCGCGGCGCTGGTAGTACTCGACACCCTGATGCGTTGGACCGGAAGCGACCACAGGAAGAGGTCGCGAGGATGATGGCCCGCAGACGCGCGAGGGGCCCGCCCCATCGCGCCGCCAGAGAGGGCGGTGTGGGAATCGATCGGTTCTCGACAGAGCGAATCCTCGGTCGCCCGAGGCTGTCAACGCCGTCGAACAAACATGTCGGAAAGCCAGGCAGCGAGTACTTCATGCCGGGCCCTGCTACCCGGTGCGGTTGGAGAAGGGCCGCTGCCTGTACATCGCGACGAAGTCGGCGATCATGGCCTTCTCCGCGGCACGCGCATCGGCGACTACCTGCCAGCCCACCAACAGCTCGGCGCTGTCGGCCAGCTGCCAGATCATCCGGCCGCCCCAGTGGCCCACAGGGTGACCGGCACCGTGTCGGCGGTACTCGTCGAGCCGCTTGCGCAGCCCACGTGTCCTGGACTGCCCGGCAGCGGCCTTGCCGATGTAGAGCACAGGCTCGCCTGGCACCCACGCCGCCTGGAGTTCTGCCAGCGGCAACGTGGGGTCCTTGCCTTTGAACCACCCCGCCGGGCTGGCCGACAGAAATACCGGAGTGGTCGTTGCGGTCCGGACGACCACATACACCCCAGGCTCGGCAGGCACGCCCGCGGCGGGCAATCCCGAGAACGACACGAATCTGCCGAACCCATCCAGCGCGAAGTTCATGCTGGCGATAATGGTCTATGAGGGCGAGGGATAGCCGATCATCCGCTTGCGACGATCGAATATCACGCAAACTGGAACCTGGTTCCGGTCTCCTGAAACTCGTTTCTGTGGTGGATCTCCGTAGCGGAGGGTCGGGTTCGGTACGGGAACACCGAACCCGACCCTTATGCCTGTGCGTGCTCGTCCGGACCAACAGACTGCGCGCAGACCTCCGGCGACAAAACCTAGTTGGGTGTCGTGGGCAAGGTCGAGTTCGTCGGCACGGCTTCTACTTTCGCCAGGGAAGACACAACACGCCGAGAACTCCAATCGAATCCAACCAGGTCGGACAGGTGATGAAACGCCGCCGGACACAAGGGGCGAAGGTTGCAACACGCAGCACGTTGCCGTGGGCGGGGTTGTGCGACAACGATGGCAGGCAGCTTCGCATGGGCCGGGTACGACGGGAATCGCGCTCGGCTGCAGCCATTCGAGGTGTTGTCAGTCTCGTCCGGACCACTGTGCAAAGGAATTTCGTCATGCGTCGTCGAAATGTGCCGCGTCTCACGTTGGGGCTGCCGCCCTCGGTACAACCTCTAAGTCCCCGTCAGCGCGTGCTGGTGTTGGTGCTGGTGTTCGTGTTCTACATCGCGCTGATGGCGTCGGGGCTGTCCCCTGAGCTGGCGATCGGAGCGGTAGCGGCCGTGGGCATGGTGAGTGCCAGGATCGTGGCGATGCTCAATCGTGGCGACAATGTCACGAGCCTGGCCACCTGATACACAGGACACCCGGCTCGCCGCGTTCATAGCGGAGTTGCAGACGCTTCGCGGCGATCTCTCGTATAGGGAGATCGCCGCAGGTGCGTACTACTCCTCCACTACGTATTGGCGCGTGACGAACACGGCTGTCCTGCCCGACTGGAAGGTCACCGAGGCCTTCATCCAGTCCAGTCTGAACGCCCGCGACAGACGCGACGGCGTGCAACGCGACGAGGTGGGTCGCAGGGCGGAACTGCAGCGGTTAAAGCGACAGTATGACGAGGTGGCCCCTCGTATTCCGGCCGAAGGTGTAGCAGCTGTATCCGGTCCCGCACCGTTGCCGGACAACGGTGAAACGCCGGACTCGGCACTGCGAGGACTACGCAGCTGGTCAGGTCTATGCATCCGGGATCTGGCCCGACAATGCCGGATTGCCCGAAGCACGCTCGCGGACAAGCTGAGTGGTAAGTCTGTGCTGACCTCACGGGAGGTGTACAGCATCGCGTTCGCGTGCGTTCAAGCCCATCAGCCCGATACGGCAGATGCAGTGGCCAATCACTACGCCGAGCACCATCGTTCCTCTGGCGCAGAAGCACCGCGAAGACACCAGCCGCCGGCACCGGAGGCTAGCGACGAGGCGCGGCAGCGGCATAGCCGAGTGTTGACAACACCACCGCCCGAGGTAGTGACGCAGCAGACCTCGGCATCAGATCAGGCACCGAGGAATCGGGCCTCGCTGTCGGCTCCAGTGCCGCCAGGTTTTGGGTCTGCTGCCGCTCGCGTGCCGCACAGGACTCTATCCGCAGTCACCAACGGGGCCAGTAGTCGCCCTGCAGGGGGATTCAATTTCACCCAGGCGACGGATCGGGCCGACAGCGTGGTCACTCCCGCAACGCTGGTCACACGTGAAAAGTTCGCGCAAGCCTTGGTCCAGCTGAAGCGCGCTGGCGGTATGTCGAACAGAGCGCTCGCTGCCCGCGCGGGTGCCGCAGCGGGAACGATCCCAGGGTGGTTTGCCGGGGCGTCTCTGCCCGGGCCGGACAGTGATGACTTCAAACGAGTTCTAGCCGTGCTCGGCGAAGCCGAGCGCTATGGCGAATGGTGTAAGGCGGCGACACGGCTCAGAAACGAGTACAGGCAAGACGGCGTGCCATCACAGTTCGGCCAGCCGTCACCGCACTCTGACAGTCTCGAGCATGACGACTGGTCGACCGATCCATCGAGCGATTTCGGCAACACCCTCGTGCCAGGTATTCACCTCGAATGCCTCGGCGCCGCAAGGCTTTTACGCAACGGTAGGCCGATACCACTGCCGCCGCGCCAACTCGAGATCCTGGTGCTGCTCGCGCTCGAGCCCGACGGCTACACCCCCGAACAGCTACACGCCGCGGTCTACGGTGAGCGGGCGGTGTCGCTGAACACGCTCAAAGCCGATGTGTCGCACCTGCGCCGCACCACCCGCGGTGAGATCGCGAACCGGCGCTACATGCTCACCGGCGAGGTGTCCTGCGACGCGGTGGACCTGCTGGCCGCCATCGAGGGCGGCGACCTCACCTCGGCGCTGTGGCTGTATCGCGGTCCGCTGCTGCCGGGTTCGGATGTGCCCGGCGTCGAACGGTGGCGCGCCCACCTCGACGTCGGTATCCGCAATGCCGTGCTGGGCAGCGACCGTCCCGAACACGCGGTCGCGTTCGGGCGGCGCTGCCCCGGCGATGCCGCTGTGCACGAACACGCCCTGCTGCTACTACCTCGCGACGATGTCCGCCGCGCCGTGGTTACGGCCCGACTTTTCACCGCACGCCAGGGCTGAACTGCACCAAACCTCGCCGGTGCATGGCCACAATTTTCTCTGCACTCCGAACGTGAACTGTCAGCCAAAAACTGACAGTTCACCCAAGCGCCTTGATATTCCAAGAGATCTGACCGAAGACCGGGTGTCGAGAACCGATCGGTTTCCGACAGCTCCGCCACCAAGGCCGAGCAGGTATATGCGCGACGTCGACGAACGTGTCGAGATCCGGCAGCCGCCGACCGGCGCTCAACGGCAGCCTTTGTTGGCACCGTGGTCCCTGCGGTTCCGCACCGCTGGGCGGTGGGTTCCGGTGTAGCGAAGTACCTTCAGCGCGTCAGAACGCCGGTCCGGGTCTGAATGCATGACCGCAACGACACCCGCAGTCAACCGCAGTAGGCCGTCGTGCCGCAGCCACCAGGCTAGCCCGCCGACACCGCCGAACACCGCTGCGCTGCCGGTGAGCACCTCAAACATGTCCACCGACGTTACGGCCGCCGTGAGCCGTGAAGTACCAAGAAATTTGGTACTTCACAGGGTCGTCGAACCGGCCCCTGGCGATCTTCCTGGATCTGTTCATGCGCGGAAGGTAGCGCCGAAAACAGCTGCCGAGGGGGTACGGGATGTACCCCTATTCAATAGGTACGGCGGCCGCAACCAGGTGTCACGTGCACGCGCCGGATACGCAGCCCGGACGCGTTGAATACCAACGACACCCGGTCCTGACCTTCGGTAAGCGGGCGAAACCGGTGGCTGAGCCTGCCGAGTTGCTGCCGCGCGTGACCGAAATCCCGGCGCTGCGGTCGCCTAAGGTGTACCGATGCAGATCACTCTTCCTCTGACCCTGACGGATTCGGTCACCCTCGGCGAGATCGAACAGTTCGTCAAGACCGCCCGTGAACTCGGCGCCACCGATGAGACTCTGATCGAGGTGAGGGGGCTGGAGCGCGACGAGGACATCCTCGACGGACTCTTCCTCGACAGCACGACGATCAAGCCGTCGTCCGAGACTGCCGCATAGTCACGCGTTCCCTGCGCGGCACTGCTTTCGGCGGCCTTCACCTCGCCGTGTACGACGGCGAGGTTGACGCCGACGCCGCGGGAGATCTCGCGTAGGGATTGACCTTCGGCGCGGCAAGCTAGGATCACGCGGCGTTTGTCGTCGTCGATGACCGTGGGCCGCCCACCTTTGCGGCCGCGCCGGGCCGCGGCATCCAGGCTGTCTCGGGTCTTGCGAACAATCCAGGTCCAGGATCAGGCTGCGTTCGGTATATTCGCTGGCCGCAATCCCATGCAGTACCTTGACCGAGATGCCCTGCTGGAACAGATCGTTGAGCACGCCAGCCCTCAAGGAGACTTCGGCCGAGCCGGTCAGTCTCCTGCACGGTCAGCAGATCGCCGGCCACAAGTAGGCCAGGGCGGTTTGGAGGCCTGGCCAGTCAGCGACCTGGAGGCGCCAACAGGGCCCCACGCGTGAGTGTTCGAAGTCGTTTCAGTAGCGCTCGAAGTGTTGTCCAGTGTCACGCCTAGGTCTGGTCAGTGCTAACTCTCCGGTGCGTCGCGACGATGTCATGGCTATGTTGACCAGCCCAGATGATCTCGACAAGGTTGTGGCCTACGTCAAGTCGCTCGGCCTCGAACCGCGCGAGGCTGAGCGCCGATGGGACCACATCGGCGGTGTGATCGTCGATGCGTCGCTGCAGCCGCGGACGAAGTACAAGACCGTGGTCCTCCCACGGGTTCGCAAGGTGATCTCGCAGTGGCCGGACGCGGCTGTGCTGTCGGGCTTTCGGCGCCGACTGGAATCCGATGACCTGTCGGAATTTCTCAGCTGGCGCCCGACCTCGCGCAAGCTCACCGTCATCACCGGCCTCACCGCGGCGATGCACGCGTTAGGGATCGAGACGGTGCGCGAGCTGGCCGCCTGCTACGACGGGGGTGACCGTGAACAGTCGACGCGGCGCGCTCTGCGCCAGGTCAACGGTGTCGGGCCTAAGACCGTCGACTACATCGCGATCTTGACCGGCTCGACCGGGTATATCGCTGTCGACACCCACATCGTCGGCTTCGTTCGCGCCGCCGGTGTCCCGGGTGGTGACTACCGTGCGATCAATGCCCTGATCACTCAAGCCGCCAGCGAATTGGGTTGCAGTGCAGGGGCCCTCGATGCGGCAATCTGGAACTACATGAGCGGCAGCGATCGACGAGGGGGCACCGATGCGTGAACTGCCCCAACTTCCACCGCGTGGCCGGCTCTATCTCGCCACCGGCACTTCGTACCGGAAGGCGTTGAAGGACTACTTCAACCAGGAGGGCAACGCGAAGGTCTGGGTCATGGACTACGGCTACCGCGCCGGCGATCTCATCCTGACCACCATCCCGACCGTCCCGCGGATGTTCATCGCGCTCGAAGTCGCGGCGGCCGACGGCACTGCGGGACCCCACATCGCGGTCGACTGGGACCGCAGCGTCGAGTTCCGCAACGGCATCCTGGCTGATGCGGTCGCTCAGCGCGCAGGGATCGAGACGTTCGACTACCAGTCCTACTACACCGGATCGGAAGCTCGACGCATCCGCAAGGCCCTCGACGAGGAATACCGGCTGGACCGGCCTTGGTTCACTCCCGAGCGCTGGACCGACCTGCACGACAAGCGGAATTAACCCGGGATGCGATCCCGGAAGTTCAGACAGCGCGGCAGGCGGTGGCGCTCGCCCAGGACTACGAGAAAGGGCAGCATAAGTGGCTCGCGCACATGCGCGGGAGCCGCCGCATCGCCCAGCTGTTCGATCGAGTCGCTCCGATGTACTGGAACGCCGACTACAGCAGGGAATACAAGGAAACGCTGGTTTTCTCGCTCAGCCCGAACGGCTCTGTCGTCATGAACAAGGCGATGATCATGATCCTGGGCAGCGAGTGCCTCAAGGTCTGGCGGCGGAGCAAGATTGTCTACCGCGTACACCCCGGCCTGGCCGCCGGTCTCGCCGACACCCCCCCGGCGAGGCAGCCGAGGCCGGGCCGCGGGCGGGGTCCGCCGCCTATCTTCGGAGGGCGCATCGGCCGGTCGGGTCTCGTGCTTCAGCCGAGACCCGACTTGGATGTCGGTTGCTAGCCGTAAGCTCGGCGGCCATGTCGAAGAGCAGAGGGCGTGTGAGCAAACCGAAGCGGAAGCCAGAGCAGCCCCGGCGATATCGGCCGCCGCTGGGCATCGAGTACGACGAGTTTGTCGGCGAGCTGGGCCCCGCTCTGGGAGACACCGTCACAGAGTTGTATGTGAGGTATGGCGTTCGCGATGATCTGTACGTCGATTGGTCGATCGAGCTGAACACCAGGCGGGGCAGCCTCATCGACTACATGGCAGAAGGCAAACCGCTCGCCCGGCAGTCGAGGGCGAAGGTATGGGTTGCGAACTCCCAGATACGCCACGTCACTTTCGGCCAGCGGGGCCAAGCAGTCACCGAGAATGTGATTCCACTCGAGGCGGGAGATGAATCTGTCGTTGACGAGCAATACGACCGCCACCTGGCTTCTCTCGAGCGCGCGTGGCTGGCCGATCATGGCCCGGATCTACACACCACAGCGATGTTCGGCTACGCCAACTTGAACCGGAACCCGCACTTCCGCAACAGCGAGTACCCCTGGTTGCACAACACGCTCGTTGCGATCGACTCCGATGTCGTCGAGGAGATCGTGGTCGAACGGGGAGGAGCGTACTTCGGTGAGAAGGATCGAACCGCCGAAGTGTGGATGCCTGCGATCGAGCGGATGAAGTTCTTCAAGGCCGATCCAGGAGAAGTGTCCGAAGGCAATGTGCAGGATACGGACCCGGCAGATCGACATGCAGCCCTGCAGACAACCATGGGAATGGTCGCGGCAATGGTCAACCGCAGCGAGGACTGGCCCGATGACTTCCTCCGAGGTCAGGAGGACAGCTGACGTATTGCCCGATAACTATCTTGGGCTCAAGGGGTGACTGCATCACCACGTGGATGATCATGTCGGCGTGGAGGTTTGGGTGCGGGAACTACGGAATGTCCGCGGCTCGTCAGGACGAGGTGTGGCGTCGATGGCGAGCGGGGGAATCGTTCAGTGCGATAGCGCGATCCCTCGGGATGCCGCTGCAGCATGTCAGGCGATTCTTGGCCCAAACCGGAGGAATCCAGCGCCGACCGACGCGGCGGCGCATCCAACACTTGACGATGGCCGAGCGAGAGGAGATATCGCGCGGCCTGGCCGCGGGCAGCTCGGCCCGCACGATCGCCACCGGGCTGAACCGTTCGCCTTCGACGATCGCGCGCGAGATCGCGCGCAACGGCGGGGCCGGGGCCTGACGACGAGACCGGCCGATAGACGACGCCAGAATTCACCGATAGAACCAACGGATACTACGGCGACCCTGACATCTGCACGCGCCAGCGGCGATGAACGTCGCTTCAGGTGCTCTTGGATGCACCGGCAAGGGCCCGAGCAACGGCTGGCGTCTGCATCATCTCGCGGATTGCGGCGGCGAAATTGGGGGCCTTCGCGGCCTCAAGACGGGAGGCGAGGTTGAACGGTTTGCCTAGTCGGTGGTGGTACTCGATCTGGGCGAGTAGCGCTTCGCGGACCGTGGCGATCGAGTCCCGGTGGACAAGCATCAGAAAGTCGTCCGAGGTGTACACCTCGTAGCCGAGGTGATCGTCGTTGGCGGCGGCGAAGTCGTGATATTTGCGGTCATCGGTGATGACGTACTCGACGCCGGCGTGTTCGGCGGCGGCATGCAGGTGCGCGTCGTACTTGTCGGTATACGCGAGGTCGGGGTCGATCTCATATCCACGAATCCGGCCGTGCTCGGCGACGGAGACGACGCGATCCCGCACTCCTCCGATCTGATGATCGGAGAAGAGCGGGCGGTTCTTGCGCAGGTGATAGACCAGCTCCGCCAGTATGTCCTCGGTCCAGCGCAGGTGGAACAGCGGTGGGCCGGACCTGTTGGCCATCAGGCAGATCCAGTCTCGCAGCGTTCGCGAATACAGCACGTTCGCGTCCGGCAGCACGTGGGGAACTCGTGAACTCACCTGAGTGACAATAGATGTCGGCGCCGACCGACCTTGCGCCACGGCCGGTCTCAGACTGTCAGTAGTCCAGCCCCTCCGCCTCTTCGAAGTCGCGAAGCTCCTGCAATGCCGCGCGTTGCCGCTGGCGCAGCCGGTCCTGGTAGGCAAGAACGTCGGTCGTGTTGAGTCGGGTGTGGGTTCCGACCTTATGCGCGGCGATCTGACCTTCCCGGACTAGTTTCATCAGCGTCGGTCGGGAGATGCCGAGCAGATCCGCCGCCGAGGACGTGGTCAGCTCGTCGGGCATCGACCCGATCGTCACCGTGCCGCCGGCGGCGACGGTTCGCACCACCTTGGCGAGAATCTCGGCCAGTTCCGCTGGTGCCACCGACCGCAGTGCCGTCGGGTCGAATGCCTCGGCCTGCGACATCTGATCGGATGTCACCGTTAGCGTCGTCTTCCCGACGCTGCTATCAACCAACGCGTTCATCGTCTCGGACCTCCTGCTTGTATTACACCAACCGTAACTCGGTTTCACTTATAAGTGCAACCCCATTGAAGGGCGGGTTGGTCACGCAGGACTCAGGCCAAGTCATCCGCTGACCACCGAATACCTGCCCCCTGTACGGCGCGGACCTGACCGACGCGGACCTGACCTGATCGAACTTTTCTGGTGACCATGGGCGCCCCATGACACCGCTACCCCTGAACAGCCGGGCACCGTCACGTGCCGCTGGCAACTCGGCTCCGCAGTGCCACATGCGACGGGCTGCCGGTTGTTCCAGGCAGCCCGTCGCATGTTCGGTGCTACCGGCTACCCGCGCGGGCGGAGCGGCGAGAGCTCGACGACACGGTCAGCGAGAGCGACACTGGGCGCGAGGTCCCGCAGCATCTCGAATACAGGTTCCAGAATGCGGGCCGCCTTCGCCTGAATGGCGGGACTGTTCGCACACTTGGTCGCTTCCTTGGCGACCTGCTGCTGCACTTCGGCAGAGAGCTCGATCTTGAACATGTCGTTCCTTTCGTGGATCCACCGGTGCTGACTGCACGCTCCAGGCGTTTCGGGGCGGAGGATCACAGGTCATGGCCTAGTTCCAGCGTGCAGCCCGGAAGCTATCGGGAGGGGGTGCAGCGCTCTGGTGGCGTAGTCAGTCCACCTGTGAACCCGGCAATATCTCGTCGACGTACTTCCACTAAATTCGTTGCGGCACTGAATATCTCGGCTCTAGCGCTGAAAATTCAGCGGTGTTACGCCGGGTGAGCAGGCAGCCGAAACCGCCTCTGACCTGGGAGGGGAAACACCATGAACACCACGCTGGCCGCCGCGGTGAGCGCGGCTCTCGCTGCCGCTCAGACCGCCACCGACGCCGCGTAGTGGGCCGAGGCCGCCGCGCACGCTCAGCGCGCGGCGGCGCTGGCTACCGACCTCGCCGGCGTGGCGGCCACTCCCGCCCCGGTCCCCGTCCCGGCGCGTACGCCGGTGGCGGCCACCCCCCGCCGCCTCCGTGCCCGCCCCGGCTGCCGGTGCCAGCGCAGCCGACGTGGCCGCGTACCTGCGCACCTGCACCGCCGACACCGGTATGGCCTACCTCGCCGGACTGGGCAAGCCGACCCTGCGCCAGATCGCGACCGCGGTCGGCATCACGCGCGTACCCACCAGCATGAGCGCACCCGCGCTGCGGGACCGGATCGTGCACCACACCATCACCGCCAGCCAAGTTCGCTGGACTGCGTCACTGGTGACGGCCACCTGGCAGCGCGCTCGGAGGGTGAAAGGATGGTCGACGGGACCGAGATGGTTGGAACAACCCGGTCCCGCCTTGTCTCAGACTATGGCTTCTGCGGTGTGCAGCACCTCAGGCAGCCGCTGCCCGATCCAGGCGCCGACCGCTGGAGAGACGGCGTTGCCGCACCCATCGACCTGGTCGCGTGCGGACCCCCAGACCACGAACTCGCCGGGGCGACCGGGGAAGTCGGTGTCGAATCCGCAGCCACGGCCGACTTCATGGGCGGCCTGTATCCACTGATACGTCGCCCGCATCCGCGACGGGAAGGTCAAACGCCAGGTGCGCGACTGAGTCACCCACGGCCTAGATCCCACTAGCCATTTCGAGCTCGGCGATCGCAAGTACCTGAACATGACCACGAAGCGCGACGTGCCATGACGATACCGTTCGATCCGGCCGTGCTCGATGCGTATCAGCGCGCGACCGCACTGATACCAGCGGGATCCAGGGAACAGCAGTGACTGCTCCGCATAGCGTCGGCGCGCCCTCGCCACCGAGGGAGGCGAGGGCACGCTTCGACGTCTCGGTACCGACTATTGCCTGGTGGAGGTGCGGTAGGCGACGAAGAAGCCGAGTACCGCGACCAAGACGGTGACGGCCGCTTCCCACCCGACCAGCACACCAGCAGCCGTCCCGAGTGCGACTGCCAGCCCAAGGGCCAGCAGGGGATGGTTACCGGGCGACTCAGGCGGTCGAGGGTAGGCGTTCTCGCTGGTCGGCGTTAAGCTCATCAGTGCTCCATAGTTCAGAGTTGGACGCTCGGACGGATGGACGAAATAGCTGCCCTCACCTGCTCGAACAGGTGAGGGCAGCACCATGCGTGGGGTAATGCATCGACCCTTGCGCGGCCCGACAGCTACAACATTAAACCCAGGTTCCACAAGAGGCTATGTGCCACGTCAAAATTCATGCGGTTTAGCAACCAACTAGCATCAGCAAAAGTTACCACGTGACGCGGCGAAGGTAGCCTGCGACGGCAGCACACCGCGCCACCGGATTATTCAGAAATCTTGATCAGGCGCACTTCAAGCAACCCCGTCGTGGGCCACTCGGAATAATTTATCGCTCGGCGTCAAACGGTTCAGCATCGAACGGAGGAGCTTCCCGTCGCTCACGGTGCGATGCGTTCACAACCCACGTGATGTCCGGTAATCGCCAGTTCAAAGGCACCTATGGCGCATGCCGTGGTCACCAGCGATCATAAGGATCGTCCTCTACTCAACGATTTCACGGCCCGCAGCGTGCAGGCCAGATGGCGTCAGACGGAATATTTCGAAGTACTGATCGGGATTACGCACGAATGCTTTCTGCGAGTTTATTCACTCCGACGACACCACCGGAAAGGCGCGTAATAGAGCTTCATATCTGCGCCACAATAAACCCTGGTTGAAATTTCCTGAACGACTCATTTCCGAGCAAATAAGGAAATCACTTCGCGGGGCCGAGCTCGCGTCAGATAGTAAAATTTAGGCATGAAACGTGGCCACTGCGGAGTTGGCCGGTTGGTGGCAACCCTGCGGCAACTGACGGGCGTTTGGCGCACGCCGCCGCGATCACGGGGAGAGCGCCTGCCCTGCGTGTAGTCACCGGTATCGAAGATCGACACATCCCTTTCCGCCAATCTGTGACATGTCGTCCGTCGAACAGAGTTAGCGGCCGCCCCGGAACCTCCTGGGTGGCCGCTATTCGTTGTGGGCCACAGATGTCGGGGGCTGCTGCGATCATCCACGCATCAAGTGCGGCACGGGACGGCGGTGGGTGACGGTGAGCGAGAGCGAGTTCGCGGTACCGGTGAGTGAGCAACTGCCGGTGCTTTTGGCTGGTTTCGCCGCCGAACCACTCGTTCTTCGTTGCCCACCACATCGAACTCACTGCGCCATCGTCGTGAACCAGGTCGATCCGGTTGTCGCCCACCGAATAATCGGCATCTTCCGCGACGGCATGCAGTCTCATGACCTGCCTTCAATGGGGCCGGTGGTGGCTTCATTCCGCTCCCCCGGAGAGCACGCATACGCAACGGTGCCGCAGCCCGATCGGGAGTCTTCATCCTCGCTCGCGAGGGGACGGCCGTCGACGCGCACACCGAACAGTTCGCCGACGCGGTGACAGGTCTCGCAGTCGTCGTCGCTCTCGCCGAGATGGACTTACTCCACGAAACCGAATCAGTGCCCGGTGCGCCAGTGAGGGCCAGGTAGACGGTCACGGCGCCTCTCGCGCGACATAGCAATCCTCCACACAGTCGACCGCCGCCGCCACCGTGATGGTCGGAGCAGCCACTAGACCTGCGCATTCAGAGAAGTCTCCTCCCCAGACATAAGTCAAGAGGACCGACGCCGCGTGGTCGACGCGCACCGCGCGAGGTCGAACCCCGAACTCCACCCGCAGACGACGCCGGCTCCCCCACTCACCGAGCGGAAAGGGATTTCGTTGCCACACCACACTAAGACAGCCGCCACCCACAACAACCGACTCCATCGGTGCACCCATGACCCGCGGTAGACCACCCCGACCCCTCGGGGTCCCCGGCAAACCGATGCTCACCGAACTCGCTCCCGGGCACTGGAAAGCCCGTGTACGGGTCCGCGACTCCTCCGGAAAACGACGAGACCTGATCCGTGTCTCCCCGACCAAGCTCGACTCCCGCCACCGCCCGATCCCCGACCGTACCGGCCAACGAGCCCTCGACGCCGTCATGGCCGCCGCTGCCGTCATCTCCGTCGGCCTCGGCGGCGAACTGTCCACATCGATGACCGTGCGCGACCTCTGGGTCCGCTACCGCGCGGGCCTCATCGCACAAGACCGCACCACCAACACCATCGCCCGCTACGACGAAGTCGCCAAAATGTTCACCACCGCCTTCGGTGACCGGCGCCTGTTCGAAGTCACCACCTCAGCCATCGAAACCTTCCTCACCGAGGTCGGAAAAGCCAGGGGCCCTTCGAACATGCGCACCGGGCGCATCGTGCTCTCCGGGATGTTCCGCTACGCCGTCCGCACCAGCCCCCTCGAAGTCAACCCGGTCCGCGAGGTCCAGATGCCGAAAAACATCGAAGCCAAAGGCCGCACCGGCGGGGCCGGCGACCTCACCGCCGACGAACTGCGGTTCATCCTCTCCGCAGTTCGGACCTCCCAGATCCCGTGCCCGCGGCAACTCGCCAAAGCCGAACGAGAACGCGGCACACCGGTCAAGGCCTACACCCCACCTACCGTCGCGGCCTACTGCGAGAGCGCCGACCTCACTGACGTCATCACCCTCTATGCCGCCACCGGCCTGCGCCGCTCGCAGATGCTCGCACTGTTGTGGACCGACATCGATCTCGACGCCTCGACTCTGCGCCCCACCGGAAAACTCGTCCGCGTCGCAGGCAAAGGACTGGTCCGTGTGACCAGGAAAGATGACCCGAAGAACCGGACCGGCACGATCGCAGTGCCCGAGTTCGCGTTGGCAATGCTCAAACGCCGCAGAGCCGCGGTGGCGAACCGGCGACCGCCTTCTCCGCCGGACCCCGGAATCGAGGTCCTGGATCTGGTGTTCCCCTCAGCCGTGGGGACATTGCGTGACCCGCAAAACGTCGGACACGGCTGGCAGCGTGTCCGTGAAGCCCTGGGATTCGCTGAGGACATCACTCCACACAGCTTCCGCCACGCCGTGGCCACCATCCTCGACGACGCCGGCCTGTCGGCCCGGGTCACTGCCGATGTCCTCGGCCACGTCGACCCTGCCATGACTCAACGCCACTACATGGCACGTGGACGCCCGCACAAGGCCGCCGCCGATGTCCTCAACCGAGCGGTGACCGGCCTCTCGAAGGCCGATCCGGATAGCGAGTAGCGGATTCAGACGTTCGTGGAACCGTTCGAAGTACGAACGCCCAACTCGAACCCCGCCGGGTAGTTGCCATTTGAATTAGTGGTGACTTTGTGGTGACAAAATAGTGCGCAGGTCAGACCAAAAACATAGCCTGACCTGCGCATATGTGGAGCTAAGGGGAATCGAACCCCTGACCTTCTCGATGCGAACGAGACGCGCTACCAACTGCGCTATAGCCCCGTGCGGCTCTGGCGAACCGCGCTGTGACACTGTATCAGGGGTTGCGCCCCGATACCGAATCGGTACTCTGACCTGCTGATTTGCGTGGTTGCACCAGTTACTCGCCGACAGCTTGACCGAGGTCTTCGACCCGGTTGCGGAGCGCGCGAGAAGTGGCCGGATCGAAGATCTCGAGGAACTCGAACCTCGGATCCTCGTCGTCGGTGTCGAGCAGGGTGGAGCGGCGGCGCAGGGCGCGTGCGGTGTCGCGGTCCATGGTGCGACGGGTGTTGGCCGCTTCCGGAGTGGCTTCGGCGGCTTCCTGGCGCTTGCCGCGGGTGAGGCGGGCCGCGCGCCTGCGGCGGATCTCCTCCTCCACGTGGACCTGCTTGCGCAGGTAGGCGAGGTAGCCCGTGAGCACCGCCGCCGACAACCCGCACGCCCACCAGAACATCGAGTTGAGCAGCAGCCCGAACGCGGCGAACAGGATCATGCCGATGATCAGGCCCATGACCGCGCGCTGACGGAAGCTGTAGCGGGCGGCACGGGCGATGGCGTCGGCTTCGGGGTCGTAGCCGCCGCGACCGCGACGCGACGGGGTGAAGTCGTCGTCATCGTCGAATTCGGCGTCTGGGGCCACGAGGTCGTCGAGCCGGGCCGGTGGCGCGGGTGGGATGCGCGCGGCGACGGGCGGCTCGTCCTCGACCACCGCCGAGAGTGGTTCGGCCGCAGTGTCTTCTGCGTCGTCGTCGAGATCGGCTGTCGCGGTGGGCTCTCCGACCGCGCCGGCGTCCACCTCTGCTTCGGCTGCTTCGAGTTCGACTGTGGGGGTCAGCTTTTCGTCGTCATCTTCGGTGACGGGCTCTTCGGTCGTCATCCGATCCTCCGAATCAGTTCGGTGGGAGCGCTTGCGTAGCACACGGGGTCGGTAGTCGGGGTCACTCTCGTGACCGCCTGCCGCGCCGATGCGGATCCGTCGTTCGGCCCCGCCACGGTGCAGCACGCGTGTGGCGAGCGCGGCATCGGTGGTGCGGCGGATCCGGGGATGCCGGTCCGCCAGGATCGGGAACAGGACGAAGACCCACAGCACCACCAGTCCGATCCACAGGATCGAATTCGGCATCGCGGTCATCACCTCCCGTCCCCACCTACGTGTTGTCCATCTGTGGACGCACCACTGACGTCCGTAGGTTAATTCGGGCAGACGCGTCAGTGTGGCAGGCGCGCCGTGCACACCTGCCACATGAGTAACAGAAATTTCACGGCTGCGCCGCTCGACCCTCCCTGACCAGGCGATCCACCACAGTGCCCATAACCTCTTCGACGGTCAGCCCGACCAGCAGGTGATCGCGCCACGCACCGTCGACATCGAGGTAGCGGCGCAGCATGCCCTCTTCCCGGAAGCCGACATTGCGCAGAACCGCCTGGCTGGCAAGGTTTTCCGGCCGCACCGTCGCCTCGACGCGGTGCAGGCCGATCGGGCCGAAGCAGTGGTCGAGACCGAGCGCGAGCGCGGCGGTCGCCACCCCCTGACCGCCGAGATCCTTGGCCACCCAGTACCCGATCCAGCCCGACCGCAGCGCGCCGCGCACGATATTGCCGATGGTCAGCTGACCGCTGAACTGCCCGTCGACCTCGATGACCAGCGGGATCATCGCTCCGCGCCGGGCCTCGGCCTTCAAGCTCGTCCACAGCGACGGCCAGTTCGACGCGTGGTTGCGCGCCTCCCAGCTGCCGCGCCCGGTCGGTTCCCAGCGCTCGAGGTGGTCGCGGTCGCGCAGCCGGATCCGGCTCCACGCGGCGGCATCACGGAAACGCACCGGTCGCAGGGTCACCGTGCCGCCCGCGACGCGTACCGGGCCGAGCCGAGCGGGCCATCCGGGGTGCTGGCCTGCCCGGAATACGTTCATGGACTCCACTTTTCAGCCGCGCTGCGCCAGGAACGCGACCTGAACCTCGTCACCGGTGCGGAAATCGGTGTCGTCGGGTTCCACCACGATCAAGCTGTTCGCCTCGGCGAGGGTCACCAGCAGATGCGAGGAGCCCGCGTTGCCGTTGCCGAGCGGCTGCACGAGATAGTCGCCGGTCGCCTCGTCGCGCAGCAATTGCGCGCGCAGGTAACCCTTGCGGCCCGGCATCGAGGTGATGGGAGTGATGGTGCGGGCGCTGACAATTCGGCGCATCGGCTGACGACGGCCAAGCGCGATCCGGATGAGCGGACGCACCATCACCTCGAACACCACCAGCGCGCTCACCGGATTGGCCGGTAGCAGGAAGGTCGGCACCTCGTCGCGGCCGAGCCGACCGAAACCCTGCACCGATCCCGGATGCATCGCCACGCGGTCCACTTCCAGCTCGCCGAGCCCGTCGAGGGCCTCGCGCACCTGATCCGACGCCCAGCCGCCGACCGCACCGGCGATCACCACGACCTCCGAGCGCACCAGCTGTCCTTCGACCACGTCACGCAGCCTGCGCGGATCGGCGCTGACGATGCCGACCCGGTTCACATCGGCGCCCGCGTCGCGCGCGGCCGCCGCCAGGGCGTAGGAGTTCACGTCGTAGACCTGGCCGGGACCGGGCGTGCGGTCGATATCGATCAGCTCGCCACCGATGGAGATCACCGAAAGGCGGGGACGCGGATGCACGAGCACCTTGTCCTGGCCGACCGCCGCGAGCAGGCCCACCTGGGCCGCGCCGATGATCGTGCCCGCCCGCACGGCCACGTCACCGGGCTGCACGTCGTCACCGATGCGGCGGACATAGTCGCCCGAGCGAACCGGCTCGAAAACCTTGATCCTGGCCCGCCCACCGTCGGTGAACTCCACCGGCAGCACCGCATCGGCCAGGGTCGGCATCGGCGCGCCGGTATCGACCCGCACGGTCTGGCGCGGCTGCAAGCGGATGGGCTGGCGCGAACCGGCCACCACCTCGCCGACCACCGGCAGGGTGAGGTCGATCAGCTCGCCCTCCTCGTCGCGCACATCGGTGCCCGCGGCGGTGACGTCGACGCTGCGCACCGCGTACCCGTCGATGGCGGCCTGATCGAAGCCGGGCAGCGGCCGCTCGGTGACGACGTCCTCCGCGCACAGCAAACCCTGGGCTTCGGATATCGCCACCCGGACCGGCCGGGGTGCGACCGCAGCCGCGGTGACCTTGATCAGCTGATCCTCAACCGAGCGCATCGAGCTCCTGAATCTATGGCGGCGGTGAACCTGGCCGCGGTTACGCGACGGGCGACTGTGGATCCCACTCCGGACTGAGCCGGAACTTCAGCCACTCGCGCAGTTGCGGGCCGTATTCCTCCCGCTCGAGGGCGAAATCCACAGCAGCTCGAAGATAACCGCCCGGGTTGCCCAAGTCGTGGCGCGACCCACGGTGGACCACCACGTGCACCGGATGCCCCTCGGCGATCAGCAGGGCGATGGCATCGGTGAGCTGCAGCTCCCCACCCGCGCCCGGCTCGATCCGGCGCAGTGCGTCGAAGATCACCCGGTCGAGCAGGTAGCGACCGGCGGCGGCCAGGGTCGACGGCGCGTCGGCGAGGTCGGGCTTCTCGACCATGCCCTTGACGCGCAGCACGTCGGTCTCGGCGCCGTCGGCGCATTCCTCGACGTCGAAGACGCCGTAGGCACTGACCTGGGATTTCGGTACATCAATGGCGCACAGCACGGAGCCGCCACGCTCGCGCCGGACCCGGCTCATCGTCTCGAGCACGCCACAGGGCAGCACCAGATCGTCGGGCAGCAGCACGGCGATGGCCAGTTCGTCGTCGTCGAGGACGGATTCGGCCTGGGCGACGGCGTGGCCGAGGCCGAGGGGCTCCTCCTGCACGACCGAGGTCACATCGAGCAGCGCCGGGGCCTTGCGAACCTTCTCCAGCAGCGCGAACTTCCCGCGCTCGGCCAGGGTGCTCTCCAGCACGAGGTCCTCGACGAAGTGGGCGACCACGCCGTCCTTGCCGGGCGAGGTGACGATCACCAGCCGGTCGGCACCGGAATCGGCGGCCTCGGCCGCGACCAGCTCGATGCCGGGGGTGTCGACCACCGGCAGCAACTCCTTGGGCACCGTCTTGGTGGCAGGCAGAAACCGCGTCCCGAGTCCGGCCGCGGGTACCACCGCAGTGCGGAAACCGGAAGTCTTGTCTGTCATGCGCATACCCTATCCATTCAGTGCCGTCCGATCGCCTCCGCGCGACGATCCGGCGTCGGCAAGAGCTTATGCGTACCTCCGCCTTCGCTCCGGCCGTGCGCAAAGGACATCGGATCGCCGCGCGCCTGTGCAGACTATGGTGGTCGCTGTGGAGATGCCCGGTGAGCGCACCAAATATGCGTGGCGCGGCGAGATCCTGGCCACTCGCGCGCAGGTGGACTCCGCTGAACACGCCGTCGACGCGGCCGCGCTCGCGGCCTCCGCGGCCCGCCTGGCCGGGGCCGATGACATCGTGTGCGCCTACGTTCCGGTCCGTGGCGAACCCGGCGATCTACGCATGGTCGACGTGCTGCGCGAACGCGGCGCCACCGTGTTGCTGCCGGTGACCGGCGAGCCGGGTCCGCTGAGCTGGGCGCGGTACGAGGGCGCGGATTCGCTGCGCAAGGCCCGCTACGGCCTGCTGGAGCCTGCCACCGAGACGCTGCCACCCGCCGTGGTGGCCGAAGCCACGACGATCCTCGTTCCGGCCCTCGCGGTGGATCGGCGCGGGGTGCGGCTCGGGCGCGGCGCCGGGTATTACGACCGGACGCTCGGCGCGGCACGGGCGGACGTTCGCCTCATCGCCGTGGTACGGGATAATGAACTGGTCGACCGGCTTCCCGAGGAACCGCACGATCGGCGAATGGGTTGGGCACTCACCCCGGGTGGCGGGCTGGAACGGCTGGGCCGCGACCTCCCCGTTTCGCCGGAATGAAACGGCGATTCGCGACGTTGGCAGTGTCGGCGGTAGAGTGCTAGATCGACGAGAGACTTGCGGAGGATCCTGTGCCAACTTATTCGTATGCGTGCACCCAGTGTGACAACCGCTTCGACATCGTTCAGTCCTTCTCCGACGACACGCTGACGGAATGCCCGCAGTGCGCCGGGAAGCTGCGCAAGCTGTTCAACTCGGTCGGCATCGTGTTCAAGGGCAGCGGTTTCTACCGCACCGACAGCCGTGGTGGCGCGTCCACCGCGAGCGAACCGGCGAAGACCTCGTCCGAGAGCGGCAGCACCAGCAGCAGCAACGGATCCAGCGACAGCGGAAATTCGTCGTCGACTGCGAGCACCAGCTCCACTCCGGCCGCCGCCAGCTGACTTTTCGACAGTTATCCACAGCCCCGCGGTTATCCACAGGCGGGGTTTTCGACGGCTTTTCCGCACTGCCACGGTTCTACGCTTTCGCCCATGACTCGCAGTCTCGCCGATCTGGGACGTGGCAGTTCCTGGCGTTTCGCCCTCGGTAACCGTCCTGCCTGGGCCGATGCTCTCCTGGCCCGGCGTATCGCCGCCGCGGCACTGGCCGTGGCCGCCGTCGTGTTGTTCGTGCGTGGTGATCCCGGCGGTGCCAGGGTCGCGGTGGTGGTCGCCGCCCGCGATCTCGCGCCGGGCCGACTGCTCACCGCCGACGACCTGCGCGTCGACCAACACGAATCCCGTTCGCTGCCAACAGGTTCCGTCGGCCAGACCGCTCCCCTGCTCGGCGCGACATTGACCGGCGCCATGTACGCCGGGGAAGCCTTCACCGATCTGCGTGTCGTCGGCCCACGGCTGGCCGCGGCCGCCGCGGGCAGTGCCGACGCGCGGATCGTGCCGATCCGGTTGGCCGATGCCGCGGTGGCCGATGTGTTGCGGGCGGGCGATCGTGTCGATGTCGTGGGTGTCGAGGATGCGGGCGCTCCCGGGGCGACCACGCCCGCGCGCACGTTGGCCACCGATGCCGCGGTTGTTCTCGTCACCGCGACCGGCGATCGACGCGGTGCGGAACGGGTGGTCCTGGTCGCGCTGGACACCGAATACGCCACCGCTGTCGCCGGGGCGTCGCTGCGGACAGCACTGACCGTCGTTCTTCATTGACCGGGTTCATCGCCCGCCCACGTCGAAGTTCGCGAGAAATTTGCCGAAACCCTGATTAGCATCAGTCAGGAACCAAGCACCACCGTTTCGCACATTCGATATGGAGCCCAGCGCCCCGGCCGGCTCCTGTACGAAGGAGGCATCGGCATGCTCAAAGGTTTCAGGGACTTTCTGCTCCGCGGCAACGTCGTCGATCTGGCGGTCGCCGTCGTCATCGGCACGGCATTCGTCGCGATCGTCACCGCGTTCAGCGAGGGGATCATCAATCCGTTGCTCGCGCTGTTCGGCGGATCGAACGAGATGGGGCTCGGCTTCCAGCTCGTCGCGGATAAGCCGGCCACCTTCATCGAGGTCGGGCCGATCATCACCGCGGCGATCAACTTCCTGCTGGTCGCGGCGATCCTCTACTTCATCCTGGTGGTGCCCGCGACCAGGGCGAAGAAGCGGTTCTCCAACGCCGACGAAAGCCTCACCGAAAACGAACTGCTCATTCAGATTCGCGACCTGCTGTCCGAGCAGCGCGGCCGCTCGGACGGTAAGCACAGCTCGTTGTCCCAACCGCAGCCGGACGCCGACGGCGAACGGACACACTGAATCCACGCCCGTGACACGGAGATCGGGGCCTGCTCCCCGGAGCAGGCCCCGATCTTGTTGTCCGGCAGTCTTATTCGATCAGCCGAGGCTGAAGGGCGCGCCCCAGAGGGTCACCCAGCTCATGACGTTGTCGGTTTCCACCTCGACGCTCACGAAGGAACGGGCCTGGGCGTAGCCGCCGCAGCCGGACAGGCCGATGGTTTCGTCGGCCCAGGTCACCGAGCCCGACCCGTTCTTGAAGGCATTGCGGGTCTTGTGGGATTCATTGCCGTAGTCGTCGGGCATTTCGAGATCGAGGACGTAGAAGGACTTCGATTGACCGGGGCCGACGGTGAGCTCGCCGCCGGTGCCGACCCCGACCTTCTGCTCGGTGCCTGCCCAATCGCTCTCCGCACTCGAGTCACCGAGCGCATCGCCACCGGAGATATTGACCTGACAACCCACGGTGTAGCCCGGGAAGATCTTGCCACTGCCACCGCCGGAGACCGACACCTGCGCACTGCCGGAAACCCACGCGTTGCGATGCGCCGGCGTGGACCCCATGGACGGATTGATATTGGCGGACTCGCCGACCAGCGCGATGTCGACGACAGTGCCGTCGGACAGCGTCTTGGTGATGTGGCCGCCCGGCAGCGGAACGAAGGTATCGGCATTAGCCGCACCCGTGGACAACAGACCCAATGCCACGGTCGCCGCCGTCGTGAAACCGGCTACGCGCGCCATGCTCTTACGGTTGATCATCACAGTGACCCCTCGAGGGTGAATTCGTGTGAACGAGAACGAGTTTCGTTTCGGCCGCGCGATCAGCCGATGCTGAACGGCGCTCCGTAGAGCGAGGTCTTGGAGTAGTGGTCACCGATGATCTCGACCACCGAGTAGGACCGGGCCTGGGCGTAGCCCGCGCAACCCTGGATCTCGATCTCCGCGTCCTGGTACTCCACCGAATAGACACCGGGCTTCAGAATGTCCTTGGCATCGATCTGCACGAAAGAGACCTGACCGGGGCCGAGATGGAGACCGATCGCACCACCGGCCGACGCGCCGAGGGTCGACACTCCACCGGAGAACCCAGCGGCGATCGCCTCGTCACCGATGCTCACCTGGCATCCGACGATATAACCCGTATTCAGCTGCGACGCACCATGCGTCGAAGAATTGTTGGAGCCGGGACGGTTCCGCGGTCCGTTGTACGGCCCGACCTCGCCCTCCGGCGTGACCTGCACATCGGCAATGGCATTGCCCGATACCCACACCACCCGACCAGCACCGTTGGCGGACAGCGACGGGGAGATGACGGCATGCTCGCCGGTACGACTCAAAGTGACACCGGGGCCGAGCTTCTGGCCGTCCGGCAACGGTACGAAGGTGTCCGCGTTGGCAGCACCGGCCGACAACAGGCCGATCGTCACGGCCACTGCGGCGCCAGCGCTCCATGCGCCGCGACGCCCTCGGTTGGTGCGGTTCTCGCTCATTCTTCCCCTCGAGGTGTACGCAAATCCGACCTCGACCATCGAGGTCGATATCTGTGTTGCGCCCGGACCCAGCTGGGGTGTGTCACAAGGGACAGGCACCGCTGGCAACAGGACAAATACGCCCTGCCGGGAGGTGGATCGAGAAGCTGGTCGTCACCGGATCGGCGCGAATCTCAGCCGATCGGCGAACGAAAAACGCAAGATGACTTCGACTGCCGGGGCGGTCGATTCGGGTTCAACATAATGAGACGGGCTCGCAATGTCCAGTGCTACAACATGGATCGCACGACAAAACGGGCCGGTCGCAGTAGCGACCGGCCCGTTTCAGTTCGGGATGCGAACAGATCAGCCGAGGCTGAACGGAGCGCCCCACAGGGTCACCCAGGAGATGACGTTGTCGGTCTCGACCTCGACGGAGACGAAGGCACGCGCCTGCGCGTAGCCGCCGCAACCGGTCAGGCCGATGGTCTCGTCGGACCAGGTCACCGAGCCCGAGCCGTTCTTGAACTTGTTCGACTTGCCGTGCGACTCCGAACCGAAGTCGTCGGCCTTCTCGATGTCGAGGACGTAGAACGACTTCGACTGGCCGGGGCCGAGCGAGAGCTCGCCGCCGGTGCCCACCGCGACATCGCCCGTATCGCCGGAGACCGAGCCTTCGACGTCACCGCTCACGCCGCCACCGGCGATGTTGACCTGGCAACCCACGGTGTAGCCCGGGAAGATCTTGCCGGAGCCGCCGTCGGAGACGGTGACCTGGGCGCTGCCCGAGACCCACGCGTTGCGGTGGACCGGGGTGGAACCCATCGACGGGTTGATGTTGGCCGACTCGCCGACCAGCGCGATGTCGACCACGGTGCCGTCGGACAGCGTCTTGGTGATGTGGCCGCCCGGCAGGGGAATGAAGGTGTCGGCATTGGCCGCGCCCGTGGAGAACAGGCCGACGGCCACGGTGGCCGCAGCGCTGACGCCCGCCACCTTCGCCATGAACTTACGGTTGATCATAGGATTTGTCCCTCGAGGAGTGAGTTCGCCGTAGCGAGAAGAAGATTCGTACCGATTCGAAAGACGTCAGCCGATGCTGAACGGCATGCCGTACAGGGTGGTCTTCGAGTAGTGGTCGCCGATGATCTCGACCACGGTGTAAGCCCGGGCCTGCGCGTAGCCGGCGCAGCCCTGGATCTCGATTTCCGCGTCCTGGTAATCGATCGCGTACGTACCGGCCTTCAGGATGTCCTTCGAGCTGATCTGCACGAACTTGACCTCGCCGGGGCCCAGGTTGACGCCGATCGAACCGCCGAGGCTGCCGCCGGTGGTGTTCACGCCGGCTTTGATACCGGCACCGATCGCGTCGTCGGCGATGCTCACCTGGCAACCGACGATGTAGCCGGTGTTCAGCTGAGAGGTGCCATGGGTGGAGGAGTTGTTGGAACCCGGGCGGCCGGTCGGGCCATTCCACGGGCCTGCCTCGCCCTCGGGGGTTTCGGTGACATCGGCGATCGCGGTGCCGGAGACCCAGACGACGCGACCCGCGCCGTTGGCGGCCAGCGACGGCGAGATCAGGGCCGACTCGTGGGTGCGGGTGATGGTCACGCCAGCAGGACTGACCTTCTGACCGTCCGGCAACGGCACGAAGGTATCGGCGTTGGCGGCACCGGTCGACAGCAGGCCCAAGGCCACGGCGGCCGCGGCAGCGCCGACGCCCGCGGCACGGACGCCACGGCGCACACCGGTGGTGCGGTTCTCGCTCATACTTCCCCTCATCAGGTGTCTAACAGCCGACCTCGACTTTCGAAGCCGGACAAATGGACCTCACAGGGCCCAGATCAGTGTGTCGCCCCTTTGTTGCCGTTACGTAACCAACTGTTATTTTGGCGATACGGCCGGGGCCGGTGTGGTGAACCCGAGCCAGGGCTCCACCGGGTGGTTCAACGCACAGAAGTGGGAGTACTGCGGGGACCGATAGTTGGTGGCTCAATGGCGAACATTAAACGCCGTTCCGGGGATACGGCAACGAAAGAGTTCGTAAATTTCACTGTGAAGCACGGCACACATTCGTACATCGCCACATGCCTTGACGTGCATTGATGCAGTCGCGAAGGCACCTGTCACGAGGTCTTGACAGAATCGGACAACAGGTAACGATCTGGGTCACCGAACGACAGAAGACCACGCTTTCGCGTGGTCTCGAGTATTTGTCCGCAGTTCGCGTTCGCGCTGAAAACTGCTTTTCGAAGGTCGCCTATTACGTAGCGGCTACGTAGATAACGGGGCGATCACCCGTGGTGCGGCGGAACCTGGGATCGTAACCATTCGTCCGTGCCGGAGCCGCGCGAGCCCTCGCCGCGCTCGTCACCGGTGGTCTCCGGCAGCACATCGCCGAAGATCCTCGCCAGCCGCGCAGCCTCGGCCGCCTTGCGCCGGAGCTCGTCCGCCGACGTAGGTTCCCGGCCCTGATCATCGGGGCCGGGAACCGCATCGTGGGGATCAGATGTCATTCGTCCAGACCGGACAGTTCGCCGATCACCTTGCTGGCCAGCGGGCCGAGGGTGGCCATGCCGTCGCGGATCGACGCGCGGGTACCCGGCAGGTTCACCACCAGGGTGCTGCCGGAGATGCCTGCCACGCCGCGCGACAGACCGGCGTCGAGCGAGCCCGCAACCCGGCCCGACGCGCGCAGCGCCTCGGTGATGCCGGGCAGTTCACGGTCGAGCACCTGGGTGGTGGCCTCGGGGGTGATATCGCGCGGCGACATGCCGGTGCCGCCGACCGAGATCACCAGGTCGACACCGCCGATCACCGCGGTGTTGAGAGCGTTGCGGATCTCGACCTCCTCGGCCTGCACCGTCACCGAGGCGTCGACGAGGAACCCGGCCTCGTTGAGCAGTTCGGTGACGAGCGGGCCGAAAGAATCCACGCCGCCATGAGCCGTCCGATCGTCGACGACAACAACCAGTGCGCGCCCTGCCACGGGAGCATCGATGTCCATGGTCATCACCGTAGCGCCTACGCACGACAGGTTTGCGTTCGAACGCATCATCGGCCGCCTTCCGCCGCCGCCGCGGTGAGCGTGACCTCGACGGTCTTGGAATTGCCGCCCTGTTCGTCGGTGTAAGTCACCTTCACCTTGTCTCCTGGCTGGTGTGAGCGGACGGCGGCGATCAGCGCGTCGCCCGAGTCGATGGGACGGTCGTCGAGGCGGGTGATGACGGCGCCCGCGGGGATGCCCGCCTTGGCGGCAGGGCCGTCGGGGGTGGCCTCGAGTACGCGCGCGGCGGTGTCCTGCGGGCGCAGTTTGATGCCGATCTGGGCGTAGGTGGCCTGGCCGGTCTTGATCAGCTGGTCGGCGACCCGGCGCGCCTGATCCACCGGGATCGCGAAGCCGAGGCCGATCGAACCGCTCTGGGTGCCGCCCGCCGCCTCGCCGCCGAGGCTGGCGATGGCGGTGTTGATGCCGATCAGCTTGCCCTGCGCGTCGACCAGTGCGCCGCCGGAGTTGCCCGGGTTGATCGCCGCGTCGGTCTGGATCGCGTCGATCACCGGGTTCACCTGGCTCGGCGTTCCCTCACCGCTGGTCGAGACCGGGCGATTGAGGGCGGAGACGATGCCGGTGGTGACCGTCCCTGCCAGGCCCAGCGGCGAACCGATCGCGATCACCGGCTGGCCCACCGCCAGCCCGTCGGAGGTGCCGAGCTCGATCGGCGTGAGCCCGGTCTTGCCGCTGACCTTGATGACGGCCAGGTCGGAGACCGGATCCGCGCCGATCATCGTGGCGGGCGCGGTGCTGCCGTCGCTGAACACCACTTCCATCTTCGCCGAGGCACCCGCGCCGGCGGCGACGTGATTGTTGGTGAGGATCAGCCCGTCGGTGGACAGCACCACCCCGGAGCCCTCACCGGAAGCCCGGCTACCGGCGACCTTGATCATCACGACACTGGGCAACACCCGCTGCGCCACCGCCTGAGTAGACCCGGCGGGCGCGTTGGCGACATTGTTCACCGCGGGCTTGGGAGCCTCGAGCGCGTTGGTCACCGGCCCGGAATCCGAGTCGGTGGCGAGTACTCCGACAACGCCACCGACACCACCGCTGACCAGTGCCAATGCCGCCGCACCTGCGATCAGGCCGAGCCGCAGCGGCTTTCGCTGCGGCGCCGGCGCCGGACCGAAGGCCTGCGGCGCGACCCCGTGCACCTGACCGCCCTGCGGATGCTGACCACCGAACGACGTCGGGCCCCCGAAAGGCCCAGAACCACCGAAGGGAGCCTGGTCGCCGTGGTGCCCACCGAACGGAGGCTGACCGCCGTACCCAGCCGCCGGCCCCTGCGAAGAGCCCGACACAGGCACACCGGGCACCGGCGCCATCCCGGTCTCGGTAGGCCACTCCGGTTGCCCGCCTGAATCTGTAGGCCACTCCGGTTGCCCGCCGGACTCGGCCGGCCGGTCAGCAGGGTGCTGCTGGGGATCGTCGGTCATGGTGTCTGTCTCCTCACGCTTGCAGACCAGCTTCCTGACGGCTACTGAGAGGCGCCTGAGATCGGACTATCAGTTCGCCGAGACTCCGGCGGTCACTCGGCCGCTGACTCGTCGAGAACGGTCGGCGCCTCCCCCGGCAACACGATGCGCACCAGCGCGCCGCCCCGATCGGAGGTGTCCACCGCGATGGTGCCGCCGTGTTTGGTCACCACCTGCTTGACGATGGCAAGCCCGAGCCCGGAACCGGGCATCGACCGCGAGGCGGTCGTGCGGTAGAAGCGTTCGAAGACAAGTTCGCGTTCGCCGGTGGGGATACCGGGGCCCGCGTCGCCGACGGCCAGTTCGAGCAGTCCCGGACCGGCCGGGCGCATGGTGATCCGCACGACCGCGTCGGGCGGACTCCACTTGGCCGCGTTGTCGAGGACGTTGAGGACGGCCCGTTCCAGGCCCGCCTCGTGCCCGTAGACAAACCACGGCCGCAGATCGGCCACAAAGGTGATCCCCACTCGCCTGCGCCTGGCACGCTCGAGCGCACGCTCGGCCACCTCGCCGAGATCCACCCGCTCGTAGACGGTTTCGGGGGCGTCCTCACGGGCCAGATCCACCAGGTCGCCGACCAGGGTCGACAGCTCGCCGATCTGGGCGACCACATCGGCGCGCAATTCGGCCATGTCCTCGTCCGGTAGCCGGGGCGCGCCCGGTCTGCCAGAGGCGATGAGCAGCTCCATATTGGTGCGCAGCGAGGTGAGCGGGGTCCGCAGCTCGTGGCCCGCGTCGGCGACGAGCCTGCGCTGGCGGTCGCGTGATTCGGTCAGTGCCCGCAGCATGGTGTTGAAACTCTCGGTGAGCCTGGCCAATTCGTCGTCGCCGGTCACCGGGATCGGCGTCAGGTCGTCGGTGCGGGCGACGCGCTCGGTCGCGGCGGTGAGCCGGGCGATCGGGCGCAGGCCGGTGCGGCCCACCGCGGTTCCGGCCGCGGCGGCCAGCACCACACCACACGCGCCGACCACGAACAGCAGCCACGCGAGCTGATCGAGCACCTCACGGGTGCGGTAGAGCTTCTGCGAGATGATCAGCGTGGCGCCGCTGTTGGTGCGCGCGGCGAGTACCCGCTGGTCACCGACCGTGCGCAGCGACGAGTTGATCTTGCCGTCGGCCACCGCGAGTTCCTGGGCACCGACCGGCGGAATCGTCTGCTGGGGCGGCATATACGGCTTGTGACCGGCGTAGATCAGGGCGACACCGACATCGTTGGAGAACAACCCGGCCAGCACGATCGACTGGAAACCGGCGGTCTCGAAATTGTTGTTGATCATCGTCGCCGCGCGGGCTTCCAGCTGGGCGTCGACATCGGCGTACAGGGCGCGCGCCACCATCGCGTAGGCGGCGATCGAGGTCACCGCGACCGCGATCAGCACCACCGACGCCGCCAGCAGTGTCACCCGCCAGCGCAGCGAGACCGAGCGGGTCAGCGGGGTCGGCGGACGCATCTCGCTCGCGTCGACGGGCCTGCCGAGAACGGCGACCGCGGGTTCCTTGTGTGCCATGCCGCCCGCCTACGGAGGGGTCTCGCGCAGCACGTAGCCGACGCCACGCACGGTGTGGATCAGTCGCTCCTCGCCATCGGCCTCGGTCTTGCGGCGCAAATAGCCGATATAGACCTCCAGCGCGTTGCCGGAGGTCGGAAAGTCGTAGCCCCAGACCTCTTCGAGGATTCGGCCGCGGGTGAGCACGCGGCGCGGATTTGCCATCAACATCTCGAGCAACGAGAACTCGGTTCGCGTGAGACTGATCGCGCGTTCGCCGCGCGAAACCTCGCGCGTGACCGGATCCAGCGACAAGTCAGCGAACACCATCGCCTCCGACGCTTCACCGGGATCGGGCGTTCGGCGACGCAGCAACGCGCGTAAACGCGCCAGCAATTCCTCCAACGCGAAAGGTTTCGGCAAATAATCGTCGGCACCCGCGTCGAGCCCGGCCACGCGTTCGGACACCGAATCGCGCGCGGTCAAAACGAGAATCGGCAGATCGTCGCCCGTACTGCGCAGCCTTCGGCACACTTCAAGGCCGTCGAGGCGCGGCATCATGACATCGAGGACAAGGGCATCGGGCCTGGCTGCGGTCACTTTTTCCAGTGCGTCGAGACCGTCGACAGCCAGGTCGACGGTGTAGCCGTTGAAGCTCAGTGACCGGCGCAGTGATTCCCGCACCGCGCGATCGTCGTCGACTACCAGAATGCGCATGTGCTGTAGTTTGCCGTGACCGACTGAGAACGTACTGAGAGGGCTCGGCGCGCCGAACGTCGTGTTCGCGGCGACGTGCGTTGTAGGTCTTGACAAACCCGAACGAATCGTCGTTGTGTCAGCGCATATTCGGCGAATTACAGACCGCGTGGCCCGGATTGCCGATGCCCACTCGGCACGGTATCTTTCCTGCGGTAAAAGAAGACCTCCAGTTGGTTCTGCGCTCGCATCGCTCCGCGACCTCCCCGCGCGGGCCGGGGTCACACGTGGAAGCAGAGGCAACGCACGCGGATGGAACCTGCATCGCGCTCCTGGCAATTCAGCCTGTCGAACTGGTCGGTAACGCGCAAGGTCGGTGTGGTGCTGGTGCTGCCGGTGATGCTCGCGACCACCTTCGCCGTGCTCCGGATCAACAACGAACTACAGACGATGACGCAACTCGGCGCGGCCACCGAACAGGCCACCGTCATCCGTCCCGTCGTCAAATTCGCCACCGCGACCGAACAACTCGCCGTCGCGGCGACCGCCAACTGGGGTGCGATCGCCGACCCGCAGACCGACGCCGCGCTCACCACCTACGACCAGGCGCTCGCCGAGGTGCAGAGCGCGCTGCGCACGGCCCGCATCGACCCTGCCGTCGCCAGTGAGCTCACCGCGGCCACCACCACCGGCGCCACCCTGCGCAACACCGTGCGCGGCGGCTCCCCCGCGATGGTCGGCGAGCAGACCGACGAGATCGGCGAGCGGATCGGCAACGCGCTGTCGAAGACCCCCCAGGTCGAGGACTTCGTCGTGCAGCGCTACTTCCTCCAGCTGACCGCCCTGCACCAGGCCCGCCGGGTGCTCACCCGCGAACGCACGCTGGTCGTCTCGCCCGAGTCGGGTCGCAGCCAGAGCGCGCGGTCGAGGATGCTCGTCGAGCTCGGCTCCGAAGCGAACATGATCAAGACCTACGGGATGATCCTGCCCGAGCACGCGGGCAGCCAGGCGGCGCTGCTCGACGCGGTGCAGACCCGGATCAGTGTGTTCAGCCAGAACAACGGCGATCCGGCCACCAACGCGGCGGTGCTCAACACGCTGCAGGTCAGCGCCGACACCTACGCCTCCACCATCTCCGCGCTGCTCGACAACATCGACAACACTCTCGACAGCAATACCGCGACCGCCCAGACCGGTGCCCTGCGCGAAACCACCCTGGTGCTCGGCATGCTGCTGGCGGGCCTCGCGCTCGCGCTGGCCGTGGCCCGCACCCTGGTGGTGCCGGTGCGCAGGCTGCGCCGCGACGCGCTCGAGGTCGCGCACGTGAAGCTGCCCGACGAGCTCGCGGTCGTGCGCAGCGGCGGCGCGACCCCCGAGATCGCGCCGGTCGGCGTGCATTCGACCGACGAGATCGGCCAGCTCGCCCGTGCCGTCGACGAGATCCACGAGCAGGCGCTGAATCTGGCCGCCGACCAAGCGCGTCTGCGCCTGCAGATCGGCAACATGTTCGAGACGCTGTCGCGGCGCAGCCAGTCGCTGGTGGAGCAGCAGCTCACGCTCATCGAGGAACTCGAGCACGACGAGGACAACCCCTCGCGCCTGCAGACCCTGTTCCGCCTCGACCACCTCGCCACCCGCATGCGCCGCAACGGCGACAACCTGCTCGTGCTGGCAGGAACCGTGCTGCGCCGCGGTCATCTGCCGCCGGTGCCGCTGTCGGACATGCTGTGGAGCGCGGTCTCGCAGGTGGAGGACTACCAGCGGGTCGAGATCGGCAATGTGCCCGACGGTGTCGTCGCCGGTGAGTCCGCGGTCGATATCGAGCACCTGCTCGCCGAGCTCATCGACAACGCGCTGCGCTACTCCCCGCCGAGCACGTCGGTGGCGGTCATCGTCGGCCGGGCGGTCGACAGCGGCTATCTGATCGAGATCACCGACCGCGGCCTCGGCATGTCGGCCGACGATCTGCGCACGACCAACGACCGGCTCGCCTCCGGTGGTGAGGTCACCATCGAAACCGCCCGCCGCATGGGTCTTTTCGTGGTCGGCAGGCTCGCCAAGCGGCACACCATCACCGTCAGCCTGCGCCGTACCAACGGTGCGGCGCCGCAGCCCGGCATCACCGCCAGCGTGCATCTGCCCAGCGCGCTCGTCGCACCGTCGCCGCCCGTGCCCTCCGGCCCGTCCACCGGCCCGAATCCGCTGGTGCCCGCCGGTATCGGCCCGTACGCGCTGACTCCGGCCGACATCACCGGCCCGAATCCGATCATGCCGACCGGACCGCGGCCCCTGGTTTCGCTGGACGCCGTCACCGATCTCGGCCTCCCGGCTTCACCGCTACCGGTGCCCGCGATCTTCGCGTCGACGGGCCCGATCCCGCCCGTCCCGGCCAACGGCGCGAACCCGACCAACTCGCTCACCGATGTCGGCCTCCCCCAACGTGTTCCGGCTGCGGTACCGCCGCCCCCACCGGAACCGGTCGCCGTCGAACCCGACGACGAGACACCGGCGGGCATGTGGGCCGAGCACGACCACGACACCGACGATCTCCCGATGGCCGCCGATCCGCCGGCGCCCGCCCCCGACTCACCCTTCGGCCTGCCACAGCGCATCCCCGCGAGCGCGCTGGCCGAGCTCGCCGCTCCCTCCGCACCATCGGAGCCCGAGCCGGCGCCGCGGCCCATCGACGCCGACCCGATGCCGACGACGAGCACCCGCTTGCAGCCGGTCTCCGGCCCGGCACCGACCCCGATCTACCAGCGGATGGTCTCGGAGTGGCTCGTCGAACCCGCCTCCGCCCCTGCCGAATCCGGTAGCGGCAACGGCGCGTCGTGGAGCGCCCCGGGCGACGCGGGCTGGTCGGCCGCCGCCGAGGCGGACCACCCACCCACGTCCTCGCGAACGAGCGGCGGGCTGCCGATTCGCAAGCCGGGCGCTCAGCTCGTCCCCGGTGGGCTCACCCCCGCGGAGGAAGAGGGCGCTCGCGACCCCGAGGAGATCCGCAACAACCTGACCCGACATCTCAGCGGCGTCCGCAGCGGCCGTGCCGAGATCCAGTACAACGACGGAGGCCTCGAATGAGCAACGCGCACCCCACAGACGAGAATCTGAACTGGTTGGTCGCCCGCTTCACCCGTGACGTACCCGGCGTTTCGCACGCGGTGCTCGTCTCGGCCGACGGACTGCTCCAGGCGACCAGTCCCCATCTACCGTCGGACCGCGCCGAGCAATTGGCCGCGGTCACCGCCGGTCTGGCCAGCCTGTCGATGGGTGCGGCGCACCTGTTCGACGGCGGCAAGGTGATGCAGTCGATCGTGGAGATGCAGCGGGGCTATCTGCTGGTGATGAGCGTCGGAAACGGTTCGCACCTGGCGGTTCTGGCCAACAAGAGCCACGACATCGGCCGCATCGGCTACGAGATGGCGTTGCTCGTCGACCGGGTGGGCTCGGCGGTCACCGCCACCGCCCGCTCCGCCGGCTGAGGTGAGATGTCGAGCCCTTACGGATCCGATAACCGGCCGACTACGCGAGTCAGGCCCTATGCCCTGACCTCCGGCCGCACCGAGCCCGCGATCGCCCTGCCCTTGGAGGCGGTAGTCGAAACGGTATCTTATACAGCGCACAACGACTGGTCCGCAGGCGATTTGCGGATCGAAATCGTGCGTCTTGCCACACATCGGCTTTCTGTCGTCGAGATTGCCGCATACCTTGGTCGCCCACTGGGTATGGTCCGGGTGATGATCGGCGATCTCGTAGTGGGCGGGATTCTTCGAGTGCATTCGACGCTGACCGAGCAGGCGAGCTACGACGAACGCCGATCACTGATGGAGAGGACTTTGCGTGGACTCCGTGGCCTCTGATGGCATGCGCCCGCCGGCCCAGGAACAACGGGTCGCATCGACCAAGATCGTCGTAGCCGGCGGATTCGGTGCCGGTAAAACGACTTTCGTCGGTGCGGTGTCGGAGATCGTGCCGCTGCGCACCGAGGCGATGGTGACCCATTTCTCCGACGGCATCGACGACCTCGCCGAAACGCCGGAAAAGGAAACCACCACCGTAGCCATGGACTTCGGGCGCATCGTGCTGCCCGGCAACCTGGTGCTCTACCTGTTCGGTACCCCGGGCCAGAAGCGTTTCTGGTTCATGTGGGACGACCTGATCCGCGGCGCCATCGGCGCGGTGGTGCTGATCGATACCCGCAGGCTGGAAGACAGTTTCGCCGCCGTCGACTTCTTCGAGGCGCGCGGGCTGCCGTTCCTGATCGCGGTGAACCGCTTCCCCAACGCTCCCCGCTTCCCCATCGCCGAACTGCGCGAGGCACTCTCGGTGCGCGAGGGAATCCCGATCGTCGACATCGACGCGCGCAACGCCGTCGAGGTCCGTCAGGCACTGGCGGCGGTGACCGAATACGCCATCGCCCAGCTCGAGCCGCAGCAGTTCGAAGGAGCGGGCAGGCGTGCTTGACGTGCTCGCCGCGACCGGTGCCGAAACGTTCGCGCACGGCACCGGTATCGCATGGCTCGCGTTGGATCTGTCGGCGCTCGGGGCGCTGGTGGCGTTCGCCTGCGTCCGGCACGCGAAGTACTCGATCCGGTTCCGGCTGATCTGGCTGACGATGGCCGCGGTCTCGCTCGGCGGTGTCGGGCTATGGCTGGCGAATTCGGTCGCGCTGCTCGCGATGCGGGTGAACGACAGCGTCATGCGGTACAACGTCGCGCTCGGTGCGGCGGCACTGGCCATCGCGGTGGTCGGCGTCCTGGCCGGATTGCTGATCAGTGGCCGGACCACGCACGTGCCGCGGCTGATCATCGGCGGGCTGACGATGGGTCTGAGCGTCGGGCTGTCGACCTATCTGACCCTGGACGCGCTCGCCGTGCAGGGCACCGTCGACGAGTCGCTCAGCCTTATCGGGGTGTCGGTGCTGGTGTCGATGGCGCTGTGCACCGCGACCCTGTGGGTATCGCAGGTGGTCCGGCGGGTGCCGGTGCGGGTGCTGGTGTCGGTGCTGTTCGCGCTCGGCGTCGCCGCGGTGTACTACACGGCCGTCGCCGCGCTGAAGTTCTCGATCGATCCGGGTATCCGGTCACCGTCCGGGCTGCCGCTGTTCGATCTGGTGTTCCCGATGTTCGTGATCGGTGCGCTCGGTCTGACGGTGCCGATCACCGCGGTGCTGGTGGCGCCGGATCGGCGAGACGTCGCGGCCCCGGTGCGTCAGCCCGTTCCGGCCCGCTGAAGGCAACCAGCTAACGTCCGGTTTGTCGGAATCTTTCCGGTCTTCCGCCCCGCTGATCGGAGCTCTCGAGACCTGCGGCGAACTACCGCGAAAACCGCCCCTGAAGTGGCGATGAGCGGGTTCCCCTAACTCGGGGAACCCGCCCTCCCGCACGAGAGTACATACCTGTGAGGGAGTCCGCATCAGTGGCCGGGGAATTTTCTTGTGGCGAAAAACAAACCAATAGTTGGTAATTCGACCACCAGCAAACACTCCGCAAGCCCTTCGATGCGTCCGCACCAAGTGGCACGCATCACACCGTTAACGGGGCGGTTGCCCCACACCCTCCCCCAAAGCCCTGAACAGGCATGACAGTGTCGAAGTAAGGCCCCTGGACATATGGCCGCGCAGAACGAACCGCCGACGCCGTGGAAGCCCACCACACTGTGCGCTAACCGAGTTATGGTCGCTGCGGGGCGCATTCGTCTCGCCCAGCACATCCAAGGTTCGTTCGAAGGAGTTCGCATGGCCGTAAACGTGGTGCTCGACAAAGTCCTCGACAAGGAATTCGAGAACAAGACGCTCGCGGAAATTCTCGCCGCTCCCCCGTCGGCGCTCGCCGGTCTCACCGAGGCGCACGACAAGCAGCTGCTCGAGGCGCTGAAGATCAAGACCATCGCCGACCTGGGCAACAACAAGTTCTTCCAGCTCGCCGCGGCCTTGGTCGCACTGGCCGAGCGCGAAGGCTGAATCTTTCTCAGATAGCAATGGCCTGCCAGGCACTCCTGGCAGGCCATTGTCGTGTCAGAGCCGGGCCGGGTCGATCATGCCCTTGCGTACGGCGTTGATGATTCGGCGTGGCACCCGGTACTCGACGCCTGCCACCGTCACCGGGACCAGCTGTGGCACTTCCGCTTTCCACTGCGCGCGCCTGCTTCGGGTGTTGGAGCGCGACATTCTGCGCTTGGGAACCGCCATGATTCAGCCCTCCTTGCCCGCGCGCGAGCGCTTTCCGTACTTGCGCTCGAACTTCTCGACCCGGCCCTGGGTGTCGAGGTTGCGGGCGGTGCCCGTCCAGAACGGGTGCGAATCGGAGGTCACGTCGACCACCATGAGCGGGTAGGTATTCCCGTCGGCCCATTCGATCGTGCGGTCGCTGTTCGCGGTCGACCTGGTCAGGAACTGTTTCCCGGTGCTCGCGTCCTCGAACACGACGGGGTGGTAGTCGGGATGGATGCCCGCTTTCATGCTGTTTCTCCTCTCGGATTGGTGCGCTCGCTCGCCGAGGCCGTTGCCTCGGTGGGATCGGCGCAGGGATCTTCGTGCCAGTCGCCGAAGGGGTCCTCCCACAACGCGACTCGTTCCGGTGCCCGCTCGACTAGCAGCAGTTCGTCGTCCTCGACCAGCGCCCAGTGCAGGGCGTGACGGATCTCGGCGGGGTCCGCGTCGTGGGCCAGGATCACCAGCGACACCTCGCGATCGCCGAACCGCTCGTCCCAGCCCAGCGCGGCCATCACCCGCCGATCGGGATCGACGGCGGCCTGCTCCTGCGCGCTCATCGCGTCCAACCAGCGCCCTGCCCCACCGACGCGCAGCCCGCCGCCCGCCGACTCGAGCCACACCACGTGATCGGGCTGGGTCGCCAGCCAGATCCGGCCGCGGGCGGTGACCACGCCGTCGAGCAGGACATCGAGCGCCTCGTGCAACCGCTGGGGATGAAACGGCCTGCGCGCGGCGAATTCGACGATCGAGACACCGCAGTCGGTGCTCAGCGGCGGCTGCCCGCGCAGCAATGGCGCGTGCGCGCCGAAGATCCGGCCCCGGCGCGAATCGGCGGGCACCCGAGTCAGCAAGGCGCCGACCTCGATCGCGTCGAAGCCCCCCAATTCGTCGAGCCAGGCGATCGGTGCCGCGGGTGCCAGCCGGTCCAGGACCGCACCGAGGCGTTCGCGATCGAGCGCGTCGGCCCCAGCGGCGAGGACGACCAGCGCGTCGGCGAAGTCGACCTGACCGACCGCCACCTGCGCGACCGTGCGCTCGTCGTCGGCCGAGGCCAGTCCCCGATCGGCCAGCACTTCGTCGCCGGTGGCGTCGGCCAGCCACTGCTGCCCGTCGAGGCAGGTCAGCACGGCCTCGATCCGCACGGAACGCCCCGCGGGCCCATCGACGCGATCGGCGACCCCGGTCACCATGACATTCTCGATCGCGTGGCACAGCGCCTCGGCCTCGATGCCGGGATCCAGCGCGAGCACGATCCGGTCGATATGTGCCCGGGTGGCGAGCGTGCACAGCATCGGCAGCAGGTCGGCGCGCAGCGTGCACGACACACAGCCGTGCGCGAGCTCGAGCACGGTAGTGCTCACCTTGCCCGCGGTACGCACCGTGCGGCGCACCACGCCTTCACGTAGTTCGGCGAGGTCGTGATGCAGCACCACGGTGCCCGCGTCCGCGCTCAACGTCTCCGCGATGTGTTCGACGCCGCCCATGGCGGGTCCCGAGAAGCCGGCCAGCAGCACCACGGGCGTTCTCCGGTCTGACTGGTCAAGCACCCGATACCCCTTTCGACAATGATTTTCATTTGCTTCAGCGCGACTGTACAGTGCGGAATAATCGTTGTCGAAAATGGTTGTCATAACCATGGAAGGAGGTCGCATGTCGGCCCACTGCCAGGTCACCGGTCGCAAGCCCGGCTTCGGAAAAGCCGTCTCGCATTCGCACCGGCGCACCAACCGACGCTGGAACCCCAACATCCAGCACAAGACCTACTACCTGCCCAGCGAGGGCCGCCGCATCACGCTGACGGTCTCCACCAAGGGCATCAAGACCATCGACCGCGACGGGATCGAGGCTGTGGTGGCCCGCATCCGCGCTCGCGGGGACAAGATCTAGGAGCTGAACATGGCCTCGAAATCGACCGATATCCGGCCGATCGTCAAGCTGAAGTCCACCGCCGACACCGGCTTCACCTACGTCACCCGCAAGAACCGCCGCAACGACCCCGACCGGCTGATCCTGCGCAAATACGACCCCGTCGTGCGCCGCCACGTCGACTTCCGCGAGGAGCGCTGATGGCGAAGAAATCCAAGATCGCCCGCAACGAGCAGCGCCGCGAGATCGTCGAACGGTTCGCGGCCCGGCGTGCCGAGCTCAAGGAGATCATCCGCAAGCCGAGCACCGGCGAGACCGAGCGCTCCGCCGCACAGGCCGAACTGCGCAACCAGCCGCGCAATGCCAGTCCGGTACGATTGCGCAATCGGGACGCTGCTGACGGCCGCCCACGCGGCTATCTCCGCAAGTTCGGCCTCTCCCGTGTTCGTGTGCGCGAGATGGCCCACCGGGGCGAGCTGCCCGGGGTCCACAAATCGAGCTGGTAGAGACTCCCCAAACTGATTCGTGAGAAGGAATATCCCATGGCAGTGAAGCGAGCACCGTCCAAGAAGGCACGTGCCGACCAGGGCCGTAAGCCGAAGAAGAATCCGCTGATCACCGCGGGCATCGAGTACGTCGACTACAAAGACGTCAATCTGCTGCGCACCTTCATCTCCGATCGCGGCAAGATCCGCAGCCGCCGCGTCACCGGCCTGACCCCGCAGCAGCAGCGTCAGGTCGCCGTCGCGGTGAAGAACGCGCGCGAGATGGCGCTGCTGCCGTTCACCACCACCAAGTAGCCCCGTGAACGCGAGAATGGCCCCGAAGCTGTTGCCTCGGGGCCACTTTCGTCCGCGTTCTACGGGATGGTCAGTACCTGACCGGCGTTGATGAGATCCGGGTTGTCGATACCGGAGGCCGCGGCGATCTCGGTGTAGCGGTTGCCGTCACCGTAGAAGCGCTCCGAGATGGCCCACAGGGTGTCGCCCGACTCGACCGTGTAGGTCTGCGCGGCAGGCGGCGGCGCGACCTCTTCGGCGATCGGGGCGGCGGCGACCGGCTCGGGAGCAGGCAGCGGGTTGTCGGTGTTGGTGGCGGTGGCCCACGCGACCGAGCCGTCGGTGCCGTAGAGCACGACGTTGCGGTCGGGCTGCACGACCAGCTTCTCGACGTTGCGGCCACTGGTGTCGGTCGCCCAGATGCGCGCCCCGCCACCGCTGTAGACGACGAAATCGCCGTCGTGCTGCAGGGCCGCGCGCTGCGCGTCCTGCCCGTGTGTCATGGCGGCCCAGACGACGGTGCCGTCGGGCTCACTCAGCACCAGGTTGCCATCCGGCTGCAGAGCCAGGGTGTACGCACCGCCGGTCAGGGACTGACCCAGCCCCAGTTCTTCGCCTACGCGCAGCGTGTCGGCCACGTTGTTCCTTTCGAAGATCGCCAATTGCTTCCGCCCAACAGAAGATGCCGGCCGATTGCCGCAGAGCCGCATCGCAGCCGAATCTAGTCCCCGTGGCGGGGAAATGGAGGGGTTATGCGCAGGGTTCGCGGAAAGTTCACGGTGGGGCCGTGCGGTCTAGGGTTGATGCCATGAGAACGATGTCGCGCTACACCGCCGCCGCGGCGGCCGTGGCCGTGCTGATCGCACCCCTCACCGCCTGCGGATCCTCGGATGATCCTGCGCCCCAACAAGTTACGTCGAAAGACAACAGCCGTCCCGAGGACCCGAAACCCGGTATCGGCCAGCCCTTCATCGCCGATCCCACCCTCGTCAACCCGAACCCGATCCCTTTCACGTCGTGGAATCGGCTGAGCGAGAACAAGATCAGCGTCAACTTCCAGACCGGCAATCCCGAGTGCTACGCCGTGGATGCCACCGTCACCGAAACCGCCGAGGCGGTCTCCGTCGCCCTGCGCTCCGGAACCCGCGCGGACAGCGTGAACAAGATGTGCACCATGAACGCCGTCTTCGGCACCTTGGAAATTCCCTTGAGCTCCCCGCTGGGTACCCGCGAGGTACTCGACGCCGGATAACCGAAAACGGGTGCCGCACCGAGGATTCGGCGCAGCACCCGTTCGGGTTTCGGCTCAGTGAGCGAAGTGGCGGGCACCTGTCAGGTACAGGGTGACGCCCGCTTGCTTGCAGAGTTCGATGGTGTCCTTGTCGCGGATCGAACCGCCCGGCTGCACGATCGCGCGCACGCCCGCGGCCACCAAGATCTCCGGGCCGTCCGAGAACGGGAAGAAGGCGTCGGA
Organism: Nocardia sp. NPDC058519; assembly: GCF_042719755.1. Taxonomy (NCBI): domain Bacteria; kingdom Bacillati; phylum Actinomycetota; class Actinomycetes; order Mycobacteriales; family Nocardiaceae; genus Nocardia; species Nocardia sp. NPDC058519. The sequence goes on along the minus strand of NZ_JBHXNK010000003.1, from coordinate 295,681 downwards.
GGCGGCGACAGAGCCTTTCGCACGCTCACCCGCGCGCTCGACGGCGAGCTTGCAGGAGTCAACGCGGTTGACCTGGCCCATGCCGACGCCGACCGCGGCGCCGTCCTCGGCGAGCAGGATCGCGTTCGACTTCACCGAACGGCATGCGCGCCAAGCGAATTCGAGGTCGGCGAGGGTGGTGACGTCGGCCGGATCGCCCGCCGCGAGGGTCCAGTTCACCGGATCGTCGCCCGCGGCGTCGAGGACATCGCGGTCCTGCAGCAGCGCACCGCCGCTGATCGGACGCAGCTCAACGCCCTTGCGCTGCGGTGCTTCGGCCACCAGCACGCGCACATTCTTCTTGCGCTGCAACACTTCCACGGCACCGGGCGCGTACCCGGGAGCGATGATCACCTCGGTGAAGATCTCGGCGACCTGCTCGGCCATCTCGACGCTCACCTCACGGTTGGCCGCGATCACACCACCGTAGGCACTGACCGGGTCGGTGGCGTGTGCCTTGCGATGCGCCTCGGCGATATCGGCCGCGACGGCGATGCCACACGGGTTGGCGTGCTTGATCACCGCGACCGCGGGCTCGTCGAAGTCGAACGCGGCGCGCCACGCGGCGTCACCGTCGGTGTAGTTGTTGTACGACATCTCCTTGCCGTGCAGCTGCTCGGCCTGCGCGATCCCGACCGTGCCGTCGTTGCTGGTGTACAGCGCGGCAGCCTGGTGCGGGTTCTCGCCGTAGCGCAGCACCGCGGCGCGCTCCCACGAACCGGCGACCCAGCCGGGGAACTGCTCGGTCTCCTCGGCGACGGCTGGCACGGCGACCGAGCCCATCCAGCTCGCGACGGCCACGTCGTAGCTCGCGGTGTGCTGGAAGGCCTTGGCGGCCAGGGCGGTCCGCTCGGCGAGGGTGAACCCGCCGGACTTCACCGCGGCGAGCACGTCGTCGTAGTCGGTCACGTCGACGACCACACCCACCGAGGGGTGGTTCTTCGCCGCGGCGCGCACCATCGACGGCCCACCGATATCGATCTGCTCGACACACTCGTCGACGCTCGCGCCACTGGCCACGGTCTGGGTGAACGGGTACAGGTTCACCACCACCAGCTGGAACGCCTCGACACCGAGTTCGACGAGCTGATCGACATGCTCGGCGCGACGGGTGTCGGCCAGGATGCCCGCGTGCACACGGGGATGCAGCGTCTTGACCCGGCCGTCGAGGGTCTCCGGGAATCCGGTCAGATCCTCGACCTTGGTGACCGGAATCCCGGCCTCGGCGATCTTGCCCGCGGTCGACCCGGTCGACACCAGCTCCACACCGGCCGCGTGCAGCCCGGTGGCGAGCTCGATGAGCCCGGACTTGTCGTAGACGCTCACCAGCGCCCTCTGGATCGCCTTACGTTCACTCACCGGCGTGCTCGCTCACTGGTATTTCTGCCTTTCGTCCGTCGGAGACAATGCCTCGCGTCGCGACGGCGGCGATGACCTCCGCCAGTAACCGTCGCTCGACAACCTTGATGCGCTCCTGCAGCGTGTCCTCGTCGTCGCCGGGCACCACCGCGACCGTCTCCTGCGCGAGGATCGGGCCGGTGTCGACGCCCGCGTCGACCAGGTGCACGGTGCAGCCGGTGACCTTGACGCCGTAGGCGAGCGCGTCACGCACCCCGTGCGCGCCGGGGAACGACGGCAGCAGCGCGGGATGGGTGTTGATGAGCCGGCCGCCGAAGCGTTCCATGAACGCGGGGCCGAGGATTTTCATGAAGCCGGCCAGGACCACCAGATCGGGCTTGTGCGCGTCGACGGCCTCGGTGAGGGCGACGTTCCAGGCTTCCCGATCGGCGAAATCTTTGAGCCCCACCTTGAAGTGCGGTACTCCGGCGGCGTCGGCGTGCGCGGTGGCCGGGCAGTCCCGGTCGACGCCGACGGCGACGATCTGGGCCGGGTAGCCGGGCTCGCGGGCGGCGGCCAGCAGTGCGTTGAGCAGCGAGCCGGTGCCCGAGGCCAGAACGACGACGGTGGCCGGTGTTCTGGCGGGCTTCCACGGGGCAAACGAGGACGTCAGCGCTCTACTCCTGCGTGTGATCGGGCGGCGGCGATGGCGATAGGCGCCGGGTCGAGCTTAGCGACCGGGGGTCTTGTCCTCGTCCGGCAGGTCCGACTCGACCACTTCGACGTCGACGATGTCGTCGGCGGGCTCGTCGGTCGAGCCGGGTGCGGCGATGCTCACTTCGACGTCGTCATCGAAGTCCTCGACCAGTTCACCGTCGACTTCGACTGCGGGATCGTCGTATTCGACGGCATCCTCGTAGTCCTCGGGATCATCGTCGTCGTACTCGTCGTCTTCGTAGTAGTCGTCGTCGTCGTAATCATCGTCCTCGTAGTCGTCGTACTCGTCGTAGTCCTCGGCCGGCACGGTCGGCGCCAGGAAGCGGCGGGCGAACACCATGCCGACGAAGCCGCCGAACCCGAACCAGGTGACCATCAGCACGACCAGCATCAGCAGATCGACGCCCACCCACCCGACGGCACCGAGCTGACCGCTACCGAGGATCGCGAGCACCAGGAATGTCAGCGTGGACAGCGCGGCGCAGGTGAGGGTCGCCCACGGCGCGCCGGGCCGATCGTCGCTGGTGCGGCCGAGTTCGATCCCGCCGAGCACGCCCACGGCGAGCGGGACCAGCAGTAGCACCGCCCACCACGCCGCCGCCGGCCCTTCCGGCACGGGAATCAGCGCCGGCAGCACCGGCATGTGCCCGCCGGTGACCCCGAACAGGCCCACCGACCCCGCACCGAACAGCACCGCGGCACCGCTGAGGATCCCCGCCGCGCCGATCACCACGTTCGGCAGGTAGAGCAGCGACAACAACGTCATGCCGAGCACATCGGTGAAGTTGTGGGCCTGCTGGTAGGCACCGTCGAGCCGGGAAAAATGGACGAAGAAGGAGATCGCGGTGGCCAGTGCGGCGCAGCCGAGCATGCGGAGCACGGTGCGCCGCGCGGCACGGGCGCCCAGGACCGCCCATTCCGGGATCTCGATCGGTAGCAGCGCGCACAGCGAACCCCACGCCCGAGTGCCGATCCCGGCGGCGGCCGCGACCAGATACAGCACGAGCACCCAGCCGAACGCCGCGATCGGACCGGACGATTCGAGCGGGGTGACGCCCGCGGCATCGCCGGTGACGGCGAGGCAGACGGCCGTCATCAGCAGCGGTCCGGCCAGCACCGCGCCGGTCAACCAGCCCAGCTCGACGGGAGTCGGACGATTCGGGACCGCACGCGCGCATTCGCGGGCGGCCAGCCAGACCAGCACGGCCGTTGGTACCAGCGGCAGCAGGCCGAGCGTCGTCCTGCCCACCGTGAGCGGAACCTGGTGAGCGGCAAGCCAAGTCGCGGCGACCGCGGCGGGCGCACTGGTGAGATCGGTCCCGGTGGTGAGCATGACCACGAGCACGAGCAGCACCGTCGCCGCCAGGGCGGTGATCGTCGGCCTCGCCGCGACCAGCAACAGGGTTCGCGCCCGCTCGGGCGAGAGTGTCCACCAACCGGGCTCGGGCCCGGGCGGTGGTGCGGTGACTGTCTCCCCGGTGCCGCGTGACCCGGAGGTCCGGCGCACGAGGGCGTTACGGGAGCTCATGACAATTCAGCGTGGCAGCTTCCCCGGCAGCCACGGGTCAGGCGCGCCGCGAGCCCACAGGCGTACCTGTGGGCTCGCGATCGAACCTGGACCACCGTGCGGCAGCCGTGTTCATTCGACATGTCCGGACATCGACCGACCATGCCTGCGGTTTTACTTGTTGTCGTCGTTCGGACGGAACGCGGTGGTCGCGTCGGCCGCCGGGTCGGCGGTCTGCTCGCCACCGAACGGCTGCGGCTGGCCCGGCGAGGACTGCTGTGCGCCACCGTAGGTCGGCGCACCGAACGGCTGGCCCTGCGGCTGTCCACCGAAAGTCTGCGTCGCGCTCTCGTCAGGACGCGGCTGTGCCTGCGGCGCCGAACCATACGGCGAGGGCTGCTGCTGCGGGGCACCGTACTGCTGGCCGTACGGCGACTGCTGCGGCTGACCGTAGGACTGCTGACCCGGCTGACCGTAGGACGGCTGCGCCTGCGGCACCGCAGGCTGGCTCTGCTGGCCGTACGGCGACGGCGACTGCGTCGGGTACTGCCCACCGGTCTGAGCCTGGCCGTAACCGGTCTGACCGTAGGACTGCTGGCCGGTGGCCTGGCCGTAGCCCTGCGGCTGGCCGTAACCCTGCTGGCCGTACTGGCCGTACTGGCCCGGCTGCTGTTGCGGCTGAGCCGGTTTCGGCGCGGGCACCTTGATGAGCCCCAGCCCGAACAGGAATGCCAGCACCAACAGCACGGCGACGACGAACGACAACGCGGCGACGACGAACGCGCCCCACTGCAGTTCCATGCCTTCACCCACGCTGATCAACGACACGACGACGCCGAGGAACGAGGCAACCGCGAGTGCGGCGGCGACACCGAGGACATTCTGCTTGGGCAGCAGCGACAGCCCGGCCAGCAGGGCAGCGGCCAGGATGAGCGTCGCGATCGCGCCGCTGCTCGACTCGAACATGCTGCCGGTCGAGGTCTCGCGCAGCGCGGTGAAGCCGACATACGGCGCGAAGCCGAGGAGGAAGGTGACGACGCCGAGTCCGGCCGCGGCCGCGGTCAGAATGAACGGCAGCCCTTTGCCTTCCGAACCGGTCGCGGTCGATGGCGAAGCCGCGGCGGCTCCGGTACTCGGGCCCTGAGGCGCGGCGGGTGTCGCGGGTGCGTTGTACCCGGAGCCCCCGGTCGGGTATGACATGTCTCGTCGTCTCCTTGTCGAGTCGTGCGCATCGGTCGCGTCGAACTGACTGGTGCCTGATCCGATACCTGACGCTACTGCACGCCACGGCCATGGGCATCACCTACCGATGCAGGCTGTGGATAAACCACCGCCTGTGGATGAATCGACGAAGGCCGCCCAGGTTAAACCTGAAGGCGGCCTTCGACAGTGTGAGATTTCAGATCACGCAGAAGCGATGGACGCCTTCTCCAGGATCTCGCGAGCGAGCGCGGCGGTCGCGGACGGCGTCTTGCCGACCTTCACGCCTGCGGCCTCGAGCGCGTCCTGCTTGGCCTGCGCGGTACCGCCGCCACTGGAGACGATGGCGCCGGCGTGGCCCATGGTCTTGCCCTCGGGCGCGGTGAAACCGGCGACGTAGCCGACGACCGGCTTGGTCACGTTGGCCTTGATGTAGGCAGCGGCGCGCTCTTCGGCGTCGCCACCGATCTCGCCGATCATGACGATGATCTTGGTCTCGGGGTCCTTCTCGAACGCCTCGATGGCGTCGATGTGGGTGGTGCCGATAACCGGGTCGCCGCCGATGCCGATCGCGGTCGAGAAACCGAAATCACGCAGCTCGTACATCATCTGGTAGGTCAGGGTGCCCGACTTCGACACCAGGCCGATCGGGCCCTTGCCGGTGATGTTGTTCGGGGTGATGCCGACCAGCGCCTCGCCGGGGGTGATGATGCCGGGGCAGTTCGGGCCGATGATGCGGGTCTTCTCGCCCTTTTCGACGTTGTAGGCCCACGCGTAGGCGGAGTCCTGCACCGGGATGCCCTCGGTGATGACCACGAGCAGCGGGATCTCCGCGTCGATGGCCTCGATGATGGCGTCCTTGGAGAAGGCGGGCGGCACGAACGCGATGGAGGTGTCGGCGCCGGTCTTCTCGATCGCCTCGGCGACGGAGGCGAACACGGGCAGCTCGATCTCGTTGCCGTCTTTGTCGGTGTGCTTGACCGTGGTCCCGGCCTTGCGCGCGTTCACGCCGCCGACGACGTTGGTGCCCGCCTTCAGCATCAGCGCGGTGTGCTTGGTGCCCTCGCCGCCGGTGATGCCCTGGACGATGACCTTGTTGTCCTTGTTCAGGAAGATGGACATGTTCGCTGTTCCTTACTTGGCGCTGAAGGCGAGTTCGGCGGCCTTGTCGGCGCCCTCGTCCATGGTCTGGGCCAGCGTCACCAGCGGGTGGTTGGCCTCGGCGAGGATGCGACGACCCTCTTCGACGTTGTTGCCGTCCAGACGAACGACCAGCGGCTTGGTGGCCGCGGCACCGAGCACCTCGAGGGCGCCCACGATGCCGTTGGCGACCGCGTCACAGGCGGTGATGCCACCGAACACGTTGACGAACACGCTCTTGACCTGCGCGTCGCCCAGGATGACGTCCAGACCGGCGGCCATCACCGAAGCCGAAGCGCCACCACCGATGTCGAGGAAGTTGGCAGGCTTCACGCCGCCGTGGTTCTCACCGGCGTAGGCGACGACGTCCAGGGTCGACATGACCAGACCGGCGCCGTTGCCGATGATGCCGACCTCACCGTCGAGCTTGACGTAGTTGAGGTCGTTTTCCTTGGCCTTGAGCTCGAGCGGGTCGGTCGCGTCGACGTCGGCGAACTCGAGGTGGTCGGGATGCCGGTACTCGGCGTTCTCGTCCAGGGTGACCTTGCCGTCGAGGGCGAGGATCTCGTCGGTGGGGGTGCGCACCAGCGGGTTGACCTCGACCAGGGTGGTGTCTTCGCCGATGAAGACCTCCCACAGCTTCTGGATGGTCACGGCCGCGGCGTCGAGCACGTCGGCGGGCAGGTGGCCCTTCTCCGCGATCTCACGGGCGAAGGCCAGGTCGACACCCTTGACGGCGTCGACGGCGATCTTGGCGAGGCGCTCGGGAGTCTTCTCCGCGACCTCTTCGATCTCCATGCCGCCCTCGACCGAACACATGGCCAGGTAGGTGCGGTTGGACCGGTCGAGCAGGAAGGAGATGTAGTACTCCTCCGCGATGTCCTTGGCCTCGGCGACCAGGAGCTTCTTGACGATGTGGCCCTTGATGTCGAGGCCGAGAATGTTCTGCGCGTGCGTGAACGCGTCTTCCGGGGTGGCCGCGTACTTGACGCCGCCAGCCTTGCCGCGGCCGCCCACCTTGACCTGCGCCTTGACCATCACGGGCTTGCCGATTTCCTCGGCAATGGCGCGTGCTTCTTCGGCCGTGTCGCAAACACGACCCTCGGACGAAGGCACTCCGTGCTTAACGAAGAGCTCCTTCGCCTGATATTCGAAGAGATCCATGTACTCACCGTCTCGTCTGCGTTGCTATGACAACGTCTTTGTTGGCGGCCCGACGTCGGTAGCGGGTCGGATCGGACTGTAGCTAGTCACGGGGAGGGCTAAACGACCACGTTCATAGTAAGTGGCGCAGGTCACGACCCTTAACGGGAGCCCCGAAAAACCGCTGGCCAAGGCTACTGGCGAGTAGTTTTTGGGCGTTTTCCGGCGCCTTGCCAGGTCGGGCCGCCTAAAGCCGGGACACCCCGGCATCTACTACGTTATGTCGTCGACAGACCTCACCCGGGATGCCGGAAAACGGTGAGATATTCCATCGCGTTACGGTGACGAATGTCACACACGCGTGTAGGTTTTCGACCAGCGCTTGCCACTCTGCAATCGCTTCGTTACCGTCAATGCGGTCGAAGTCACAACCAGGTCACGACAACCAGGTCACGACTGGCAAGTCAGGACTGAGGAGGACGACAAGCTTGAGGTACTTCAGTACTCGCTTGGAAATGCTGGCGATTCGGCACAGCCGATGAACCACCGCTCCACCCTTCCAGTCGAAGATCGCACCACCTCCGGCCACCGTTACCGGTATGCCGACGAATACACATCGCACCCACAGGCTCGTCGCGCTCCCGCTGCCGCATGGCCGCAGACCGACGATGCGTGGCGCGACCAGAACACCTGGTCCGACGACGCGGCATGGACGCCCGCCGAGGACGAATGGACCGCGGACGAGTCCTATGACACCGGCGCCTACAGCACCGACTGGGCGCCCGTGGCCGAAGAGACCACCGCGGAAGAACCGCCCGCGCCGCGCCGCGCCGAACGTCGTGGTGGCGCACACCGCGTCCCCGCACCGCCCGCCGCGCTGAAGGGCCGCGCCGCGGTCATCGCCGTTGCCGCAGGCGCGGTTGTCGCCGCGGGTCAGGCGGCTATGGCCGATCCGGGCCAGCCCGCACACGGCATCGATTACGAGGCCGCGGGCCAGGTCCACGAGATCGCCGCGCAGTCGATGAGCACCGCCGATATCGGCGACCCTGGCACCGGCGCCTCGCCGCAGGTACTCGACGCCACCACCGTCGCCGACAAGAACCACTTCGACGACATCCTCGCCAAGGGTGCCAAGTTCGCCGAAGACCTCGCCGCCCAGGAATCCGCCAAGCTGCGGCCCCTGTTCGCCAAGTTCACCTCGGGCAACTACACCTCCGGTTACGGTGCTCGCTGGGGCGTCCAGCACCTCGGCATCGACGTCGCGGGCCCGATCGGCACCCCGATCTACGCGGTCGCCGACGGCACCGTCATCGAAGCGGGCCCGGCCTCGGGTTTCGGCATGTGGGTCCGTGTCCTGCACGACGACGGCACCGTCACCATCTACGGCCACATCGACACCGCCACCGTCTCGCAGGGCGAGCGCGTGATGGCGGGCGACCAGATCGCCACCATGGGCAACCGCGGCTTCTCCACCGGCCCGCACTGCCACTTCGAGGTCTGGCTCAACGGCACCGACAAGATCGACCCGGTCCCGTGGCTGGCCACCCGCGGCATCAGCCTCGGCTCCCAGCGCGACTGAGGGCTCGCGCCTGTCTACGTGACCAGTAGCACGCTTCCTCTCTGTCATGGGCGGGGTTAGCGTTGCGGTATGGCTGGTACGACGAAGTACACGCAGTTCATCGGGCTCGCACCGGAATTGGTGTGGGGGGTGCTCGGGGATCTCGAGCAGTGGCCGGAGTGGAATCCCGGGGTGCGGTCGGTGCGGTTGCACTCGCCCGTTGCCGTCGGGGCCACCGGGGATTATGTGCCGAATGGGAATTTCTCGGCGCGGATCCACGGGCGGTTCGGGAAAGCGTTCACCGTCACTACCTTCGAGCCCAATCGTGAGCTCGGCATCGAGCAGCCCGAACCCGCGGGCACCATGTACCTCACCTGGCGGCTGACCCCCTGCGACGGTGGCACCGAGATCACCCAGGAACTCCGCTTCACCGGCCCGTCGGCCGCCGCGGCCCGCACCCTCGTCCGGCCGTTCATCGAAACCGATGCGCGCGTGAACTTCTCGCGCCTGGCCAGGCTGGCCGGACTCGCTCCCACCGACGACGCGCTCAATGTCGTCGTCGCGGGCGGCACCGGCGCACTCGGGCTCCAGATCGCCGCCGACCTGACCTGCCGCGGACAGCGCGTCACCCTGCTGACCCGACGCCGCAACCCGGCTCTTCCGTTCCGCCAGACCGAATGGGACGGCCGCTCGGTCGGCTCCTGGTCCGCCGAACTGCGCGAACCCGGTCGGCTCGCGGTGATCAACCTCGCCGGAAAGCTGGTCGACTGCAGGCCGACCGAACGCAATGTCGCCGAACTGCGCTCCAGCCGAGTCGATTCCACCACCGCCCTCGTCGCCGCGGCGGGTCTGCGCGACACCCCCGTCGACTACTGGGTGCAAGCAAGCACCACGGCCATCTGGTCGGACGCGGGCGAAACCCGGTGCACCGAAACAACTCCCCTCCCGGTCGGCCTCCCGCAGATGACCGGCGTCGCCCAGCCATGGGAGGAAGCGTTCGACCCCGCCCGCGCCGACCACTGGACGATCCTGCGCACCTCCATCGTCCTCGACCCCGACGCCCCCGCCCTCAAACGCCTCGGCCAGCTCACCAAGGCCGGTCTCGGCGGCCGCGTAGGCCCCGGCGATCAGTGGTTCAGCTGGATCCACATCGAGGACTGGCTGGCCATCGTCCGCGCTTCACTCGGCCTCGACCCCACCGTCACCCTCCCCGACGGCATCCTCGTAGCCGCCACCGAATTCCCGGTCCGCAACACCGAACTCATGTCCACCCTCCGCCGAATCCTGCACCGCCCCCCATCACCGCCAACCCCCTCGGCGATCCTGAAAGTAGGCGCGGTGGTCCTGCGCACCGACCCCGCCCTAGGCCTGACCGGCCGCCACGCCACCTCCGAAGTCCTCCACAAAGCAGGCTTCGACTTCAAATACCCCACCCTCGACGAGGCCCTAACCGACCTACTCGGTTCCGCCTCTCCGCGTATTCAGCGCGCCGTCCGGGAGCGCGACCATTAGGTCTCGGCCATACGACCTGCGCGCAGCGGCTGGGAGGTGGTTGGGGAGTTACCCATGTTCTTGCGAGATCAGCGGGTTGCCCAACCAACTCACAACTTCACAATCGTCCGGCTGAACTGCGGAATCAACCGAATCTTCCCCGCCGACCCGAAGTCGATGGTCACCGTAGCCAACGGCCCCACCCCATCAGCGGCCACAACCCGCCCCAACCCGTACTTGTCATCGGTAACCCGATCCCCCACCGCGAGAACGAGTTCGGTGTTGTTCCGCTTCACCGCCCCACCCGGCGCCGGCCTGCGCTCACCGGATCCCCCACGCACACCGGGCCGCTGATCCCACCCACTCCCACTGGTCCAATCCCGATCGAACCCGCTGTCCTCACCCCGGCGCCGCCCCCGCTGCACCGGCGAGACCACCGGCTCCAACCTGCGCCAATCCAGCAGATGCTGCGGAATCTCCTGCAGGAACCGCGATTCCGGGTTCGACACCGGCTGCCCCCACCCCGACCGCACCACCGCGCGCGAAAGATAGAGCCGCTGACGCGCCCGCGTAATCCCCACATAGGCCAGCCGACGTTCCTCGGCCAGCTCGTTCGGATCACCCAGCGCCCGCATGTGCGGGAACTGCCCGTCCTCCCAGCCGGTCACGAAGACCACCGGGAACTCCAGCCCCTTGGCCGTGTGCAGCGTCATCATGGTGACCACACCCGTGCCTTCGTCCGGGATCTGATCGGTATCGGCGACCAGCGACACCCGCTCGAGGAACGCGGCCAGCGACCCCGGCTCCGGTTCACCATCGCCGGCCTCCGGCACCAGCCCTTCCTCACGCGCCGCCTCGGCATTGTTGAACGCCTCGGAACTGAATTCGCGTGCGACGCTGACCAATTCGTTGAGGTTGTCGAGTCGCGCGCCGTCCTGTGGATCGTCGGAGGCTTCCAGTTCGCCGCGATATCCGGTGCGGTCGAGCACCGCCTCGACCACATTCCCCACATCGGGATAGTCGCTGTCGGCCCGCTTACCGGCCACCCGGATCTCGTCGAGCAGATCGAGGAATCCCGCGATGGCCCGCTGCGCGCGGGTATTCAGCAACGCGACCTTGCCATCGGCCGCATCGCGCAGTGCCGCGGCGAAACCGATGCCGCGCTGTTCGGCGTGCACCGCCACGCAGGCCTCCGCACGATCGCCGATCCCGCGACGCGGAGTGTTGAGAACGCGGCGCACACTCACCGCGTCTTCGGGATTTTCCAGCACCCGCAGGTACGCCACCACGTCGCGCACTTCTTTGCGCTCGTAGAACCGCACACCACCGACCACCTTGTACGGCAGGCCCATTCGGATGAAGATCTCTTCCAGCGCACGCGAATTGTTGTTGGTGCGATAGAACACCGCCACGTCGCCGTAGTTGGCATCGCCGGTGTCGACGAGCCGGTCGATCTCCTTGGCGACGAAGGAGGCTTCGTCGTGCTCGTTGTCGGCGACGTAGCCGGTGATCAGTTCACCCTCGCCGGAATCGGTCCACAGTTTCTTCTCGCGCCTGCCCTCGTTGCGCGCGATCACCGCGTTGGCGGCGGACAGAATGTGCTGGGTGGAACGGTAGTTCTGTTCCAGCAGAATGGTTTCCGCATCCGGGAAGTCGCGTTCGAATTCCTCGATATTGCGGATCGTGGCGCCACGGAACGCATAGATCGACTGGTCGGCGTCGCCGACCACGCACAACTCGCTCGGCTCGACCGCCTGCTCGTCCGCCTCGCTGTGATGCCCGACCAGCTCACGCACCAGCACGTACTGGGCGTGGTTGGTGTCCTGGTACTCGTCGACCAGCACGTGCCGGAACCGGCGCCGGTAGTACTCGGCGACCTGCGGATGGTTCTGCAGCAGTGCCACCGTCTCGCCGATCAGATCGTCGAAGTCCATCGCGTTGGCCGAGCGCAACCGCCGTTGGTACTCGGCGTAGACCCTGGCGACCAGGGCGGGCAGTTCGGTGTCGTCGGCTTCCGCGTCGGCGGCGGCCTTTTCCGGACCGATCAGTTCGTTCTTCAGATTCGAAATGGCGGTCGACAGCAAACGCGCGGAATACTTCTTCGTGTCGATCTCGAAATCGCGGCTGATCATCGTGAGCAAACGCCGCGAATCATCGGCGTCGTAGATCGAGAAATTCGAATTCAAGCCGGGCAGCAGTGCCGCCTGCATCCGCAGTATGCGCACACAGCTGGAATGGAACGTCGATACCCACATGCTGGCCGCGCGCGGGCCGACCAGCCCGGCGACCCGTTCGCGCATCTCGGCGGCGGCCTTGTTGGTGAAGGTGATGGCCAAGATCTCACCGGTGCGCACGCCACGCGCCGCGAGCAGGTAGGCGATCCGGCGGGTGAGCACCGCGGTCTTGCCCGAGCCCGCGCCCGCCACGATCAGCAGCGGGGACCCCGCGTGCATCACCGCGGCACGCTGGGGTGGGTTGAGCCCGTCGAGCAGTCGCTCGATCTCCTCGGCGCGCTGTTGTTCGCGCTCCTGGCGCCGCTGCGACTGTTCGGCGCTGTTCCTGGCCGCCGCCTGAGCCAGCGCGGACGCGCCGGTGCCACCGCCGTCCCGAGGCGGTAGCGCGGCACCGCTGGGCGCGGGCGCTGGTTCGCTGGGATCGGTGGCTGAGGCGTGGGGAGCGACCGTGATATCCATCGTCTGTCCACGCTACCGGCGGGCACCGACAAGCCGCGAACCGCCGCCGCAGCGATGACCGGCCGACGACGTCCCGGCAAACCACCGGTGAACGCGGCCAGGTCGGCACGGGCCGCACCTGGTGAACGTTCTCAGCGAATTCCTAAACAGAACTGTTTTGCCTACCTAGCAGCCCGTGGCAGACTGGGCCTCATGTTCAGCGCTTCTCCGCATGCCCGGATCGGCTGCCGATCCGATATCGTGACGGTGCGTACGATTTATTGCGCGCTCCCGGGGGGATCAGGTACCGCCCATCGGGAAAGTTTCAGGGTGACGGAACAGATCGGGTAACAGGCCGTTCGGTTTGACCGATCCAAGTTCTGACACGAGGAGATGAATGATGAGCACCCCCGCTACGACCACGGGCTCCGATTCGGCCTTGCCGCAATCCGAAGCCGAGATCGACAAGCTCCGCCTCGAGATCGACCAGCTCGACGCCACGATCCTTGCCGCGATCAAACGCCGCAGCGAAATTTCCCGGATCATCGGCCGTACCCGCATGGCTTCCGGCGGTACGCGCTTGGTCCACAGCCGCGAGATGAAGGTGCTCGAGCGCTTCAGCGAGCTCGGCCAGGAGGGTCACACCCTCGCCATGCTCCTGCTCCGCCTCGGCCGCGGCCGCCTCGGCCGCTAGACAACCCCATAGACCACGCGGCGGACCAGCCAGTTCGCCGCTTCCAAAAAGCCGCCCCGGGTGCAACACCATCCCCGGGGCGGTTATTTTTGGCCCGGCTCAGGTCAGAGCGATGTATTTGGTGTTCAGATATTCCTCGATGCCCTCGGTGCCGCCCTCGCGACCGAAGCCTGATTCCTTGACACCACCGAACGGGGCCGCGGGATCGGAGATGACGCCACGGTTGACGCCGACCATGCCGCTCTCCAGTGACTCCGAGATGCGAAGCGCCCGATCGAGATCTCGGGTGAAGACGTAGCTGACCAGCCCGTATTCGGTGTCGTTGGCGGCGGCGACGCCCTCGTCCTCGGTATCGAAGGCGACGATCGGGGCCACCGGGCCGAACACCTCCTCGCGCAGGATCCGGGCGGTCGGCGGCACATCGGCCAGGATCGTGGCCGGGTAGTACCAGCCCGGACCGCCGGGGGCCTTGCCGCCGATCAGTACTCGCGCGCCGACGGAAACGGCATCGTCGACCAGGTCGCTCACGATCTCGCGCTGGTCCTCGCTCACCAGCGGGCCGAGGGTGGTCGCGGAGTCGGTGCCCGGGCCCATCACGACGGTGTCGGCCATCGCGGCGACGAACTTCTCGGTGAACTCGGCGACCACGCCGCGCTGCACGTAGAACCGGTTGGCCGCGGTGCACGCTTCGCCGCCGTTGCGCAACTTCGCCTGCATCGCACCGGCCACGGCGGCGTCGATATCGGCATCGTCGAACACCACGAACGGCGCGTTGCCGCCCAATTCCATGGACGTGCGCAGCAACCGGTTCGCGGACGCCGCAACGAGTTTCTTGCCGACTTCGGTGGAGCCGGTGAAGGTGAGCTTGCGCAGCCGCGGATCGTCGATCAGCGGACCCGTGACAGCCCCGGAACGCTGCGTGGTGACCACCGACAGCACCCCGTCGGGCAGGCCCGCTTCGCTACAGAGCTTGGCCAGCGCCAGCATGGTCAGCGGCGTCGCCGAGGCGGGTTTGACGATCATCGTGCAGCCTGCCGCCAGCGCGGGCCCGATCTTGCGGGTGCCCATGGCCAGCGGGAAATTCCACGGCGTGATCGCCAGGCACGGCCCCACCGGCTGCTTGGCGACCATGATCCGCCCCGCACCCGACGGCGCGTTCAGGTATCGCCCGTGAATCCGCACCGCCTCCTCACTGTTCCAGCGGAAGAACTCGGCGCCATAACGCACCTCGTTGCGGCTCTCGGACAGTGCCTTGCCCATTTCGAGCGTCATCAACAGCGCGAATTCCTCCGCCCGCGCGGTCAATTGCTCGAACACCGTTCGCAGGATTTCACCCCGCTCCCGTGACGGTGTCGCCGCCCACGCCTCCCCCGCCGCGACGGCCGTGTCCAAGGCCAGCATCGCGTCCTCGGGAGTAGCGTCCGCCACCTGCGCGATCACCGCCCCGTCGGCGGGATTGCGCACGTCGAAAGTCCCACCCCCGGTGGCCTCGACGGGTCCGGAGCCGATCCACAAACCCTTGGGTACGAATTCGAGTACGTCGCGTTCAGACACCATGCGCCCAGCCTAAGCCCGCCACCCCGGCCACCGCCTCGATCCCGCGAACACATGCGGCGCCCCTCGATGATCAACGCGGTACCCTCGGGTCGTGAGCAGCGACATCACCGAGTCTTCGGCCTGGCAGGCACTGCGCAGCAATCACGGCACTGTTGCACCGATGCATCTACGACAGCTGTTCGCCGATGACCCGGCACGCGGCCGCGAGCTGACGCTGCAGGTGGCCGACCTGCACATCGATTACAGCAAACATCGCGTGACCCGCGAAACCCTGCGCCTGCTCGCCGATCTCGCGCACACCGCGGGTGTGCCGCAACGCCGTGACGCGATGTATTCGGGTCAGCACATCAACACTTCCGAGGACCGCGCGGTCGGCCATATCGCGCTGCGCCTGCCGGTCGGCGACCAGCTCTGTATCGACGGCACCGACGCCGACGCCGAGGTGCACGACGTCCTGCGCCGGATGGGCGAGTTCGCCGATTCCGTGCGCTCGGGTAAGTGGCGCGGCGCGACCGGCGAACACATCGAGACCATCGTCAATATCGGCATCGGCGGCTCGGATCTGGGCCCCGACATGGTGTATCGCGCACTGCGCCACTATGTCGACGCGGGCATAGACGCCCGGTTCGTCTCGAATGCCGATCCCGCCGATCTGGTCGCCAAGCTCACCGGACTCGACCCGGCGACCACGCTGTTCATCGTCGCGTCCAAGACGTTCTCGACGCTGGAAACCCTTACCAACGCGACCGCCGCGCGCCGCTGGCTGGTCGACGCGCTGGGCGAGGACGCGGTCGCCAAGCATTTCGTCGCGGTGTCGACGAACGCGGAGCGGGTGGCCGACTTCGGCATCGACACCGCGAATATGTTCGGTTTCTGGGATTGGGTCGGCGGCCGCTACTCGGTGGATTCGGCGATCGGTCTTTCGGTGATGGTGACCATCGGCAAAGAACGGTTCGCGGAGTTTCTCAGCGGAATGCACGCCATGGACAAGCATTTCGCGACCGCGCCGCTGGAAGAGAACGCGCCGGTGCTGCTGGCGATGCTCGGCATCTGGTACTCGAATTTCTTCGGCGCGGAATCCCGTGCGGTACTGCCTTATTCGAACGATATGGCCCGATTCCCCGCCTATCTGCAGCAATTGACGATGGAGTCCAACGGCAAGTCGGTGCGCGCCGACGGCACCCCGGTGACCTCGTCGACCGGCGAGATCTTCTGGGGCGAGCCGGGTACCAACGGGCAGCACGCCTTCTACCAGCTCCTGCATCAGGGCACCCGCCTCGTCCCCGCCGACTTCATCGGCTTCGCCAGGTCCACCGACGACCTGCCGACCCTCGACGGCACCGGCAGCATGCACGACATCCTGATGAGCAACCTGTTCGCGCAGTCCAAGGTGCTGGCATTCGGCAAGACCGCGCAGGAGATCCGCGCCGAGGGAACCGACCCGGAACTGGTGCCGCACAAGGTGATGCCGGGCAATCGGCCGAGCACCACGATCCTGGCGGCGGAACTCACGCCGTCGGCGCTGGGTCAGCTGATCGCGCTCTACGAGCACCAGGTGTTCGTCGAGGGCATCATCTGGGGTGTCGACAGTTTCGATCAGTGGGGTGTCGAGCTGGGCAAACAGCAGGCGCTGGCTCTGATGCCGTTGCTGAGCGGGCCGGAAAAGCCGGTGTCAGTGGGTGATTCGTCGACCGACGAGCTCATCGATTGGTATCGGGCGCACCGCCGCTGACCTCCTTCGCGGCCCTGGTCGCGGCCTGGATCCGGCCGGTCACACTGGTGGTGACGATCGTGAGCAGGGTGCCGAGCACCACCAGGTCGAACAGGATCTGCACCATCGTCGCGATGCGCGCGACCTGGCCGACAGCGTGCACATCGCCGAAGCCGACGGTGCCGAGAGTGACCAGCGTGTAGTACAGCGCGTCGGTGCGGGTTTCGAGCCCGACGAATTGCTCCGGATGAAGTTGCTGCAAGCGGTAATAGAACAGCGCGAACACCACGCCGACGATGCATACGAGCAGCAGCAACCCGTCGACCTGCCCGCCCGGGGCGGTCGGATCCCGCAGGTAGTTCTCGATCCGCCGCCAGACCAGCCAGCCGAGTCCTGCAACGCCCGCGAAGAAGATGAACACCCCCGCCAGCCGCCCCGGCCACGCGGCGAGCTCGAACATCCACCCCACCGGCACGCTGTAGTACAGCAGCACCGCGAACAACGCCGCCGCACCGTTGCGCACCGCATGCTTGGGGAACCGCCGACCTCGCGTCATCACTCCATGATTGCCCCGGAGGCGCCGATTTCCGTGCCACACGCGCCGGGCAGGTCTGGGTCGTGAATACCCCGTGCGGACGAATCAGGTCACGCGGTAGCTGTGCCCCTCGGCGGTCAACACGTGGTCCGCGCGGTTCCGGCTCGCGGCGATGAGGTCGGCGTTGCGCAGGTCGCTGCCCGTTACCTTCGCACTCGCCTGAGCCGGTGTCCGCCCGCCGGCGGTGTGCCGGTCGAGCAGTCGCTCGGTGAGGATCGATCGCGGCGCGTCCAGGTACCAGCACGCGTCGAGTAGCCCGCGCACCTCAGCCCAGCCGGGCGCCTCGGCATCGGTCAGCAGCAGGTAATTCCCTTCGACGATGACCACGCGTTCGTCGCACACGACCACACCGGCGTCGGTCGGCTCGTCGATGGCCCGATCGAACAGGGGCCACGGCACCGGGGCGCCGACCGGGGTTTCCCGGAGCAACCGCAGATCAGCGACGAACCCGGCCGCGTCGAAGGTGTCCGGTTCGCCTTTGCGTGCCAGCGCGTTCCGCGCCCGGAGCACGTGATTGCGTAGGTGGTAGCCGTCCATCGGTGCGACGACCGCGGGCCGCCCGGACGTGCTCAGCTCGGTGCGAAGACGCTGCGCCAGTGTCGATTTTCCGGCACCTGGCGGACCGGCGATCCCGAGCAGGAACCGCGCACGGCGCACCGGTATCCCTCGGGCCAGCTCGCCCACCGACAGCACCCCGCTCGCCCAGGTCACCGCCATACCCTACCGACGAGCTCACCGGGTATCGGGTGAGCTCGTCGAGGAGTACATCGGGCTCAGCGCACGTCGACGAATCCGCGCTCGAGGATCGCGCCGGTGTCCACGCCCGCGGGCAGGGTGCCGAAGGCGATGCCCCAGTCGCCACCGAGGCGCGTCGCGCAGAAGGCGTCCGCGACAGCGGGGTGACCGTGGCGCACCAGCTGGGCGCCTTGCAGGACCAGCGCCATCAGTTCGACGACGCGGCGGGCGCGGTATTCGAAGTCGGACAGGTCGGTGAGTTCCTTGCCGACGCGGTCGATCGCGTCGTCGAGGCGCGAATCGGCACCGCGGGCCAGACCGACCTCGGCGAAGTACGCCTCGACCGTCTCGGGCTGACGTCCCATGGCGCGCAACGCATCCAGCGCCGCCACATTGCCCGATCCCTCCCAGATCGACATGAGCGGCGCCTCACGGTACAGCCGCGGCATGCCCGATTCCTCGGCATATCCGTTGCCGCCCAGGCATTCCAGCGCTTCGGCGGCGTGTGCGGGAGCACGCTTGCAGACCCAGTATTTGGTGATGGCGAGGGCGATCCGGCGCAGCGCCGCTTCGGCCGGGTCGCTGCCCGCGCGATCGGTGGCACCGGCCAGTCGCATCATCACCGTGGTCGCCGCGTCCGATTCGATGACGAGGTCGGCGAGCACATTGCGCATGGCGGGCTGGTCGATCAGCTTGGCGCCGAAGGCTTCTCGATGCCGGGCGTGATGGATCGCGCTGACCGCGCCGAGCCGCATGCCGGTGGCCGAGCCGATCACACAGTCGAGGCGGGTCATGTTGACCATCTCGATGATCGTCTTCACGCCCGCGCCCTCGGCGCCGACGAGCCAGCCGGTGACGTTCTCGTATTCGATCTCCGAGGACGCGTTGGACTTGTTGCCCAGCTTGTCTTTCAGCCGCTGGATGCGGATGGGGTTGCGGGTGCCGTCGGGCAGCACGCGCGGCAGCAGGAAACATGACAGGCCACCGGGGGCCTGCGCGAGGGTGAGGAACATGTCCGACATGGGCGCCGAGGTGAACCACTTGTGCCCGACGACGCGGTACGAGCCATCGGGTTGCGGTGCGGCGGTGGTGGTGTTGGCCCGGACGTCGGAGCCGCCCTGCTTCTCCGTCATCGACATGCCCGCGATGAGCCCGGCCTTGGTCGACGGTTCGCGCAAGCCGAAATCGTAGGTGCGCGAGCCGAGCAGCGGCTCGAAGCGCGCCGCCAGTTCGGGATTGTGGCGCAACGCGGGCACCACCGCGTACGTCATCGAGATCGGGCACATGTGTCCGGCATCGGCGACGCCCCAGGTGAAGAACTTGGCGGCGCGAGCGGTGTGCGCGCCGGGCCGCTCGTCCAGCCACGGCGAACCGTGCAGACCGTGCGCCACCGCGACATTCATCAGGTCGTGCCAGTGCGGGTGGAATTCCACCTCGTCGACACGATTACCCCAGCGGTCGTGGGTGTGCAGCACGGGCGGGTACTCGTTGGCGAGCCTGCCCCACTCCTGGGCTTCGAAACCGCCTGCCAGCGCACCGAGTTCGCGCACCTCGGCTTCGGCCCAGCCCGCTCCTTCGCGGTGCAGGCCTTCCAGCAGCGCGGGGTTGCGCGCGGCATCGAAGGGGATCAGCGGTGGCGCCTGGTTGAACACTTCGTGGGTCGGCATGTCGTGGCAACTCCTTCGACTACAGCGTTTCCGGGCGCGCACCGAGTGCGCGCACGGCGAATGCAACCAATTCGGGGATGACGGTCTCGGCGTGCGGAGCGGCGGCCAACGGGCCGACGAGCACCTCGCCGATCGCGCCGACAAGGGCCGCGGCGGTCAGGCTCGAGTCCTGCGCGGGCAAGTGGCCTTCGGCGACACCGTGTGCGATGGCGGTCTCGAACGACGCGGCGAACGCGCGCCGGAATTCCAGCCGTTGCGTGTCGACGGCGGCGTCGACGGGCTCGGCCAGCAGCACGTAGGCCAGTTTCGGGTTCTTCAGCGCACGGCCCGCGAAGGTCTCCACCGCGGCGGTGACCCGCCCGACCACGTCACCGTCGGCCACCGCGGCGCGTACCGCGTCGACCTCGCGGGCGACCACCGTCTCGAACACCGCCGCGACCAGTTCGGCCTTGTTCTCGAACTGCTTGTACACGGTGCCGGTCGCGATGCCCGCCTCGGCGGCGACCGCGGCCATCGACAGCCCGGCGAACCCGTCACGCGAGAGCACGCCGGTGGCACCCTGCACGATCAGCGCCCGTTGCGCGTCGAGCCGGGCCTGCACGGCCGGGGTCCTGCGGTACACCATGTGAAGAAGTGAACCATTAATTCACCTCTTCACACAAGGGCACCGGGTCCGTATGGTCGAGGAATGGAACAAACAACCGGGCAGCCCGCTTCAGTGCGCGTCGAGCACGCAGGCCCGGTCACGACGGTGATCCTGAATCGCCCGCAGGCCCGCAACGCGGTGGACGGCCCGACCGCCCAGGCGCTGGTGGAGGCCTTCCGCGCCTTCGACGCCGACCCCACCTCCTCGGTGGCCGTGCTGTGGGGCGAACACGGCACGTTCTGCTCCGGTGCCGACCTCAAAGCCCTCGGCACCGAGAACAGCAATCACGCCACCGAAGACGGTGACGGTCCGATGGGCCCGACCCGGCTGCGCCTGTCCAAGCCGGTGATCGCGGCGGTCTCCGGGTACGCCGTGGCGGGCGGGCTCGAATTGGCCCTGTGGTGTGACCTGCGAATTGCCGAGCAGGACGCCACTTTCGGTGTCTTCTGCCGCCGCTGGGGCGTCCCGCTGATCGACGGCGGCACCGTGCGCCTGCCGCGCATCGTCGGCGAGGGTCGCGCACTCGACATGATCCTCACCGGCCGCCCGGTGAGCGCGCCCGAAGCGCTGCAGATGGGCCTGGTCACCCGGGTCGTCCCCGCCGGCGATGCCCGCCGCGTCGCCGAGGATCTGGCCGCCCAGCTCGCCGCACTTCCCCAAACATGTCTGCGCACCGACCGCGCCGCCCTGTACGACCAGTACGGCCACCCCGAGGAAGAGGCGCTGCGCGTCGAATTCCGGCACGGCATGACCGCCCTGTCCGGCGGCGCGCTCGACGGCGCCGCCCGCTTCGCCGCGGGCGCGGGCAGGCACGGTAGCACCGACCACCGCTGATGGACCGCCTCACCGTCGTCGACGAGATCTTCCTGCGCACCCATCGCGGCATGGGCACCCCCATCGCCCTGCAGGGGCTGTGGCGCACCACCGATGCGATGCAACCGGCTCTCCTACAAGCGATTCATGATCGCCTTCGCCTCGGTCACCTCGGACGCAGAGTGGTCGACCCCCGAGTCCCAGGCGCCCGCCGCAGCTGGCGCCCCAACACCAGAGCCCACCCCCTGGACATCACCGTCGGCCCACTTCCCGAGAGCGAAATCCTGCCGTGGGCCGACACTCTCGGTGCCGATCTCGACCCGGAATTCGCCCCCGGCTGGCGCCTGTCCGCCGCCCGTGTCCATGACGGCGGAACTGTTGTCGCCCTGACCTGTTCGCACGCACTGGCAGACGCCCGTGGCTTGATCCACGCCGTCACCGCCGCCCTTCGATCGCTCGAATCCACCGCCCCCGATGCCTCGCCTGGGCAGGAAAGCTCGGGACTCGGACGTAACGGCGAACTGCGTAGTCGCACAACTACTTCGGAATGGGCAGACGCGGCCTCCCAATGGGCCACCATCTTCGGCGGCACCGCACGCGCGCTGCACCACAAGCTCTCCCTGGCACGCCCGGCACCGGATGCTTCCCCTGTTCGTACCGCACGCAAAGCCGACACCACCGACCGGTACCTGCGGCCGCTCCTACTCACCTTTGATACCGCCCACTGGGACGCCACCGCGACCACCCTCGGCGGAACTCCGAACAGCCTGTTCATCCACTTGATGGCAAACATCCTGTGGCAGAACGGCTTCCCGAACCCGACGATCGTGGCAAGCCTTCCGGTGGATACCCGCGACGAACCCCGGGTCGACAACGACCTCGCGATGACAGAGATCGCGATCCAGCGCACCGACACTCCCGCGACAATTCGCGATCAGGCCAAAGCCGCCTATCAGCGCCGAATGTCGAGCCCCGCAGGACTTCCCGAGGAGATCCTCCAGGTACTCCCCGACCGCTGGGCCTACGCCCTCACCAAGGGCGCGGGTGAACGAGACATCCTGTGCTCCAATATCGGCCCCCTACCCGACGCCGTGCGAAAAGTCGGACCGCACAACTGCACCCGGGTCGCCGCCCGCGCCATCCACCCCGACATCACTGCCTTCCCCCGCACCCGACTCGCGGGCTACCTCTCCCAGCTCGACGACACCTACACACTCGCCCTGGTCGGTCTCGCCGCCGACAACGAATTCCTGCCCGATGCCATCGACAAAGCCTGCGCGACAACCGGATTACACCCGCACCCTTGGTAGTCAGTCGGCAGCTATCCCAGTGAGCAACGCACGCAAGCCCCACACGAACTGATCCTGCGAATTCCATGCCGCCATCGCGTCCACCTGTGCGGCAGTGCGCGGCCAGCGATCGGCATCGAGCAGCGCGAGCCCCTCTCTGCGTAGCGCGGTCCGCTCGGATTCCGGTGCGAGCGGCGGCTTTCCGTCGGTCTCGGCCACATTGAGCGCGATCCCACCCAGCACCTGCACGATCACCGCGTACACACCGTGTGCCTGCCGCGCCTCGGACAACCCGCCCCGGGCCAGGCACCCGAACAACGCCTCGCCGACATCGCCGGCCGCGGGCCCGTCCATCGGCCCCGACATCATCAATATCGCGACCGCGGGATGCGCGAGCAACTCCGCGCGCAGGCCGAGCGCGAACTGGATCACCGCGCCGGTCCACTCCACGCCGAGATCGCGCAGCGGTGCGAGTGGCACCGCCGAGAGCACGCGTTCGATCACGGCGCGCTCCAGATCGGCCCGGCTCGCCACGTAGGTGTACACCGCGTTCGGGTTCACCCCGAGCTTGCCCGCGACCGCCCGGATCGACAGCGCCCCGCTGCCCCCCTCGTCGAGCAGCTGCAGCGCGATGTCGACCACCTGCTCCTCGGTGAACGAGCGCCGAGCCGGCCGCGACGCGCCGACACCTGTTGACTTCGCCTTCGACATGCGGTGGACTGTACCCCGTACAGTTACCTGTACTCCGTACAGCCAGAATGGATTCTCATGCGGAACAAGATTCTCATGCGGAACAATCCGTACCCCACCATCGCGCTGCTGATCGGCGCCCCGATTCTGATGAACCTCGCATTCGTCGGCCTGGGGATCGTGTTCGACTACCCGGACGTCCTGCAACTGCCCGCCACCGAAATCCTCACCCGATTCCGGGCCGAGCAGCCCGCGATCGTCACGCTGTTCAGCCTCCTCGCGGCCGCTGCCTGCGCTTTCATCCCGCTGTCGATCCTGATCGGCCGCCTCGACGACTCACCAACGATGCGCTGGGCGGTGCGGGCAGGCGTCGCCGCCGCCGTCGTGCAGGCGATCGGCCTACTGCGCTGGCCCCTGCTCGTCCCGTCCCTGACCGACCCGGACACCTTCGAACGACACCACACCCTGCTGGGCACCCTCCTCGGCGAAACCGCCGGCTACACCCTCACCGCGATCTGGACAGCCCTGGTCATCGCCGCACTGCGCACCCCGCGCTGGTTCGCCGTACTCGGCTACACCAGCGCCGCCGCCATCGCCACCGGCGTCGTCATCCCATTCGGCATCGAGCCCGCCGCCGTCGCCAACTTCCTCGGCTACCTGTTGTGGAGCGTGTGGCTGCTGGCCTTCGCCGTGCTACTGGGCAGGGGTTTGTTTCCGCGTCAGGTCGCCGTCATCCCGATGAGCAGCACGCGCAACCCCCAGACGAACTGATCGATGGAGGTCCAGGCGGCCATCTCCTCCAGGTGCGCGGCGGTGCGTGGCCACTGGACCGGATCCAGGTCGTGCAAGGCCGTGCGGCGGGCCGCGATCCGCGCGGATTCCCCAGGCAGCGGCGACTTTCCATCGGTTTCGGCCACGTCGAGGGCGATCGAACCGAGTATGTGCACGAACACCGCGTAGACCCCGTGCGCACGGATCGGCGCCTGCAGTCCACCGCGGGCGAGGCAGACGAACAGCGACTCGGTGATATCGCGCGCCACCGGGTCGTCCGCCGACGGACTGTTCATGGGCCCCGACATGATCAACGCCGTGATCGCGGGGTGGTCGAACAGCTGAGCGCGCACACCGAGCGCGAACTGGATCACCGCCGCGGTCCACTCCACGCCGTCGTCGGTGAGCGGCCCGAGCGCGACCGACGACAGCACCCGTTCGATCACGGCGCGTTCGAGGTCTGCCGAGCTGCCGACGCGGGCACGCACCGCATCGGCGTCCGCCTCGAGCCGCTGCGCCACCGCCCCGATGGACAAGGCCCCCGCGCCGCCCTCGTCGAGGATGGCGAGCGCCGCGTCGAGAACCTGCGCCTCGGTGAGCGATCCCGCCGCACCACCGACGTCCGTACCTGGGGTTTTCGCCTCGGGCATGCGTCGAACTGTACTCCGCGGACACCCGCGGAATCCGTCACCGATCAGGGTGTCAGACCGAGCCGGGTGGCCAGCCACGGCAGCTGATCGCGTAGCCCGTGCGCCCACAGCGCGAAGTTGTGTCCGCCCGGCAGAATCCGCAACCGCACGTCCATTCCCGCGTCTTTCGCCGCCTGATACATCCGCTCCACCTGCGGGCGGTACATCTGGTCGTCGGCGCCGACGACGAACGCGCCCGCGGAATCCGGATACGTCCGCGACCGCAGCAGATCCAGCGGATTGACCCGCAGCAGCGCCTGGAGATCCCCGCCGAACGCGGCGTCCACGGTGCGCTGCCGGTCGCCCAGGGTGGGCTCGTCCTGACCGGACATGTCGAGGAAGGTGGGATAGACCTCGGGATAATTGGTGGCCAGTTGAAGTGCGCAGGTGCCGCCGTACGAGAGCCCACCCACCGCCCAGGAGCGCGGATCCGGATCGATCTGCAGATTCGCCCGTGTCCAGGCAGGCACGTCGACGGCCAAGTAGGTGGCGACCTTGCCGAGCTCGGAGTCAAGGCACAGCGGGTTCGCCAGCTGGGAGCCGGTCCCGTCGGCCACCACAACCACCGGCGCGAGCCCGTTGTGCGCGCGGGCGAAGGAATCCATGGTCTCGGCCAACTGCCCGCCGACGAACCAGTCCTGCGGTGCGCCCGGCTCACCGGCGAGCAGCACCAGCACCGGCAGCAGCGGCCGCGGATTCGCGAAATAGGCGGGTGGCAAATAGATCTGGGCATCGCGAGCGGCGAATCCGGACGCGGTCGGTGGCACCGTCGCGGTCAGCACGCGCCCGTCGTCGGGTAATCCGCCGGGCGCGTGCCATGCGGGCTCGAGTGGACGCGCGCTGATCACCTGCTCGCTCCCGGTCAGCTCACCGGCCTCGACCCGATCGACCTCTTCGACCCCGAGCGCCGCGCCCACCGTCGGGTACGACGCGTACTCCAGGTTGATCCGCACACCCACCGCGACCAGCACGACACCGGCCGCGAGCACGGTGACCATCCCGGTCAACACGCTCGGGCGCACCAGAATCCGCGGCACCACCAAAAACACCGCGGCCACCGCGATCCCGATCAGCACGTACACCGACACCGCGATCGGATCGGGAAACGGCCGCCACAACTCCTCGACGAACAGGTACAGCGCCACGGTCGCCACCACGGCAGCCAGCACCACGATCGGCATGATCGTGGTGACGTATCGCCGTACGCGAGGTAACAGCAACCACACCGCACCCACCGCGCCCACCGCCGTCAACGCCACCGGAAGCCACCCGGAAAGCAACGAAAGATCGGTGATTCGCGTCATCGCTGACCTCCACAGATGCCACCTCGACCGCCCTGGCGCGCGCATCGCGGTCCCGGTACGGCCGCGATGACATACGGTACACAGAAGACCTCACCGCGCCGGTGCGGCGCACTCGCAGCAAAGGGTGGTTCTATGAACGACAACGCGGCTGCCACCGAACCGGCTCCTTCGCGCGGCGTCGCCTTGGCGCACACCGTGATCCGCCGGGTGCCGTTCACCCTCGGCTTCCTCGTCGTGGTCGCGATTGCCGGCCTCGCCACCGGTGGCCTCTGGCGCAGGCTCGACGAGCGTTCCTGGTTTCCCGATATCGCCTACGGCTGGCCCCCGCTGACCGAGGGCAAGTTTTGGACGCCGCTGTCCGGCTGGTTCTTCGGGCTCACTCCCTTCCAATACTTCTGCATGGTGGTCGTTTTCGCGGGCGCGGTCGGCTGGACGGAGTGGCGTCTCGGCACCGTGCGTACTGCCCTGGTCTGTCTGTCGGGTCAGCTGATCGGTGTCCTCGGCGCGTCGGTGACGGTCGGGCTGCTCGCGCACACCCATCTCGGTTGGGCCGACCGGCTTTCCGAGGTGCGCGATGTCGGGTTCACCACCGCGGCCATCTCGGCGTTGGCCGCGGTCTCGGCGTCCCTGCGTTCGCCATGGCGCCTGCGGGTGCGCGCCGTGGTGATGGCACACGTGTCGATCACCTTCCTGTTCGAATCGACCTTCGCCGATCTCATGCATCTCATCGCGGTCGCCGTGTGGCTGCCCGCGGGCGAAAAGCTCTTCAGCCGAACCGAACACGGCTTCTGGCCACGCACTCGACGTGAGGTGCGCATGCTGTCCTTCGCCGGACTGATGGTGATCGCCACGGCCTCGGTGGCGGTGTATTTCTTCCCCGCCGACAGCCTGCTCGGCCCCACCGAGAACGAACGCGGCTCACTCTGGAGCACGATCCTCACGGTGGTGGTGATCGCGGTGGTCGCCGATCAGCTGCGCAAGGGCAGGCGCTGGGCGTGGTGGGGCACCCTCGTCTACGGCCTGCTGCACGTGGTGCTCACGCTGGTGCTGCTCGGCGTGGCCATGGGCACCGACTACGAGACCACCGGCGCGCTGACCGTCGGCACCGCCTTGCTGTGGGCGGGCGAGGTGGCACTGCTCTACGGCGGCCGCGGCGCGTTCCGGGTGCCGGTCCGGCGCAAGATCTCCGGTGGTGCGCTCACCGGCACCGAACCCGGCGACGCGGTGCGCGCCTTGCTCGCCCGCTACGGCGGCAGCACCATGTCGTGGATGATCACCTGGCCGGAGAACAAATACTGGTTCGCCGCCGACGGCGAACGGTGTATCGCCTACCAGCGCCACGCGGGTATCGTCATCGCGCTCACCGACCCGATCGGTCCCGAGGAACTTCTGCCCGACACCATCGCCACCTTCACCGACCGCTGCGAGACCGACGGCCTGGTCCCGTGCCTGTTCTCCACCACCCGGGCCGTCGCGGACAGCGCGGGCGAACTCGGGTGGCGCAGTGTGCAGATCGCCGAGGACACCATCGTCGACCTGCCGAAGCTCGAGTTCAAAGGCAAAGCCTGGCAGGACATCCGGTCCGCGATCAACCGGGCGAACAAGGAGGGCATCGAGTTCCACCTCGCCGAGCTGGCCGACCAGCCGTTCGCGGTGATCGAGCAGGTGCGCGCGATCTCCGAGGAGTGGGTGGGCGAGAAGGGTCTGCCGGAAATGGGATTCACGCTCGGCGGGGTGGAGGAAGCCCTCGATCCGGCCGTGCGGGTCGGGCTGGCGATCGATGCCGAGGGCAGTGTGCACGGCGTCACCTCCTGGCTGCCCGTCTACGGCCCCGGCGACGAGATCCGCGGCTGGACGCTGGACGTGATGCGCAGGCGCCCCGACGGCTTCCGTCCCGTCGTGGAATTTCTCATCGCCTCGGCCTGCCGCGAGTTCAAAGAGGAAGGCGCCGAGATCGTTTCGCTCTCGGGGGCACCGCTGGCGCGCAGTGCGAGCACCGACGGCGCCGAACCGATCGATCGTCTGCTCGAAGGGCTCGGCGCCGCGATCGAACCGTATTACGGCTTCCGGTCATTGCATTCGTTCAAAGCCAAGTTCCAGCCGCGCCACGAGCCGGTGTACCTGTGCTATCGCGACGAGACTGACCTGCCCCGCATCGGCGTCGCCCTGACGAAGGCCTACCTACCCGAGGTCTCGGCCAAGGACCTGATGGCGCTCAGCGCGGCCGGGCATTAGGGGACCGGCACTTCGATCGGTGTCACCCGTCCCGCGACATCGGCGGGCACTTCGATGCCCGGCTCCAGATTGCCTGCCGGGATCGGCTCGCCCCAGACCTGTCGCAGCGGCAGCACACCGGCCCATACCCCGCCGGTCGCGATGTCGCCCTCGTCATCGTTCGGTCCGCCCGAACGCACCTTCACCGATGCCTCGGTGAGGTCGAGCGCGAGCACCATCGTCGCCGCCATCTCCTTGCGGTTGGGCGGCCGCACCCGATCCCAGGCACCGGGCGCGGCGTGCTCGACGATCACCCGAAGGGCGTTGTCGCGCTCGGCTTCGTCGGTGACCAGCACCGCCCTGCCCCGAATCACCGCGCAGCGGTAGTTCATCGAGAAGTGCATGGCCGAGCGGGCGTACACCAGCCCGTCCACGTGGGTCACGGTGAGGGAGATATCGGTGTCGATCGCGGCGCGCAGATTGCCTGCTCCGGTGGATCCGTGCAGGTAGAGGGTGTCGCCGACGCGCCCGTAGATGGTGGGCAGCACGACCGGCGACCCGCCGAGCAGCACGCCGAGGTGGCAGACCAGACCCGCGTCGAGCACCGCGTCGAGTGCGGCGCGGTCGGTGGCGCCGCGTTCCTTGGCGCGGGTCAGCGTGGTGCGTGGGGTCGGCGACAGGGGGTTGTGGTTGACGTCGTGCGTGCTCATAAGATGAGCTTCGCCGAAGAAGTGGACCGTGTGTAGGTCCAATTCAACCGAAGTTCAACAGGCCAATTCGAGGTGGACGATGCTCGACGACCTTCCGATTCCACTCGACCGGACCGCCCCCGAACCACTGCCGGTGCAGGTGGCCGATGCCCTGCGCGCCGCCGCGACCGACCGGGTGCTGCGCGTCGGCGACCGGTTGCCGTCCTCGCGCGCCCTCGCACAGCGACTCGGGGTGAGCCGGGCCGTGGTGGCAGGCGCCTACGACCAGCTGCACGCGGAAGGCTGGCTGACCGGCCGCCACGGCTCCGGCACCTACCTGAGCACCGCCCCGGCCACCGCACCGCCGAGCACCGGCGCGGGCCACGGCACCGATCCCGACGCGGGCCTGCTCGATCTCGGCCCCGGCGCGCCGTGCGCCGAAGCGGTCGACTCCGCCGCGTGGCGCCGTGCCTGGCGCGCGGCAGGCGACCAGGCACCAGAGGCCCGCAAGAACCGTGCGGGCGAGCCGGACTTCCGGGCGGCGGTCGCCGATCACCTGCTGCGCCATCGCGGACTGGCCGCCGGGGCCGGATCGGTGGTCATGGCCACCGCCGGTACCAGCGCGGCGGTGGGTGAGCTCGCCACCGCGCTGCTCCGTCCCGGCGATACCGTCGCCATCGAGGATCCCGGCTACCTGCGAGCCGTCGGCGCGTTCCGAGCCGCGGGCATCGAGGTTCTCCCGGTGCCCGTCGACGGCGGCGGTTTGTGTGTCGACCGGATTCCGCCGGGTGTCCGCGCGGTGTATTGCACACCGGCACACCAGTTTCCGCTCGGCGCGATGATGCCCGCGTCCCGCCGGGTCGAGCTCATCGAATTCGCCAGAAGAACCGCGACTTTCATCATCGAAGACGACTACGACGGCGAATTGCGTTACGATACAGCTCCGCTGCCGCTGCTGGCTGCGATGGCACCCGACGTCGTCGTTCATCTCGGCACCACCAGCAAGATCATCGCCACCACCCTCGGCGTCGGCTGGCTCGTCGCCCGCCCCGATATCACCGACGCCGTGCTCGCCCATCGCGCCGAGATCGGCAGTTCCCCGAGCCCCGCCGGGCAACGGATCCTCAGCGAATTCGCCCGCCACGGCGACCTGTCCCGGCACCTGCGCCGGCTGCGCCGGGTCGTGCCGCCCCGACGCGCTCTGGTCGTGGACGAACTCGCCCGCCGCGGCCTGCCCGTCATCGGTGACGACGCGGGCTCGCACGTAGTCGTCGAACTGCCCGGCCCCACCGCCGAACGCCACGCCGTCGACACCGCCCGCGCACGCGGTGTCCTCCTCGACGGCCTGGCCCGCCACCACCTCGCCGAACCACACCACTTCGGCGTCGCCATCGGCTACACCGCCCTGAACAGCGCCGACCTCGCCCGAGCCATGCCCATCGCCGCCGACTGCCTGGCTGACGCAGCTCGCGAGTAGCCGACCCGTCGCGGTCGTAGCATGGACCAGGACCCGGCATTACCCCTGGCGACTATCGACGAGGTGAGCAAATGACCGATCAGGACATTCTGGCGCGGATCAAAGAGCTGGTCGACGACGAGCACGCCCTGCGAGCCAAGGCCACCGCGGGCGAGATCGACCCGGTAGCCGAACGCAAGCAGCTGGCCGAGCTGGAAGTGATGCTCGATCAGGCATGGGATCTGTTGCGGCAGCGGCGCGCTCGCACCGGCTCCGGTGAATCTCCCGATGACACCGGGGTGCGCTCCCCCCGTGAGGTCGAGGGCTATCTGCAGTGACCGAGGTCGAGTACGACGTCATCGTCATCGGCGCGGGCCCGGCGGGTGAGAACGCCGCCGCCTACGCCATCGCGGGCAGCGACCGCACCGCCGCCCTCGTCGAGCGGGAACTGTTCGGCGGCGAGTGCAGCTACTGGGCGTGTATCCCCAGCAAGGCACTGCTGCGTCCCGGCGCCGTGCTCGGCCTCGGCGAGTCCATGCCGGGGGTGAGCGCGAGCGGCCCGCAGGTGGCCGACATCCTCGCCCGCCGCGACACCTTCGTGCACAACCACGACGACAGTTCCCAGGTCGAATGGGCGAAATCGGCGGCCATCGATCCCGTGCGCGGCGCGGGTCGCCTGATCGGCGAACGACTCGTCGAGGTCGATACCGAGGACGGCGTCAAGGTCCTGCGCGCCCGGCACGCGGTGGTACTGGCGACCGGCACCACCGCCACCATCCCCGACATTCCGGGCGTGCGCGAGGCCCTGCCGTGGACCTCCCGTGACGCCACCAACCTGACCGTCGTCCCGCGCCGGGTCGCCATCATCGGTGGCGGTGTCGTCGCCTGCGAGACCGCGACCTGGCTGGCCGAACTCGGCGCCGAGGAGGTGACCCTGCTGGTCCGGGGCGACCGCGTGCTTCCACGCAGCGAGCCGTTCGCTTCGGAGCTGGTCCTGCGGGGCTTGCGCGACACCGGAAGAGTCACGGTGCGGTTCCATACCGAACCCCTGCTGGTCTCGCGCCGCGATCCCGAAGACACCGGTGTCGGCCACCTCCACGGCGGTCCGGTCACCCTGGTGCTCGACGACGGCGAACTCGAGGTCGACGAACTCGTCGTCGCCACCGGCCGTGCCCCCGCCACCTCGAGTCTCGGCCTCGACACCGTGGGACTGGCCCCGGGTTACATCGAGGTCGACGACCAGCTGACCGCGCGCGAGGTGCCCGGCGACTGGCTCTACGCCGTCGGCGACGTGAATCACCGGGTGGCACTGACACATATGGGCAAGTACCAGGCCAGGGTGTGCGGTGACGTGATCGCCGCCCGCGCCGAGGGCAAACCGCTCGACGGCATGCGGTTCACCGCGAGCGCCGACCACCAGCAGGTACCCCAAGTCGTCTACACCGCACCGGAACTCGCGGCCGTCGGCCTCACCGAACACGAGGCGCGCACCGCCGGATACGCGGTGGACACGGTCGAGCTCGATATCGCCGTCGCGGGTTCCGCGCTCTCGCGCGACGACTTCCACGGCCGTGCGAAGCTGGTGATCGACACCGCCGCCGACCGCATTCTCGGTGCCACCTTCGTCGGCCCCGACATGGGTGAACAGCTCCATGCGGCCACTATCGCGGTGGTCGGGCAGGTGCCGCTGGACGCGCTGTGGAACGCGGTGCCCGCCTTCCCCACCGTCAGCGAATTCTGGCTCCGGCTGCTGGAAGCCTGGCGCGAGAAGACTATTTGAGCAGCCGCGACATCCGCCGGTCGGCGAGCACCTTGCCGCCGGTCTGGCAGGTGGCGCAGTACTGGAACGACCGCTCCGCGTAGGACACCTCGCGCACGGCGTCCCCACATACCGGGCACGGCTGCCCGGTTCTGGCGTGCACCCGCATGCCCGAACGCTTTTCGCCCTTCAACCTGGCCGCGTCCTGGCCGACCGAACGATCGACCGCGTCGAGCAGCACCGTGCGCATCGCGATGTACAACTGCGAAACCTTCTCCGCCGACATCGATTTGGTGTTCGCGAACGGGGAGATCTTCGCGGTGTGCAGGATCTCGTCGGAGTAGGCGTTGCCGATTCCGGCGAGCAGGGTCTGGTCCACGATCGCGGTCTTGATCCGCTGCGAGGTGCTTTTCAGCAGCGCGGCGAATTCGTCCTCGGTCACGCCGAGCGCGTCCGGTCCGAGCCGCGCGATGCCCGGCACCAGCTCCGGATCCTCGACGACATAGACCGCCAGCCGTTTCTTGGTGCCCGCCTCGGTCAGGTCGATCGAGGGGGTCGCGCCCTCGGGGGTGAAGAAATGCACGCGCAATGCCAGCGGGCTCTTTCCACCCGGCTTCGGCGGCAACGGATTCGGCTCATCCACCCAGCGCAACCACCCACCGCGCGACAGATGGGTGATCAACCACAGTCCGCCACAATCCATTCCGAGGAATTTCCCCCACCGCCCCGCACCGGTGACATCCCGGCCGGACAACGCGGTAACCGGCGGATCGAAGGTCTTCACCGCGCTCAAGGCCGCCACGTCGACGCGGCCGACCACAGCGCCGACCGCATGATCCCGAAGGAACTGCGCCAACGCCTCTATTTCCGGCAGTTCGGGCACGATCGCCAGTTTAGCGATCTATCGCCTGTCGGCGCGGGATCCATCAGCCCGCGCGGAGTAGATAAACGTCCATGATCCAGCCCTTTTCCGCGCGTAGTTCCGCGCGGCGGGTCACGATGTCGCGCTCTACCTCGCGCAATTTTCCTTCGATCAGGGTTTCGTCGGGCATGCCGAGATAGGCACCCCACCAAATATGGATATCGTCGCCGCGGACCTCGGTGAACGAGCATTCACCGTCGAGCATCACCACCGTCGACCCCGGACCGAGCCCTTCTTCGCGCAGTCTGCGCCCGGTCGTGACGTGGACGGGTTCGCCGATCCGGTGCAGCACCATCCGGTGCCGGGCGGCCAGCGCGGCGATGCTGGTGACGCCGGGGATCACCTCGTAGTCGAAGTCGGCGCGACCCCGCGCCAGCACGTGCTCGACCATTCGCAGGGTGCTGTCGTAGAGCGCCGGATCGCCCCACACGAGGATCGCGCCGATGCCGTCCACCTGGTCGAAGGCGGCTTCGAGGAGTTCGGAGCGCCGTTCGTGCCAGTCCACGACGACACCGGCGTAGTCCGCGGGGGTGCGCTCGCGCGGCGGATCGGTGATCTCGATGATCCGGTGCGGCGTGTCCACGTGCTCGGCCAGGATCGTGGTGCGCACGTCGACCAGTTCCTGCTTCTCGGAGCCCTTGCCGATCACGAAGAAGGCCTCGGCCTTTCGCATGGCCTTGACCGCCTGCATCGTCACCTGGTCGGGGTCTCCCGCACCGATGCCGATCACGTAGAGCTTGCGCATAGCCGAAGAGCTTGCCAGGTGCCGATCCGCCGAGCCGACCCCCGTAGAATCGCAAGGCGTGGCCACCCCTGATACGCAGTACGAGGATCTGCTCCGGCACGTTCTGGAGCAAGGCACGCCCAAGGCCGATCGCACCGGAACCGGAACCCGCAGCATCTTCGGTCACCAACTGCGCTACGACCTGGCCGAGTCCTTCCCGCTGATCACCACCAAGCGGGTCCACATGAAATCCATCGCCTACGAACTGCTGTGGTTCCTGCGCGGCGACTCCAATGTCACCTGGCTGCGCGAACACGGCGTGACGATCTGGGACGAATGGGCCGACGCCAAAGGTGAACTCGGCCCCGTCTACGGCGTGCAGTGGCGCTCGTGGCCGACCCCCGACGGCACCCACATCGACCAGATCGCCCAGGTGCTGCACACCCTGCGAACAGACCCCGATTCGCGCCGGATGATCGTCTCGGCCTGGAATGTCGCCGATCTGGACAAAATGGCGCTGGCCCCTTGCCACGCCTTCTTCCAGTTCTATGTCGCCGACGGCAAACTGTCCTGCCAGCTGTACCAGCGCAGCGCCGACCTGTTCCTCGGGGTGCCGTTCAATATCGCCAGCTACGCCCTGCTCACCCTGATGGTCGCCCAGCAGACCGAGCTGGAGCCGGGCGAGTTCATCTGGACCGGCGGCGACGTGCACATCTACGACAATCACCTCGACCAGGTCCGCGAGCAGCTCACCCGCGAGCCCTACCCGTTCCCGACGCTGCACCTGCGCCCGGCGACGAGCCTGTTCGACTACACCTACGAGGACATCGAGCTGTCGGGCTATCAGCACCACCCGGGCATCAAGGCGCCGGTGGCGGTGTGAAGCAGATCGGCCTGATCTGGGCGCAGGCGAACGACCGGGTGATCGGCGTCGACAACACCATTCCGTGGCGCGTGCCCGAGGATATGGCCAATTTCCGCGACACCACCATGGGTCACCCGGTGATCATGGGCAGACGGACGTGGGATTCGCTCCCGGCTAGTTTCCGGCCGCTGTCCGGGCGCCGCAACATCGTGGTCACTCGCCAGACTGATTGGTCCGGCGATGGTGCCGAACGCGCCGTGTCGGTGCCCGACGCGCTGACCATGACCGGCGAGTCGGACACCTGGGTGGCGGGTGGCGGCGAGATCTACCGCGCCGCGCTGCCGATGGCGACGACCCTGCTGGTCACCGAGGTCGACACCACCGTCTCGGGCGACGCGTTCGCCCCGGTCATCGGCCCGGAATGGCATGCGGACGACACCCCGTGGCTGACCTCGAAAACCGGTCTGCGCTACCGCATTCGCCACTACACCCGCGGCTGAGGAACACCTGGCCGACGGTCGCGGCAAATGGCTAACGGTCACGGCAAAACGCCCGAACGCGTGGGCACCGTCGGGCATACTCCTTCGCAAGACCTGCCCGCGAGAAGCCTGCGAAAGGCCCGATCCATGGACAAGAAATCGCTGACCGCGGTGGCCCGCCAGCAGTTGAAGCTGGCGGCTACTTCGACGAGTGGCCGGAGCTCGCAAACCCTCATCGGCGGCCACACCCACGCGCTGCGCCAGACCGTCGTCGCACTCGCCGAGGGGCAGAGCCTGGCCGAACACGACAACGCAGGCGATGCCACCATCCAGGTGCTGTCGGGAACGCTGGTGCTGATCGCGGGTACCGACGAGTGGAAGGGCTCGGCGGGCGACCTGATCGTCGTGCCGCGCGCCCGCCACAGCGTCAAAGCCGTCGACGACGTCACATTTTTGCTGACCGTCGCGAAGTAGCAGGTCGTTCGCCTGAATTGCGCTGACACCTCGAGGTGTTGATCGGACCTGTCGGTGCGGAGCCGTACTGTAGACGCCATGGGTGAGCCACAGCCGATCCTCGATCCACTCACGCCGTCCGCGATTTTCCTGGTCGCCACCATCGACTCCGGTGGCGAATCCGCGGTCCGCGACCTCTTGGCAGACATCTCCGGATTGCGCCGTTCGGTCGGGTTCCGGGTTCCCGGTGAGGGTTTGACCTGCGTCACCGCGATCGGCTCCACGGCCTGGGACCGGCTGTTCGCCGGCCCGAAACCGGCTGAGCTGCACGAGTTTCCCGGTTACAACGGCCCGATCCACAGCGCACCGACCACCGCGGGCGACCTGTTCTTCCACATCAAGGGCGAAACCCAGGGCCCGTGCTTCGAACTCGCCATGGCGATCGGCGCCCGCCTCGCAGGCGCGGCGACCATCGTCGACGAGACGGTCGGCTTCCGCTATTTCGAACAGCGCGACCTGCTCGGCTTCGTCGACGGCACCGAGAACCCCGAGGGCCCCGGCGCGGCCTCGGCGGCGCTGATCGGCGCCGAGGACCCCGGGTTCACCGGCGGTAGCTACGTGATCGTGCAGAAGTACACCCACCCGCTCGACCAGTGGAACGCGCTGTCGATCGAGGAACAGGAGCGGGTGATCGGGCGGACCAAGCTCGCCGACTACGAACTGCCCGACGATGTGAAACCCGCCGACTCACATGTCGCGGTGAACACCCTCGTCGACCCCGACGGCACCGAGCGCCAGATCGTGCGCGCCAACATGCCGTTCGGCACCATCGGCACCGGCGAGTTCGGCACCTACTACGTGGCCTACGCCGCCACCCCGAGCGTCACCGAGCGCATGCTCGAGCGGATGTTCCTCGGCACCGAAGAGGCCGCCTACGACCGGATCCTCGACTTCTCCTTCGCGGTCACCGGCACGCTCTTCTTCGTTCCCACCGTGGATTTCCTCGACGACCTGCCAGATGCACCCGATACAGCGGGCGCCGCGATCGAGCCGGCGACCCTGCCGGAAATCACCCCTGTCGAACGCGCGAACGCGGCGGCGGGTCGCTCGGACGGCTCCCTCGCCATCGGCACGATGAAAAGGAGTAACTGAATGAACAACCTGCATCGCGAACTCGCGCCGATCACCGGCGAAGCCTGGTCGCAGATCGAGGAGGAGGCCACCCGCACGTTCAAGCGCAATATCGCGGGCCGCCGGGTGGTCGACGTGTCGGGACCGCACGGTTTCGACTTCTCGGCCCGCAACCTCGGCCGGGTCACCTCGATCGCCTCACCCGACAACGGCGTGCAGGCCCGTCAGCGCGTGATCCAGCCGGTGATCGAGTTGCGGGTGCCGTTCACCCTGCAGCGCGACGAGCTAGACGACATCGAGCGCGGAGCGGGCGACGCCGACCTCGACAACCTCAAGGACGCCGCGCAGAAAATCGCCTTCGCCGAGGACCGCGCGATCTTCGAGAGCTACGCCGCCGCGGGCATCACCGGTATCCGCGATGCCGCCTCGAACTCCCCCGTCGCCCTCCCGAGCAATGTCGTCGACATCCCCGATGCCATCTCGCACGCTCTCACCGGCCTGCGCCTGGCCGGCGTGCAGGGCCCGTACTCGGTGGTGCTCAGCGCCGAGCTGTACACCCAGGTCAGCGAGACCTCCGACCACGGTCACCCGATCCGGACCCACATCGAGCGGCTGATCGACGGCGAGATCATCTGGGCACCGGCGATTTCCGGCGGTTTCGCGCTCACCACCCGCGGCGGCGACTTCGAGCTGGCACTCGGTCAGGATCTGTCGATCGGCTATCTCAGCCACGATGCCGAGACCGTGCAGCTGTACTTCCAGGAGACCTTCACCTTCCTCGTCGAGACCTCCGAAGCAGCGGTGTCGCTCGGCTCGTGAGCGGGGCCGCTATGGTTGGCCTCGTATCACGGAGAGGGAGGTCCGCATGTCGGTCGTGCGTGCCGGTGTGGTGTCCACCAGGCG
This sequence comes from Nocardia sp. NPDC058519, assembly GCF_042719755.1. Taxonomy (NCBI): domain Bacteria; kingdom Bacillati; phylum Actinomycetota; class Actinomycetes; order Mycobacteriales; family Nocardiaceae; genus Nocardia; species Nocardia sp. NPDC058519. Next base: position 258,120 of record NZ_JBHXNK010000003.1, on the reverse strand, counting down.
GAGCCTGTTCTATTGCTTGATCGGAGTCCTGGTCACCACGGGCGTCGTCGGGTTGTTCCTGGCGATGTTCGGGGTGAACCGGGTGATCACCGGGTTGCTGGTCGGTGCGGTCGGCGGGTTCGCGGTAGGTGTGGCGCTGTTCGTCCGTGATGTGATCGAACTGCACGAGCACGCGATCTACGCGCGGACCCCGTTCCGCTCGTCGACCGTGCCGTGGGACCGCGTCGTCGCGGGCCGCTTCACCCTCGACGAGCACGCGCGCTGGGCACTGGCGCTCGACCTCAACGGCGAGTCGGCCGACGAGCTCGTGCTGCTGTCGATCCCGCCGGTGATCCGGCCCGTCACCGGCGCCTACGACATGCGCAAGCGCGAGCAGGTGAGCGAGATCCGGGAGATCTTGCGCGCCAAGCGAATCCCGATCACCGTGCTGCCCGAGATCGCGGGCGCGCTCAACCAGCACTGGCAGATCGCCCCGCCGACCGCCCGCTGATCACGCGGGCGGGCTGCCGCCGATCTCGCCGAGCCGGACGAGTAGCGCGTCGGCCGCGGCCCGCACCGCACCGATGTCGCCGCGATGTCCGACGATCCGTACGACCCCGTCGGGGATCGCGCGCTCGGTGTCGATGCCCGCGGCATCCTCGTCGTACCTGATCGCGATCACCGTCTCCACCAGCCGGAACGGCAGGATCCGCGAGTCATCGGGTTCCCCCGCGGCAGCCGATGACGCGGCGGCCAGGCGCTCGTAGTGCCCGCGCAGTTCGTCACGACGTCGCCGGAAAGCGACGAAACGCTCGGTGCGCAACTCCGGCAGCAGGTACAGCGCCCCCAGATTCCAGCGCGCCGTGCGCAATTGGCGCACATCGAACAGTGCCAGCGCGTACAGCTGGGTCACGGCGTCGTCCGGTTCGATCATCATCCGCTGCGCGAATTCGACCGGCCCCGCCACTGTTTCGGCCAGCAGCGCGTCGAGGATGTCGTCCTTGGCGGCGAAGTGGTGATAGAGCGAAGCCTGGCGGATGCCGACCGCGTCGGCCACCGCCCGCGTCGAGGTGTTGGCATATCCCTTGGTGGTGAAAAGCTCCGCCGCCGCGTCGAGGATCTCCGCGCGCGGCGTAGTTCCCTGCCTGCGCCGCTGTTCCAGCCGGGGACGCCCGGGACCCAGATTTGCCACACCCTGATTCTGTCATCGGGCAACTACCTGCACCGCAGCGGGCAGCTCACCAGCGAAGATGCCGGACGGTCGAATTTCTGTCACTTGATAGAAACTCAGGCAACGCAGAAGTTACCGCGGGCCGCGCAGTCGATACACGCACGACACCGTTCGAGCGATCAGGCGCGCAAAACTATCGACTGATAGATATTGGCCGAACCGCTGAAGGACTCCGACATGGCCACGACACTCGAATCCCCCGCCGCCCCAACCGAACTCGGCCGCGACAGCGCCGATCTGGCAGCCTTCGGATATCAACCGGTCCTGCATCGCAAACTGGGGCGTTACGCGTCCTTCGCGGCAGGTTTCTCGTTCGTCTCCATCCTCACCACGATCTTCCAGTTCTTCGGCTTCGGCTATTCGTTCGGCGGCGCCGCCTTCTTCTGGACGTGGCCGCTCGTGTTCGCCGGCCAGTTCCTGGTCGCGCTGAACTTCGCCGAGCTGGCCGCCCGGTACCCGATCTCCGGCTGTATCTATCAGTGGTCACGTCGCCTGGCGGGCGGGCTGATCGGCTGGTTCGCCGGCTGGATGATGGTGATCGCCCAGGTCGTCACCGCCGCCGCGGCCGCCATCGCACTCCAGGTGGTGCTGCCGTCGATCTGGAGCGGATTCCAGCTCATCGGCACCGACACCGCGCTCACCTCCCGCGACGGAGCGATGAACGCCGTACTGCTGGGCAGCGCGTTGCTCGTCGTGACCACCACGATCAATGTGATCGGCATCGATCTGATGTCGAAGATCAATTCGATCGGCGTCACCGTCGAGATCGTCGGTGTGCTGGCGATCATCGCGCTGTTCTTCGCCAATACCGAGCGCGGGCCCGATGTGGTGTTCCAGACCGACCAGGCCACCCCCGGCCCGTACTGGGCGGCGTTCCTGGTCTCGGGTCTGATGGCCGCGTACGTGATGGTCGGATTCGATTCCGCCGGTGAGCTTTCCGAGGAAACCAAGAATCCGCGCAAGGTCGCTCCCCGCACCATCCTGCTCGCGCTCGCGGTATCGGCGCTGGGTGGCGGGCTCATGCTGCTCGGCGCGCTGATGGCGGCACCGAGCCTGTCCGACGGCGAATTGTCCGCCGGTGGACTGGCTTACGTGATCACGTCGAAGCTGAACAGCCCCGCAGGCTCGGTGCTGCTCAGCTGCGTCGCGGTCGCGGTGATCGTGTGCACCCTCGCGATCCAGACCGCGGGCTCGCGCCTGATGTTCTCGATGGCCCGCGACGGCAAACTCCCCTTCGCGAAGGCCCTGTCCACCGTGCACCCCCGCTTCGGCACCCCGGTGTGGCCCGCCGTCGCGATCGGCGCCCTCGGCATCGGTCTCCTGGTCCTGAACCTGGGCAACCCCGCGATCTTCGCCACCCTGGCCAGCGTCTGCATCGTCAGCTTGTATCTCGCCTACCTGCTGGTCACGATCCCCTTGCTGGTCCGCCGTATCGAAGGCATGCCCGCCCTCGACGATAAATCCCTGTTCCACCTCGGCCGCTGGGGCATCCCGATCAACACCCTCGCCGTGGTCTGGGGCATCGCGATGGTCATCAATCTGGCGTGGCCACGGCCCGAGGTCTACACCCCGACAGGTGGCAGCTGGTGGCAGCTCTGGGCAGGCCCGCTGTCGGTAGCCGTAATCCTCACCGCGGGCGCGATCGTCTACCGCGTCGTCGTCGCGGGCAAGGAATCCGCGCCCATCGCTGAAACCGCGCCGGTACCAGCCTGATTCGACTCCGTGGCGGAGGCAGCCCGAACCTGCGTCCGCCACGGAACCCGCCAGCACTCACCCCGTCACCCATCGCTCGCCGAGGAGATAACGATGACGAGTACCCAGTCCACCGAGGGCGCCCGCGCCCACGCGCGCGCCCAAGCGGCGGCCGCCACGATGGCCCGCCCCGAGACGCCGAACGGTGTCGATCCCGCCGCGGTCGCCGTCGCACAGCGCATTCCCCCTGGCGGCTACGCGAATGTCGTGCTCGGCCGCGGCACTCGGGCCCGGTTCGCCGACCCGTCCGGGACCACCTGCGCTCACCTGTTCCTGCTGCGCGCCGAATCGCCGTGGGAACGGCTGAACGTCGCCGATACGGTGAAGGTGCCGTGGCAGGCGTATCTGAGCGCGGGCCACCCGCTGCTCTCCGACCAGGGCAGAGTGCTGGCGACCGTGCTCGCCGACACCTCCGGTCACCACGACACCCTGTGCGGCCCCACCACCGACGGCCGCCACCAGCTCCACCTCGCCGGCGCCAAACAGGGCCTCGAACCCCGCGACATCGGCCCCTCCATCGCCCTGTTCCGCGGCGCCCGTGTCGCCCCGAACGGAGCGATCGAGTCGACCGGCAACGGCCACGCGGGCGCCACCATCGACCTGATCATTCACCTGCCGGTGACGCTGCTGGTCGCCAACGCCCCCCACCCCCTCGACGACCGCCCCACCGGCGACCTCGATCTCATCGCCTGGTCCGCCCCCACCGATCGCGCCACCAACGACGACCCCGAATACCGACGAGCCGTGGACAACACCGAATCCGCTTGGACGGCCGCACTGAACACGGAGGTTCCGGCATGACCACCACCCGCACCGTCGTCCTCGACGAAACCGTTCCCGCCAAGGCACCGTGGTCGGCGATCATCCGCGCAGGCGACCACCTCGACATCATCGACCTGCACGGCAACCAGGCCGTCGACTGCCTGCTCTACTCCGCCGCCGACCGCACCGACCGCTACAGCGCCCAGGCCACCATCGCCGCCCAGCGCAATATCTTCCTCACCACCGGCAGTGTCCTGCGCACCGAAGCCGGCACTCCCTTGATGACGGTCGTCGCCGACGAGGTCGGGAATCACGACACCATCGCGGGCGCCTGCTCCCAGGAATCCAACACTCTGCGCTACGGCCGGCACACCCGCCACCAGCACGCCTGCGTGGAGAACTTCCTCACCGCCGCGCTCGAATGGGGTCTGGGCAAACGCGACCTGGTCTCCAATATCAACTGGTTCATGAACGTCCCCGTCGAATCCGACGGCACCCTCGGCATCGTCGACGGCCTCTCCGCCCCCGGCAAGAAGCTCACTCTCCGTGCCGAGATCGACACCCTCGTCCTCGTCTCCAACTGCCCCCAGATCAACAACCCCTGCAACGGTTTCGACCCCACCCCGGTCCGCATGGTGGTGACCCGATGAGCCTCACCGACACCCGCGTCGACCAGCCCGCGACGGTGGAGTCCACGCCGCTGGTTGCCACCCTCGCTCCCGTCGCGACGCCCCCGGCTCAGCCGCGCATCGATGTCGTGCGTCCCGGAATGCAGACCACTGTGCAGGATTGGCCGGGACGAATCGGCTACTGGCACATCGGAGTTCCCCCGTCCGGGCCGATGGACGACCTGTCGTTCCGCCTCGGCAACCGGATACTCGGCAACCCCGAAGGCGCGGCGGGGCTGGAGTGCACACTGGGCGGGCCCGCGTTGCGCTTCTCCGCCGCGACCTGGGTGTGTGTGACCGGGGCTGTCGCCGATATCCGTGTGGACGGCCGCCCGATCGAGCAGTGGCGAACCGTCGAGGTGCCCGCCGGCGGCGTACTCGATGTCGGCGCGATCCGCGGACCTGGCATGCGAACCTACATCCTGATCTCCGGCGGCATCGACGTCGATGAATTCCTCGGCAGTGCGGCCACATTCACCCTCGGCAAGTTCGGCGGCGGAACCGGTGCCGCACTACGCGCCGCCGAATCGCTCACTCTGGGCGCACCGTCGACCCGCCTCGCCCCCGCCGTCCCGATGGCCGACCAACCCGCCTTCGCCCACCGCTGGGAACTCGCCGTCACCGAAGGCCCCCACGGCGCACCGGAGTTCTTCACCCGCAACGACTTCGACACCATCGTCGGCACCGACTACGAGGTCCACTTCAATTCCGATCGCACCGGTGTGCGCCTCATCGGCCCCAAACCCGAGTGGGCTCGTACCGACGGCGGTGAAGCGGGCCTGCACCCGTCGAATATCCACGACAACGCCTACACCGTCGGGGCCCTCGACTTCACCGGCGACACCCCGATCCTGCTCGGCCCGGACGGCCCGAGTCTCGGTGGATTCGTCTGCCCGGTCACCGTAGTCGCCGCCGACCGTTGGAAACTCGGTCAGCTCACCCCCGGCGACAAGGTTCGCTTCGTCCCCATCCGCTCCGAGCATGCCGCTCCCGCAGCAGCACTCGGCGCCCAACGACGCGCATCACTGGGCACCGTCCTCTCGGCAGGCCGCGACGGCGACGACGGCATCCTCCGGCGCACCGCGGTCGACGATGAAACCGGCGTGACCTACCGACGACAAGGCGACGACGGCGTCCTCGTCGAATACGGCACGCTCACCCTGGATCTGGGTCTGCGCGCCCGCGTCCACGCGCTGCACCAGCACCTCATCGCGATCGGCCTGCGTGGAGTCATCGAACTCACGCCTGGCATCCGATCCCTGCAGATCCGCGTCGATCCGGCAGTTCTGCCGATCGGCAAACTCCTCGACATGCTGGCCGAAGCCGAAGCGCAACTGCCGAATTCCGACCAGCTGGTCGTCCCGAGCCGCACCGTCCATCTCCCCCTCTCCTGGGACGACCCCGCCACCAGGGAAGCGATCACCCGCTACATGCACGGCGTCCGCGCCGACGCCCCCTGGTGCCCGTGGAACATCGAATTCATCCGCCGCATGAACGGCCTGCCCTCCGTCGATGATGTCTACAAGACCGTCTTCGACGCCGAATACCTGGTCCTTGGCCTGGGTGACGTCTACCTGGGCGCCCCCGTGGCCACCCCCACCGATCCCCGCCACCGCCTCGTCACCACCAAATACAACCCGGCCCGCACTTGGACCCCCGAGAACGCGGTCGGCATCGGCGGCGCCTACCTGTGCATCTACGGCATGGAAGGCCCCGGCGGATACCAGTTCGTCGGCCGCACCACCCAGGTGTGGAACCACCGCGCCCGGCCTGCGGGAACCTCAGGACCCGGTGTCGACCGGTTCGCTACCGATGCGGAAACCCCTTGGCTACTGCGCTATTTCGACCGGATCAGATGGCACCCGGTCGAGCCCGACGAACTCCTCTATCTCCGTGCGGATTTCGCCGCAGGCAAGGTGGACGTCACTGCCACCGACGGCGAGTTCCGGCTCGCGGACTACCGCGGATTCCTCACCGACAACGCGAGCTCCATCGAGGAATTCCGCGCTGTCCAAGCCGAAGCGTTTGCCGCCGAGCGTCAATCCTGGCGCTCGGCGGGCGAACTCGCGGACTGATCAGCGCAACGTGCGGAAGAACTCGCGCACATCGGTGGTGAGCAGTTCCGGTTCCTCCAGCGCTGCGAAGTGCCCGCCCTGGTCCACATCGTTCCAGCGCACGATCGTGTTCTCCGCCTCGTCGAAGCGCCGAATCGCCACATCGTGGGCGAGGACGAGCACGCCGGTCGGAACACCCGAATTCGCCGGCACCGCACCCCATTCCACCGGCTGCGCGTAGCCGACGTAGGCCGCCGAGCCCGCGGTTCCGGTGAGCCAGTAGATCATTGCGTTGGTCAGCAGCCGATCACGATCGATGATCTTGTCGGGCAGCGTCTCGCGTGGGTGCGTCCACTCCCGGAACTTGTCCAAGATCCACGCCAGCTGCCCGATCGGGGAGTCGACCAGCCCATAGGCCAGGGTCTGCGGACGGGTGGACTGCACGGCGATGTAGCCGAACTCCTCGTTCATGAACGCCTCGATCCGCACGATGCGGTCGCGCTCGAGTTCGGTCAGGCTCGCCATGTCCTCATCGGACAACGGCAGTTGCGGGAACGAGCCCGCACCACCGTTGACATGCACGCCGACCACCCGATCCGGCGCCACTCGCCCGACCTCCGGGCTCACCGCCGCACCGATATCACCACCCTGCACCCCGAACCGCTGGTACCCGAGCCTGGTCATCAACTCGACCCAGGCCTCGGCGATCCGGCGAACCGACCACCCCTCGGTGACCGGTCCGGAGAACCCGAAACCGGGCAGCGACGGGATCACCACATGGAAGGCATCGGCCGAGTCGCCGCCGTGCGCGCGCGGGTCGGTCAGCGGGCCGATCAGGTCGAGGAATTCCGCTATCGAGCCCGGCCAGCCGTGCGTCAGTAGCAGCGGCACCGCATCGGGTTCCGCCGAGCGGACGTGCAGAAAGTGGATGTTCTGCCCGTCGATCACGGTCGTGAACTGCTCGTGCGCATTGAGTTTCGCCTCCTCTGCCCGCCAGTCGTAGCCGGTGCGCCAGTGGTCGACGAGCTCGCGCAGGTAGCCGGTCGGCACGCCGGTGTCCCAGTCATCGCCCGGCAGTGCGGCGGGCCAGCGCGCATTGTCGAGCCGATTACGCAGGTCATCGAGCTGCTGCTGCGAGATGTCGATGCGGTAGGACTGGATCTCGTTGCTCATGAGATCTACATTACGAGCCACCTAGGACAGCTTCCGCCCTAGGCGTGCGCCCGTCTGCTCCGCCTACTCGTTGACCCGTTGAATCTGACCGGACCGGCATCCTCCGTCGGCTCATGCGGTGAGGACGGTCTTTCCCGACGCGTGCCCTTGCTCGAACACCGCGACGGCAAGCGCCGTGTCGGACAAGGAGAACCGTCGCTCGATCACCGGTCGCAGCTTTCCGTCGACCACCAATCCGGCCAGGTATTCCAGGTCGGTGGCAGCGGGTCGCATGAGCAGAGCTTTCAGGGTCTGCCGGGCGAACAGGTCGGTGAGCGCCACCTGAGCCAGCCATCGGATCGGGCCGAACCAGTTGTCGCCGGGCGCGGCGGCGGAGGAGATGAAGACGCCGTCCCCCGCCAGCGCTCGGCGGATCTCCCGTAGTGTGCGATTGCCTGCCAGGTCGAAGATCACGTCGTAGGGCACCTCCGTGCGAGTGAAATCGTCGGTGGTGTAGTCGATTACGACGTCCGCGCCGATTTCGCGCACCATCTCGAGATGCCGGGTGCCGCACACCGCCGTCACGTGCGCGCCGAGCACCTTCGCGATCTGCACCGCGAAGCTACCGACCCCGCCGGACGCGCCATTGATCAGCACCCGCTGCCCCGGCCCGACCTTGCCGATGTCGCGCAGACCCTGCAAGGCCGTCATACCCGAATCCGGGGTCGCCGCGGCATCTTCCATGCTGATCGCAGCCGGAACAACGGCGAACGAACCCGCATCCGCGCACACGTACTCCGCGAAGGCGCCGCTGGAGACCTCGCCGAAAACCCGGTCGCCGAGTTGGAATTCGGTGACCAGCGCACCGACCGCGACTACCTCGCCCGCCAGGTTCTGCCCGATCATCCGATGCTTGGGCCTGCGCAATCCGAACCCGAGCCGCAGCAGGTACGGCGTCCCATTGAGCAGATGCAGATCCCCACTGCACAGTGATGCCGCCCGTACCCGGACCACCACATCCCGCTCCCCAGGTGTCGGCCGCGGCACAACCTCGGTCCGCAGCACCTCACCCCCGCCGTACCGAGGCGCAACCCAGGCGGTCATCGAAGCCGTATCCACATCGGTCATGAGAATCGTCCCTCATCTCGCACTTACAGCGTAAGTTTCTACTGCGAGACGCTACGCTTACGCCGTAAGTAGGTCAAGGAAACTGTCAGGAGCCCCATGTCGCCGCGCACCCCACTCACCAGAGAACGAGTCCTGCGCGCGGCCATCGAGCTCGCCGACCAGCAGGGCCTGGCCGCCCTGTCGATGCGCAACCTCGCCAAGACCGTCGGCGTGGAAGCGATGTCGCTGTACAACCACGTCGCCAACAAGGACGACCTCTACGACGGCATCATCGACCTGGTGGTCGCGGAGATCTACGTCCCCCGCGCGGGCGACGACTGGCGAGCCGAACTCCGCCACCGTGCCACCTCGGCCCACGAGGTCCTCCTGAACCACCGCTGGGCCACCGGCCTACTCGGCTCCCGCGTCAATGTCGGCCCCGCCATGCTCCGCTACGTCGACGCCACCCTCGGCTGCCTGATCACCGCGGGTTTCACCTACGAACAGGCCGACCGAGCCTGGAACGCCTTGGACAGCCACATCTACGGCTTCACCCTCCAGGCGATCAACTTCCCCCTCGACCCGTCCGAATACGCCTCGGCCGCACAACAATTCCTCCCGCTCATTCCCACCGAAACCCACCCACACATGCACACAATCGCCTCCCTGGTCATCGCCGGAACCCACTCCGGCGCAGCCGATTTCACCTTCGGCCTCGATCTGCTCCTGGAAGGGTTGGCGGGGCTGCTCACCCGCTGAGCGCGGCGCCGTGTCCACCGATCGGTGGACACCAAGTTCGACCGGTCGATGCTGGCGGCCACGCCGGCCACCCGAGCAGCATTGATGACATGCGAAATCGCTCGGTATCGATCGCCGTTGCCAGTGCCCGCCATCCGTGGCGGGCCATTGCCGGTTGGTTCGTCTTCGTCGCGTTGTGCGTCGGAATCGGCGCCGGAATCGGCGGGAAACCCGCTGCCACCGAGGACTTCTGGATCGGCGAGGCGGGCCGCGGCGAAGCGATCGCAACCTCGGGTGGGCTACAGCAGCTGCCGATGGAACGGGTGCTGGTCACCGGTGGAGGAGCCGCCGCGGACCGGGCCGCGCAGGAGGTCGCGGACCGAATGTCGACATTGCCCGAGGTCAAATCCGTTGCTGTGCCGGTGTATTCACCAGACCGAACAGTGCTGCGGGTCGACGTGACCATGGCGGGCGCGGAACTCGATGCCAAGAAGCACGTGGCCGCGCTGCGCGAGCAGACCGATCAGGTGCAGCGGGCATATCCGGACTTGCGGGTAGAGGAGACCGGTGGCCCCTCGATCAGCAGCGGTGTCGAAGCCTTGCGCGGGCGCGACCTGGCGAGAACCGAGTTGATCGCACTGCCGATCACCCTGATCACCCTGCTCGTCGTGTTCCGCTCGGCGGCAATGGCTCTGGTGCCGCTGCTGCTGGCCATCTCGTCCATCGTCGCGGCGATCGGGCTGTCGATGCCCGCCTCACATCTGTTCCCCGACAACGGCGTCGGCACCAACATCATCCTGCTGATCGGGATGGCGGTCGGCGTCGACTACACCCTGTTCTATCTGAAACGTGCGCGCGAGGAGCGGGCCCGCGCGCGTGGTTCGATCGGTTCGCAGGCACTGGTGGAACTCGCCGCGGCGACGTCCGGACGCGCGGTGGTGGTCTCCGGTATCGCCGTCGCCGTCTCCAGCGCGACGATGTATCTCGCCGACGACGTGGTCTTCTCCTCGATCGCGACCGGCGCGATTCTCGTCACCCTGGTCGCGGTGGCCAGTTCGCTCACCGCCCTGCCCGCCCTGCTGACTGTTCTGTCCGAACGCGCCGAGCGGCGTGCGGCACGCAAGACCTCGCAACCCGCGCGAGAGAGCACCGGTCGCCTCACCGGTTCCATGCTCCGGCTGACCGCCGCACGCCCGGTAGCCGCACTGACCATCTCGGTACTCGCCATGCTCACACTCACCGCGCCGCTGCTGGGCCTCGACCTCACCGACATGGGCCGCGAAACCCACCCGCGTTCCATTCCCGCCATGCAATCGTTCGATCGACTCAATACCGCTTTCCCCGAACTGAAGTCGATGCACCAGGTAGTGGTGGCGGCCGAACCTGCGCGGGCGGGCGAAGTGACAGACGTGCTGCGCGCACTGGCCCAACGAGCCGAGTCCGATCCCGCCCTCGCCGGGAGCACTGAACTGCGCACCTCCCCGGACAGCCGAATCAGCCTGCTGGAACTACGGGTCGAGCATCACGTCGGCGACGACGCCGCCCAGCAGTCACTCGAACGCCTCCGCACCGACTACCTACCGGCAACCGTCGGCACCCTCTCCGGCGTGGACTACGCGGTGACCGGTGATGTCGCCCACTACGCCGACTACCCGCGCCACCAGGAACAGAAGCTGCCCATGATCATCGGGACACTGCTCCTGGTGACCTTCGTCCTGACCGTCGTGACATTCCGGTCCGTGGTCCTCGGCGTGCTCGGTGTCGTGCTGAATCTGCTCTCGGCGGGCGCATCGCTGGGCCTTTTGACCGCGGTCTTCCAGAACACCTGGGCCGAAGGCCTGCTCGATTTCCATTCGACCGGCTCGATCGGCTCCCGAGTTCCCCTGCTGCTGTTGGTGATCCTGTTCGGACTGTCGACGGACTATCAGATCTTCGTGCTCAGCCGCATCAGCGAGCTCGCACTCGGCGGCATGCCGACCCGCCAAGCCGTTCTCGACGGTGTCGGCGGTTCAGCGAGCGCGGTGACCAGCGCCGCGTTCGTCATGGTCACGGTGTTCGCGAGCTTCGTTCCACTGCACATCATGGAGATGAAGCAGATGGGCTTCGCCCTCGCGGCGGCGGTCCTGCTCGACGCGTTCGTGATCCGGATCGTGGTCCTGCCCGCGGTATTGCTACTGCTGGGTGATCGCACCTGGTGGCCCGCCCGGCCCGCCGTCACCGCAGCATCGGTGAAAGTAGGCTGAGCGGAATGGAAGAGCGGCCGAACCGGATGCGGATTCTGCACCGGTGGTACGCCGGATGTTGGGTGATGTTCGGCCTCGGCCCGCCGGTGATCGCGGTGCACGATCGCACCGATGTGACGAAGTACGTGACGTGGGCGCTGGTCGCGGCGCTGGCCGCGAGCTATATGGCGCTGACGACCTTTCCGCGCCACCGTGTAGTCGGGGCCACCGGCTTCCTCTGCCTGCTGGTCGCCGTCCTCGGCGTGACAGCGATCTTGCTCGAAGGCGGCGCGGCCTTCTTCATCGTCTCGATTCCGCTGTTCTGGATCTACACGCGGACGCCGCGCCGCGCGGTCGGCTACCTCAGCGCGGCGGCGGTAGCCACCCTCATCGGGAACCTCACCGGGCCGATCTTCTCCCCTGGCAATGCCACCTTCACCCTGCTCGGATACGCGGGCGGCGTCCTGCTCGGGCTGTGGATGGACCAGGTGATCAGGCAGGGCGCCGAACGCACCCGCGTACTCGGCGCCGAGCTGGAACGCACCCAATCGGATCTCGCCGAGGCCCATCAGCGCCAAGGCGCGGCCGAGGAGCGCGAACGGATCGCCCGCGAAATCCACGACACCCTGGCCCAGGGTTTCGCCTCCATCATCGTGCTGACCGAGGCGGCCCGCGACGGCATCGGCACCGATCCCGCGACTACCGCCAAGCAGCTCTTGTCGATCGAGCGGACCGCGCGTGAGAACCTCACCGAGGCGAGGGTTCTCGTCGGCGGCAGCCCGGCGGACAGTAGTGGGGTGGCCCAGACGCTGCGCCGGGTCCTCGATCGTTTCGCCGAAGACACCGGGCTGACCGTGCACGCCGAACTGGCCGACATCGTGTGCGACCAACCCGCCCGGATCGGCCTGGTGCGCTGCACTCAGGAATCGCTGGCCAATGTGAGCAAGCACGCGAAGGCGAGCACCGTCGGTGTCGTCCTCTCCCACACCGACGCAGGTCTGGAGCTCGAGATCACCGATGACGGAATCGGATTCACACCGCATGAGGCCAGCGGATTCGGCCTGAACGGGATGCGCAACCGGCTCGCCGAACTCGGTGGCGAATTCGCCGTCACCAGCTCACCCGGCGAGGGCACCAGGATATTCGCCCTCCTCCCATCGACCGAGCGGAGCTGACGTGACCGAGCCCCTTCGCCTGATCCTGGCCGACGATCACGTCGTGATGCGTGCGGGCCTCGTCGCGCTGCTACAGGCCGAACCGTCCATCCAGATCGTCGGCGAGGCGGCCGACGGCGCTGAAGCCATCGAACTCGCCGAACGCCTGGCCCCGGACGTAGCGTTGCTGGATCTGCGAATGCCGGTCATGGACGGCGTGGCCGCTACCCGAGAGATAGTGCGCCGCACCCGAACCCGTGTCCTGATCCTCACCACCTACGACACCGATGTCGACATCGAACGTGCCATCGAAGCGGGTGCCATCGGCTACCTGCTCAAGGACACCACCCGCGATCAACTCGTCGACGCCATCCACTCCGCCGCCCGCGGCCAGACTGTCCTCGCTCCCCGCGTCGCCGAACGCCTGGTCGCGCGCATTCGCCGCCCCGACCCGATCACGCTGACCCCCCGCGAAATCGACGTCCTGCGCGCGGTCGCCGACGGCCTCTCCAACCCCGAGATCGGCAGACGCCTCGTCATCGCCGAAGCCACCGTCAAAACCCATCTACTCCGCATCTTCGCCAAACTCGACGTCAACGACCGCACCCACGCCGTCATCGTCGCCATGAACCGAGGCCTGTTCACCACCGCCGAATGATCCACCCGGCGCCGATCGAGATATTCGCGAGCGCAGCCACTTTCGGTCAGCCGGGCACCAGGTCCGCGCTCCTGCGCACCGCACCCGGGAATTGACCATCCACCTGCGGCGCGACCTCCATGACCGCTTCCGCTACGGCCAGGCAGGCACCGAGCCGTGGCGGATTCCGCAATCCCGAATCCCCTTGCAGCAGTAGTCGAACCGCGGCCCATGGCAGATTCACATCGGCGAAGGACGTGTGGAACAAACCCGCCGAGGGTCGTGGATTCGCTTCGAGCAGCACCGGTTGGCCACCGCGATAACGCAATTGAACATTCGTCAGGTAGGCCAGTTCGAAATGCCGCACGAGCCGGCGGGCGATGTCTACCAGGTCGGGATTATCGAGCAGGATGCGGAAGCGTCCCTGCTTGGCCCGTGGAATTCCCATCAGCAGTTCACCACCCGGAGCGGAAAGGCAGTCGATGCTGATCTCCGGACCTTCGAGGAACGGCATCACGAGCAGCGGCGGCACCGCCTCCCCTTCTGCCGCTGCCCGGCACATCGCCCCCGCGATCGCCTCGACCGAGGCCACCGGCCGGGGTGCGACGCGAAGGTTCGCCATGGTCAGCGGGCGGTCGTCCAGGATGCGGAACCCGAACGCCGAGAACTCACCGCTCGGTTTGATACACAGCGTCTCCCCGCCCATCGACAACTCGTCGACCGCCGCGCGGAACTCCTGCGCGTCTCGCGCCTCCCGCCACGGTGGCACAGGAACGCCTGCCGCACCAGCGATCTCATAGGTGCGGACCTTGTCGGTCAGCGCCTTCACCGCCGACAGCGGCGAACACATGAGGCTGGTGCCGACCGCCGCGAAGTCCGCCACCCGGCCCGCGAGCGCGTCGAGACGGCGCGGCGGGATGAGAACGTCGATGCGGTACGTGCGACAGAAGTCGAGCGCGAACCGCGCATACTCCTCGTTGCTGACATACCTGGGTTCGATCGCCGACACATCACACACCGAGAGGGCGGCCGCACTCGGATCCACATTGCTGGCGTAAATAGTGACGTCGACCCCGTCGGGATTCTCCCGCAATAACCGCATGACCTGAACGGTTGCCGCACCAGCACTGCTCAGCCAAACCCGAAGCGTAATACCGACCGCTCCCTTCCTGTTCCCGAAGCGAACCCGGACCCTATCCCGGTTCAGCGTCGAGCACATTTCGAGAACAAAGACCCCACATCACATCCACCCACCAGCGTCCGAGTAGCGGCACGACGGCGACCCCGGGGCGGGGGGCGTACTCGAGGTGACCTAGCGCGGGAGCAGCGCACCCGGGTCGAACGTGACCTCGAACGGTGCTCGCAACGTCACCGGGTCACCGGCCGACGCACGGTGCGTGTGCTCGTATTCTCCGTCCGGTCCGAGCGCATAGGCGAACAGCACCGGCAGCTGCTCATCGACCAGACGGCCCTTGAACGAGTTGATCTCGAAACGCCAGTACGTCGGGATGCCCGCCTCTGCGTACAGCACAGGCTTTACCATCCGGTCCTGCAACGTTGTCGACTTCGACACGACTTCGACGGCTAGTTCGACCTGACCGACCGGCACCCCGCGCCCGTGCCAATCGATCGGCCCCGCGACCACCATCAGGTCGGGAATGGGCTCGTCATCGCCGATGAGCACGCCGACACCGTCCATCACGAATCGGTCGGCAGGCACAACCGCATCGAGGACCTGTGTGAGCCGCTTTATCAACCACTGATGCATCGGTTTCGGCGCTGCGTGCACGACGAGCTGGCCATTCAGCACCTCATATCGCAGACCGTCATCGGGCATCTGATCGAGATCCGCGGCAGTCCAATGATCGGAGCGCGGCAATGGCATCGCCATTCATCCACCTCCGACCTCGTCGAATGCACCGCGCGCCGCCCGCGTCGGTCGATTCGAGTCTAGCGGCTGCGAGAGGCATCCGGCAGGCTCGCGGCTGCTCGCCCAGCAGAGATGACCTGGTGGGCGAGCAGCTTCGGGCCTACTCCGCGACGATCACTCCGACTTCACCGCCGGCCGCGTCGGTCGGATCCGCCGCTGTGACGAACCAGTGGGTGACCTCCCCGTCGGCCAGGTCGTCTTCGACCGAGCCGTTGGGCAGGACCGACAGCGCTCCTGCGCTGGACGAGGTCAGGAATTCCTGGATGGCGGCCGGGCCGGAGGCGTGGGTGGTGTAGGTGGTGCATTCGTAGTCGATGCCGTGTTCGTCACGGAGACGTTCGGCCAGCGCTACCGCTTCGGACTGGTCGAGGACCGTGGTGTTCTCGCCGGAGACCAGCACGAAGGCCGGGTGGGTTTCGGCGAGGGGGCGGACCCGGTCGGCGTAGGAGACGGGGTGGGCCGCGGCCTCGGCGATGTCGGCTTCGATGTCGGGCAGGAGCAACCACTGGCCTGCCACGCCCGCGACCGGGGCCGCGCTGATGCCGAATGTCGCTCCGGTAGCGGCGATCTCGACGCCGGAGAGTTCACCGGCGAACAGCACCGCGGCACCCGCCTTGTGGACCGCCCAGGCGGCGAGGACCGAATCCACGCTGCGCGGCAGCGAGATCGCGACCACGTCGCCGGGACCCGCCCCGCGAGCGATGAGCACGCGGGCCAGCTGTGAGGACTTGCGATCCAGTGCGCTGTAGGCGATTTCGCTGTCGCCACGCAGCAGGGCCGGGGCCTGCGGGTCGGCTTCGACGACCTCGGCGAGCACCTTCGCCACCGTCTGCGCGCCGACACCCGACGCGACCGGGGCCGAAACAGCGGCTGTCACACCGGAATCGGCGAGCAGCTGGGCCCGTTCGTTCGCGTCGAGGATGTCGATGTCGCCGACCAGGCCGGTCGGGTTGTCGAGCAGCTCGTCGAGCACGCGCAGCAGGCGCTGCGACAGCGTGCGAACCTCGTCGGCGGTGAAGGTGCTGGTCAGGTACTTCATCGTGATCTCGATGGTCGACTCCGCCATCACCACCAGCGTGAGCGGATAGTGGGTGGCGTCGTCGAGGCCGACACCGGTGACCTGCATGCCGTCGATCGAGCTCGCCGCGGTGACGGCGTCCTTGTCCATCGGGTAGGACTCGAACACCACCAGCGTGTCGAACTGCGAGCCCATACCGGCCACCCGCTGGATATCGGACAGGCCGACGAAGTGGTGGCTGAGCAGTTCTGCCTGCTCGGACTGCACCCGCTGGGTCAGCTTCTCCGCCGTCATCCTGTCGTCGATCTGGATGCGCACGGGCAGGGTGTTGATGAACAGGCCGACCATCGACTCGACGCCGGGCAGGTCCGCCGGGCGACCGGAGACGGTCGCGCCGAACACCACGTCGTCACGGCCGGTGAGGCGCCCGACGACGATGCCCCACGCGGTCTGCAGCAGCGTGTTCACGGTGACACCCAGTTCGCCGGCGAACTTGCCGAGCGCCCTGGTGCGGTCGTTGTCGATCTCGACGATGACCTTGCCGAGTTCGTAGCGTTCCTCGGAACGCGGCGCGGGCGCGAGCTGGGTGGGGCCTTCGACCCCGGCCAGCGCTTCGGCCCACACCTGCAGCGACACTTCACGATCCCAGCCCGAGAGCCAGGACAGGAAGTTGCGGTAGGACGCCACGCGCGGGAGCGCGGTGAGGTCACCGTGCACCGCGTAGAGAACCAGCAGATCACGCATGAGCAGCGGCATCGACCAGCCGTCGACCAGGATGTGGTGGACGGTGATCGCCAGGTGCGCCTGACCCTCGCCGACCGTGTACAGACCGAAGCGGATCAGCGGCGCGGTGGCCATGTCGAACTGGTTCGCCTGGTCGGCGAGCAGCAGTTGCCGCATGCGCGGCATCCGCTCGTCCTCGGGCAGGTCGGTGAGGTCGACCTCGCGCCACGGCACCTCGAGCTCGGACAGCACCACCTGCACCGGCTGACCGGCCGAATCGGTGACGAACGCGGTCCGCAGGTTCGGGTACCGGTCGAGCACGGCCTGGGCCGCGCCGCGCAGGCGCTGCTTGTCGAGTGTGCCGGTCAGGTCGAGCACGGCCTGCACGGTGTAGACGTCGACGGTCGCCGAGCTGAGCATGGCGTGGAACATGAGGCCTGCCTGCAGCGGCGAGAGCGGCCACACTTCCGACAGCGCGGGGTAATCGCGCTCCCAGAGCTCGAGATCGGGCTGGCCCACCCGCACGAGCGGCATGTCGGACGGGGTGAAGCCACCCGCGTCGGCACGCTGGGCGTGCGTGGCGAGCGCGGTCAGCGCGGCCACGAACAGATCGGCGAACTCCTGAGCCTGTTCGACGGTGAGCAGCCCCTTCGGGAACGCGATATTCGCGCCGAGCTGCGGGCCCTCGTCACCGTCGTTGACGATGGCGTTGATATCCAGCGTCGCGTTGGCGGGCATGTCGAGGTCCATCTCGGCGTCGAGCTGACCCAGATCCGCCACCGGCACCCAGCCGAGTTCGGCGAGTTCGGCGGGGATCTCACCCGCGGTCGCGCGACCGAGGTAGTTGAAGCTGATCTGGCCGACGCTCGGCAGATCCGCGCCCTCGGTGGTGAGGTACTTCAGCATGCCGTAACCGATGCCCTTGTCGGGCACGGCCAGCATCTGCTCCTTGACCGACTTGATCACGTCGGCGAGCACGGCGCCACCGGCGAACGCGTCGTCGAGGTCGGCACCCGCGAGATCGAGGCGGACCGGGAAGGCGGTGGTGAACCAGCCGACGGTGCGCGACAGGTCGGCACCGGCGACGATCTCTTCCTGGCGGCCGTGGCCTTCCAGCTTGATCAGCGCCGCGGTGCCGGATTCGTCACCGCGCCACCGGGATACGGCCAGCGCGAGTGCGCTGAGCAGGCCGTCGTTGACGCCGCCGTGGTAGAGGCCGGGGATCGCGGTGAGGATCGCGTCGGTGACCTCGGGCGAGAGGGTGACCTGCACCCGGTCGACGGTGGCGAAGGTGTCGACCTGCGGGTCGAAGGCCCGAGCACCCAGCTGCGGATCGGCGGTGGCCGAAACCTCGCGCCAGAACGGCAGTTCCGCGCGACGGTCGGTCGACTGCTCCACCAGGCTGTGCGCCCAGCGCCGCATCGAGGTGCCGTTGACCGGCAGCGTGACCGGCTGACCCGCCGCGATCTGGCCCCAGGCCATACCGAGGTCCGGGATCAGGATGCGCCAGGAGACGCCGTCGATCACGAAGTGGTGGCCGACGATGAGCAGCACGTCGCGGCGGCGCGGACCCTCGGCGGGCTCACCGAAGGTGAACCAGACGAACTGCACCATGGCGGCGTTGGCGGGGTCGAGACGACCCATGGCCTGGTCGTATTCGACGCTGGCCAGCTTGGAGAGCTGATCGTCGGCGATGTCACCGGCTACCTCGACCCGGCGCACGAGTGCGGTCACGTCGACCTCGCCCGGCGCCAAAGCCTCGAAGACCCAGCCGTTCTCGCTGCCCGACTGATCCGCGCTCACGGGCGCCTCGGTACGAGCGACGCGCGAACGCAGCACGTCGTGGTGGTCGAAGACCGCACCGATCGTGGCGTGCAGAACCTCGGCGGTGATGTTCTCGGGCAGGCGAAGCACCATCGACTGGGAGAACCGGTCGTAGGTGGAGCCACCGGCGAGGATCTGGCGCATGATCGGCAGCATCGGGATGTCGCCGACACCACCGCCCGGCAGTTCCTCGAGGACGATCTGTTCGGCATCGCCCGCGAGCACGGCGATCTCGGCAAGCCCTGCCACGCTGCGCTTTTCGAACACATCACGCGGCTTGAAGAGCACGCCGCGATCCTTGGCGCGCGAGACCAGCTGGATGGACAGAATCGAGTCGCCGCCGAGGGCGAAGAACGAATCGTCCAGGCCGACGGCGTCGACACCGAGCACCTCGGCGTAGACGGTGGCGATGATCGCCTCGACTTCGCTTGTCGGCGTCCGGAACTCGCGCGGGGCGAGCACGGGCTCGGGCAGTGCGCGACGGTCCAGCTTGCCCGCGGGGGTCAGCGGGATCTCGTCGAGGACCATCACGGCGGCGGGCACCATGTGCGCGGGCAGGTGCTGGGCCGCGTACTCGACCAGGGCTGCCGGGTCGGCGGTGGCGCGCACGTAGGACACCAGGATGGTGGCGCCCGCGTCGGTCTTGCGGCCGATGGTGGCGGCGAACTCGACGTCGTCGTGCGCGGTGAGGACCGCGTCGATCTCGCCCAGCTCGATCCGGAAACCGCGGATCTTCACCTGGAAGTCGTTGCGGCCCACGTATTCCACGACAGGCTTGCCGTGCACCGTGCGCCAGGCGACGACGTCACCGGTGCGGTACAGGCGCTCGCCGTCGGCGTACGGGCTGGCCACGAAACGCTCGGCGGTGAGGCCGTGGCGCGCGTGATAGCCACGAGCCAGCGGGACACCACCGAGGTACAGCTCACCGGCCACACCTTCGGGCACCGGACGCAGGCGACTGTCGAGCACCAGCACGGTCGCACCCGCGATCGGGCCACCGATGTTCATGGTGTCGCCCGGCAGCAGCGGATCGGACAGGTTGGTGGCGATGGTCGCCTCGGTCGGACCGTAGGCGTTGTAGAACCGGTGGTACGCCGGGTCGGTGCCCGCGCTGTGCCAGTTCGCGACCAGGTCGACGGGGGCCTTGTCGCCACCGACGATCAGCGCTTCCAGTCCGGCCAGCGCCGCGGGTTCCATCGACGCCGCGACCAGCGGGGTGAGGAACACGTGGGTGAGCTGCTGGCTCGCGATGATGTCGGCCAGCTCCTCGCCGCCGACCACACCGACCGGCGTGATGACGAGCGTGCCCGCCGAACCGACCGCGAGGAGGAACTCGAGAATCGAGGCGTCGAACGACGGTGACGCGAAGGCCAGGGTCCGCGCGTTCTTGTCGAGACCGAACTGCGCGACCTGGGCGGCCGCGAAGTTGGGCACACCGGCGTGGGTGACGACGACGCCCTTGGGCAGGCCCGTCGAACCCGAGGTGTAGATCATGTAGGCCGTGTTGCCGGGGCGGACCGCGCCACGACGGTCGGCCTCGGTGATCGGGGCGTCGGACTGTGCGGCGATCGCGGCCTCGGTGGCCGTGTCGTCGAGAGTCAGCCAGTCGTCGAGCGCGGGGGCGGGCAGGTGCCCGACCTCGGCCGATACCGTAATGCCCAGTGCCGCACCGGAGTCCGACATCATGTGCGCGATGCGCTCGGCCGGGTACTTCGGGTCGACCGGCAGGAACGCCGCACCGGTCTTGATGACGGCCCAGATCGCCAGGGTGGTGTCGAGCGAACGCTGCATGGCGATGGCGACGACCGTCTCCGGTGCGGCACCGCGCTCGATGAGTACCCGCGCCAGACGGGAGGACGCCGCGTCGAGCTCGGCATAGGTCAGCGAGGCCGACTCACCGGGCGCGACGATGGCCTGACCGGTCGGGTTGGACGCCACCGCCTGCGCGAGGAGCTCCGGCAATGTGCTCACCGAAGCGGCGGGACCGCCTGTGCGAGTGAGCAGTTCGGTGCGCTCGGTGGTGTCGAGGAGTTCGAGATCGCCGACCGGGGTGGTGGTATCGGCGACGACCTCGGCGAGCAGACGCTGGAAGCGCTGCGCGAACTTCTCCACCGTCGACTGGTCGAACAGCGCACTGGCGTAGGAGAACTCGGCGTAGGCGCCGGCTTCGTCCCCGGCAGCCGCTTCACGCACGGTGAGCAGCAGGTCGAACTTGGCGGTGTCGACATCGAAGTCGACGGCCGAGACCGACAGACCCGGCAGCTCGAAGCTGGCGTCGGGCAGGTTCTCGAACGACAGCGCCACCTGGAACAGCGGGTGCCGCGCGGTGGAGCGCTCGGGGTTGAGCAGTTCCACCAGGCGCTCGAACGGGATGTCGGCGTGGGCGAAGGCGGCCAGGTCGGCTTCCTTGGCCTGGGTCAGCAGCTCCGCGAAGCTCAGCTGCCCGCCCACCTGCGTGCGCAGGGCGAGGGTGTTGACGAACATGCCGATCACGTCGTCGAGTTCGGCCTCACCACGGCCCGCGATCGGCGTACCGATGACGATGTCCTCGGTGCCCGACATGCGCGCCAGGAACACCGCCAGGGCGGTGTGCACGACCATGAACAGCGTCGCGTTCTGCTCGCGAGCGATGGCGGACAGCCCGGCGTGGATGTCGCCGCCGATCGGGAACAGCACCCGGCCACCGGCGAAGGACTGCGTGCTCGGACGCGGTCGATCCAGCGGCAGGTTCAGCTCGTCGGGGACACCGGCGAGTGCGCGCTTCCAGTAGTCGGCCTGCTGGGCGACGAGGCTGGTCTCGTCGGTCTCGGCGCCGAGGACCTCACGCTGCCAGACGCTGAAGTCGGCGTACTGCACCGGCATCGGCGCCCAGCCCGGCGCTTCACCGGCGGCACGGGCGGCGTAGGCGATCATCACGTCGCGGGTCAGCGGGCCCATGGACCAGCCGTCGGCACTGATGTGGTGGGCGACGAAGACGAGGATGAACTCCTCGTCGGCGACCCGCATGAGACGAGCACGCAACGGCACTTCGTCGATCACATCGAAGCCGGTGGAGATCAGCTCGGCAATCTTGTCTCGAACCTGTTCGGGGGCAACGGTTTCCGGCGTCAGATCCGGCACATTGCCCTCGACCGGCAGGATCACCTGGTGCGGTGTGCCGTCGGTCGACGGGTACACCGTGCGCAGGGTCTCGTGCCTCGCGAGCACATCGGCGACGGCCAGCTGCAGTGCCCCGACATCCAGCGCGCCCGACAGGCGGACGGCGACGGGGATGTTGTTCACCGAGGACGCGGTGTCGAACTGGTTCAGGAACCACATGCGCTGCTGCGCGAGCGAGAGCGGCACCTGATCCGGACGCGGTCCGGCGACCAGCGCGCGACGCCCACCGGCGCCCGCACCCTGCTCGACCCGCACGGCGAGACCGGCCACCGTCGACGCCTCGAACAGCAGGCGCACGGGCACCCGGCTGTCCAGTGCGGCACCGAGGCGGGCCGCGACCTGAGTGGCCAGCAGCGAGTTACCGCCGAGGGCGAAGAAGTCGTCGTCGGCGCCGACGCGCTCGGCGCCGAGCACATCGGCGAACACGCCTGCCACGATCTCCTCGATCGGGGTCGACGGCGCGCGGAAGGCCTGCGCCTCGAACTCCGGCTCCGGCAGCGCCTTGCGGTCGAGCTTGCCGTTCACGTTGAGCGGCAGCGCGTCCAGCACGACGAACGCGGCGGGCACCATGTACGACGGCAGTCCGGCCGACAGCGCCGACTTGACCTGTGCCACCTCGATATCGGCACCGACCAGGTAGGCGACCAGGCGGTCACCGGTGCGCGGATCGGACTTGGCGATGACGGCGGCCTGCGCGATCTCGGGCAGCGCGAGCAGCGCGGCCTCGATCTCGCCGAGCTCGATGCGGAAGCCGCGGATCTTCACCTGGAAGTCGGTGCGGCCGCGGTAGTCGAGTTCGCGGTTGTTCCAGGCCACCAGGTCACCGGTGCGGTACATGCGGGTACCGGGGGTGAACGGGTTGGCGACGAAACGATCGGCGGTCAGGTCGGCGCGACCGAAGTAGCCGCGAGCCAGCTGCGCGCCGGCCAGGTACAGCTCACCGGCGACACCGTCGGGCACCGGGCGCAGGCGCTCGTCGAGCACGTAGACCTGGCTGTTCCACTCGGGCGAACCGATGGAGACCGACACCTGGTCGGCGGCGTTGACGCGGTGCGAGGTGATCGAGACCGCGGCCTCGGTCGGGCCGTACAGGTTGAACAGCTCGGTGCGGCTGAACTCGGCGCGGAAACGCTGGGCCAGCGAGCCCGGCAGCGCCTCACCGATGGCCAGGACCCGCCACAGCGAATCGGGGATCCCCGCGGCGAGCAGCGCGTCGAGCATCGACGGCACCACGTGCAGGGTGGTGACCCATTCGCGGGCCATCAGCTCGTTGAGGTAGGCCGGTTCGCGATGGCCGTCGGCCGAGGCGATCACCAGGCGACCACCGCACACCGCTGCCGACCAGAACTCCCAGACCGAGAGGTCGAAGGTGGCGGCGGTCTTGAGCAGCACCGCGTCGGCCGCGTCCATGCCGAACTCGATCAGCTTCCACTGCAACTGGTTGGCGATCGCGCCGTGCGCAACGGCGACACCCTTCGGCCGACCGGTGGAGCCGGAGGTGAAGATCACGTACGCGGTGTTCTCCGGACGCAGCGGTTCGGTGCGCTCGGCATCGGAAATCGGTGCGGCGCCGATCGATTCCAGGTCGAGCTCGTCGACGCGGACCACGGGCGCGACATCGGTGGCGAACTCGGCGTTGGTCAGCACGCAGACCGGTGCCGCCGTCTCGAGGATGTAGTCGGTGCGCTCGGCCGCCTGATCGGGGTCGACCGGCACATACGCGCCACCGGACTTGGCCACCGCGTACATCGCGACAACCAGGTCCACCGAGCGGCGCATGGCCAGCGCGACACGGGATTCCGGGCCGACACCCAGCGAGATCAGGTGCCGCGCGAGGCGGTTCACCTTCGCGTCGAGTTCGGCGTAGGTGAGCTGGGCGCCGTCGTCGGTGACCAGGGCGGTCGACTTCGGGTCGGCGGCCACCGACGCGTCGAGCAGCGAGACCAGGGTGGCCTCGGTGTCGAACGCGTAGGCGGTGGCGTTGCGGGCCTCGAGCACCTGGGTGCGTTCGGCGGGTGCCAGCAGTTCGATATCGCCGACCGCGGTGCGCGGGGTGGCGACGATCGCGCCGAGCAGGCGGACGAATCGTTCGACGAAACCTTCGACCGTGGCGTGGTCGAACAGGTCGGTCGCGTAGGTGAACAGACCCGAGATGCCTTCGGGCTCACCGGCATCGCCGTAGCGGTCGGTGGCGATCAGGTGCAGGTCGAACTGCGACAGCTCGGTGGCGATATCGAGTCCGGAGACCGTCAGGCCCGGCAGTTCCAGGGTGGCGCGGCTGAGGTTCTGGAACGACAGACCGACCTGGAACAGCGGGTGCCGCGCGGTGGAGCGCACCGGGTTGAGCACCTCGACCAGGCGCTCGAACGGCACGTCGGCGTTGGCGAACGCCGCGATGTCGTCCTCGCGCTGGCGGGCCAGCAGCTCGGTGAAGGCTTCGCCGCCGTCGACCTTGGTGCGGAACACCAGGGTGTTGACGAACATGCCGATCATGTCGTCGAGCGCGGCTTCGCCACGACCGGCCATCGGGGTGCCGATGGCGATGTCGTCGGTGCCCGACAGGCGGGCGAGCAGCACCGCGAGGGCGGTGTGCACGACCATGAACAGGGTCGCGCCCTCGGCGCGGGCCAGTTCGACCAGCGCGCGGTGGGTGTCGGCGTCGATCTGGACGTCGACCTTGCTACCGGCGAAGGTCTGCACCGCCGGGCGCGGACGGTCGGCGGGCAGGTCGAGCTGATCGGGCAGATCGGCGAGGGCCTGCTTCCAGTGCGCGACCTGCTTGGACGCCATCGACTCCGCGTCGTCCTCGCTGCCGAGGAGGTCGCGCTGCCAGATGCTGTAGTCCGCGTACTGCACGGCCAGCGGCGACCAGCCGGGCTCGGAGCCCGTCGAGCGGGCCGCGTAGGCGGTCATCAGATCGCGGGTCAGCGGGGCGACCGAGGAACCGTCACCGGAGATGTGGTGCACGACCAGGGCCAGCACGAACTCATCGGTGTCCTCGACCTGGAACAGCGCGAGCTTCAGCGGCACCTCGACGGTGACATCGAAGCTGGTCGACATCAGTTCCGCGACCGCCGATTCCACCTCGTCGGCGGCGACGGTGCGTTCGATCAGCTCCGGCGCGGCCTGCGCGGGCGACAGGATCACCTGTGCCGCGCCCGCTTCGGTCTGCGGGTAGACGGTGCGCAGGATCTCGTGGCGCGAGACCAGGTCGGTGACCGCGGCACGCAACGCGGCCACGTCGAGGTCACCGGTGAGCCGCACCGCGACCGGGACGTTGTAGGCCGCCGACTGGGTGTCGAAGCGGTTGAGGAACCACATCCGCTGCTGCGCGAGCGAGAGCGGGATGCGCTCGGGACGCGGACCGGCCGTGAGCGCCTTGCGATCTCCGGTCTCGGCGTGCTGCTCGACCCGATGAGCCAGGGCAGCCACCGTGGACGCCTCGAACAGCAGGCGCACGGGAATGCGGGTGTCGAGCGCCTCGCCCAGACGGGCGGCGACCTGCGTGGCGAGCAGCGAGTTACCGCCCCAGGCGAAGAAGTCGTCGTCGAGGCCGAAACGCTTGTCCGCGTCGAGGCGGAGGACCTCGGCGAAGGTGGCGGCCACGAGCTGTTCGCTCGGGCTCACCGGCGCGCGGAACACAGCCTTCTCGACCTCGGGTTCCGGCAGAGCCTTGCGGTCGAGCTTGCCGTTGGCGTTGAGCGGCAGCGCGTCGAGCTGCAGGAACACGGTCGGAACCATGTAGGACGGCAGCTCGGCGGCCAGTGCGGCACGCAGAACCAGCTTGTCCACCACCGTGTCGGCCACGACATAGGCGACCAGGCGGTCGCCGACGACGGGGTCGGTGTGGGCAAGGACAGCGGCGGAGGTGATGTCCGGCTGACGCAGCAGCGCGGCCTCGATCTCGCCGAGCTCGATCCGGAAGCCGCGGATCTTCACCTGGAAGTCGGTGCGGCCCCGGTAGTCCAGTTCGCCGTCGGCGTTCCAGGCGACGAGGTCACCGGTGCGGTACATGCGCTCGCCGGTCGCCGAGAACGGGTCGGCGACGAAACGGTCGGCGGTGAGATCGGCGCGACCGAAGTAGCCGCGGGCCAGCTGGGCGCCGGCCAGATACAGCTCACCGGACACACCGACCGGAACCGGGCGCAGACGCGAATCCAGCACGTAGACACGGCTGTTCCACTCCGGCGCACCGATCGAGACCGACACCTTGTCGGCGTCGGTGACCGCGTGGCTGGTGATCGAGACCGCGGCCTCGGTCGGGCCGTACAGGTTGAACAGCGCGGCGGTGTTGGCCGTGCGGAAACGCTGCGCGGTCGCGGCGGGCAACGCCTCACCGATGGCGAGGACACGGCGCAACGTACGCGGCAGTGCCGCACCGGATTCGGTCAGCAGCCCGTCGAGCATCGACGGCACCACATGCAGCGTGGTGACGGCGGTGGCCCGCATCAGGTCGTTGAGGTAGGCCGGGTCGCGGTGGCCGTCGGCGGTGGCGACCACCAGGCGGGCACCCGCCACGGCGGCGGTCCAGAACTCCCAGACCGAGAGGTCGAAGGTGGCGGCGGTCTTGAGCAAGACCGCGTCGTCGGCACCGATACCGAATTCGGCCGTCTCCCACAGCAACTGGTTGACGATCGCGCCGTGCGAGACCGCGACACCCTTGGGCTTGCCGGTCGAGCCGGACGTGAAGATCACGTACGCGGTGTTCGCGGGCAGCAGGGTGCGCCCGGTGATCGCGGCATCGCTCACATCGGTCAGGTCGAGCTGGTCGAGGACGACCACTTCGGCTGCCGCCGTGCTGAATTCGGCATTCGCCGTGGTGAGCACGACAGCGGGCGCGGCCGTTTCCAGGATGTAGTCGGTGCGCTCGGCAGGCTGATCCGGGTCGATCGGCACGTACGCCGCACCAGTGCGAGCCACCGCGTACATCGCGATGATCAGCTCGGCGGAGCGACGGATGGCCAGCGCGACCCTGTCCTCGGTGCCGATTCCGAGCGAGATCAGGTGCCGTGCGAGGCGGTTGACCTCGGCATCGAGCTCGGCATAGGTCAGCTCGCGACGGCCGTCGGCTTCATCGACAACCAGTGCGACAGCATCCGGGGTCGCGGCCACGGTGGCGTCGAGCAGCGATACCAGGGTGGCGTCGGTGTCGACATCGTGCGCGGTGTCGTTCCACGCCGTGACGATCCGCGCGGATTCCGGCGTGGTGAGCAGGTCGATATCGCCGACCGCGATGGTGGCGTCGGCGGCGACCGCGTCGAGCACCAGCAGGAAGCGGTCGGCGAAGCTCTGGACCGTCGACTCGTCGAACAGGTCGATGGCGTAACCGAATTCGGTGACCAGCTGGGCCGGTGCGCCGTCGTCGGTGTAGCGGTCGTAGAGGGTGACGTGCAGGTCGGTCTTGGCCAGCTGGGAGTCGTAGTCGACGGCGCTGACGGTCAGGCCGGGCAGTTCGAAGGTGGTGTCGGCCAGGTTCTGGAACGACAGGCCCACCTGGAACAGCGGGTTGCGCGCGGTGGAGCGGACCGGGTTGAGCACCTCGACGAGACGCTCGAACGGCACGTCGGCGTTGGCGAAGGCTTCCAGGTCGCGGTTGCGCACGTCGGCGAGCAGTTCGGCGAAGGAGACGCCGGGGTCGACGGCGGTGCGGAACACCAGGGTGTTGACGAACATGCCGATCAGGTCGTCGAGCTCACGCTCACCACGGCCCGCGATCGGGGTGCCGACGGCGATGTCGTCGGTGCCGGACAGGCGAGCGAGCAGCACCGCGAGCGCGGCGTGCACGACCATGAACAGCGAGGCGTTGTTCGCCCTGGCCAGCTCGTGCAGGGCCGCGTGGCGGGTCGGGTCGATCTCGAAGCGGATGGCCTGACCCTGGAACGACTGCGCGGGCGGGCGCGGCCGGTCGGCGGGCAGTTCGAGCTGGTCGGGCAGCCCGGCCAGCGCTTCGGCCCAGTACGCGACCTGCTTGGCGGCCAGCGATTCGGGATCGGTCTCGTCGCCGAGGACCTCGCGCTGCCAGAGCGCGTAGTCGGCGTACTGCACGGGCAACGGCGCCCACTGCGGCGCCTCACCCTGCACGCGGGCCACGTAGGCGGCCATGATGTCGCGGGCCAGCGGGCCCATCGAGGAACCGTCGGCGGACACGTGGTGCACGGTGAACGCGAGCACGTGATCGGTGTCGTTCAGCTCGAACAGCGCGACCTTGAGCGGCACCTCTTCGGTGACGTCGAAGGTGGTCATCGCGAATTCGATGACGGTGCCGAGCAGGTCCGCCTCGGTGACCTCGATGTGGTGCACCACGGCGCGGCTCTGCGAGACGGGCAGGATCACCTGGTGCGGGCCGTCGGCCGAGCGCGGGTAGGTGGTGCGCAGCATCTCGTGGCGGGCGAACACATCGCCGATGGCCTGTTCGAGCGCGGCCACCTCGAGTTCGCCGGTGAGACGCACCGCGAGGGGGATGTTGTCGACCGCGGAGGTGGACGTGTCGAACTGGTTGAGGAACCAGTACCGCTGCTGGGCGGGCGAGAGCGGGATGACGGCGGGCCGCTCCCCCGCGGTCAGGCGCGGACGGGTCCGGCCGGAACCGGCGTTGTGCTCGGCGCGGGTGGCGAGCGCGGACACGGTCGAGGCTTCGAACAGGTCGCGGACCGAGAGCTGGATGTCGAGGGCAGCGCCGATGCGGGCGGTGACCTGGGTGGCCAGCAGCGAGTTGCCGCCGAGTTCGAAGAAGTCGTCGTCGGCGCCGACCCGGGTCACGCCGAGGACGTCGCCGAAGGTGCCCGCCACGATCTCTTCGATCGGGGTGGACGCCGCGCGGAACACCTTGGCCTCGAACACCGGCGCGGGCAGCGCCTTGCGATCGAGCTTGCCGGAAGCGTTGAGCGGGAAGGCATCCAGGATCACGAACGCGGTGGGCACCATGTAGGTCGGCAGCGCACCACCGAGTTCGGTGCGCACGGCATCGAGGTCGATGCTCGCGCCGGCCTCCGGGATCAGATAGCCGACGAGCTGGTCGCCGAGGCGCTCGTCGGAGCGGACCACGACCACGGACTGAGCGATCGAGGGCAGCGCGGTGAGCGCGGACTCGATCTCGCCGAGCTCGATGCGCAGACCACGCAGCTTCACCTGGAAGTCGGTGCGGCCCAGGTACTCCAGCTCGCCCTGTTCGGTCCAGGCGACGAGGTCACCGGTGCGGTACATGCGCTCGCCGTCGTCACCGAACGGGTCGGCGACGAAACGGTCAGCGGTGAGGTCCGGGCGGTTGACGTAGCCGCGCGCCAGCTGGACACCGGCCAGGTAGAGCTCGCCGGGGACGCCGACGGGCACCGGGTGCAGACGCGAATCCAGCACGTACACCTGGGTGTTGAACACCGGGGCGCCGATCGGCACCGAGGTGGTGTCGGCATCGGTGACCTCGTGGAAGGTGACGTCGACCGCGGCTTCGGTGGGGCCGTACAGGTTGTGCAGGGCCGCGCCGGTGAGGGCGCGCATCCGCTGGGCGGTCGGCGCGGGCAGTGCCTCACCCGAGGCGAACACCAGTCGCAGGCTGTTCGACACCGGCTGGCCGTCGGCGAGGGCCACGGCCGCGGATTCGGCCAGTTCGGCGACGAACACCGACATCATCGACGGCACGAAGTGCGCGGTGGTGACGCCCTCGGTGGCGATGATCTCGGCGAGGTAGGCCGGATCGCGGTGACCGTCGGGCTTGGCGACGACCAGCCGCGCGCCGATCTGCAAGGGCCAGAAGAACTCCCACACCGACACGTCGAACGTGGCGGGCGTCTTCTGCAAGACCACATCGGCCTCGGTCAGACCGTACGCGGCCTGCATCCACACGAGACGGTTGACGATCGCGCCATGGCTGACCGCCACACCCTTCGGACGACCCGTCGAACCCGACGTGAAGATCACATACGCCGTGTTCTCCGGACGCAACGGAGCGATCCGCTCGGCATCGGTGACCGGCGCATCCGAGTAATCCGAAAGATCCAGGCGTTCGATGTTCAGCGCGGTGGTCGAGCCCGCGTCGAAGTCGTCACGGGCAGTGGTCAATACGCACACCGGCGCCGCGGTCTCGAGCACATAGTGCGTGCGCTCGGCCGGGTGGTCGGGGTCGAGCGGCACGTACGCGCCACCGGCCACGCTCACCGCGTACATGCCGATCACCAGGTCGAGCGAGCGGCGCATGCCGAGCGCGACCATGGTGTCCGGGCCCACGCCCTTGGCGATGAGGTGGCGGGCGAGGCGGTTCACATGTGCGGTGAACTCGCGGTAGGACAGACTCGTCCCCTCGAAGGTAACGGCGGTCGCGTTCGGGCTGGTCGCGGCCTGTTCGGAGAACATCGACACCAGCGTGGCGGCACGGTCGACCGGGTGCTCGGTGGCGTTCCAGTCGGTGACCACCTGGCGGTACTCGGCCGGGGACAGCAGGTCGACCTCGCCGATCGCGCGGGCGGGCTTGGCCACGACCGCGGTCAGCATCCGCACCAGGCGCTGCGCGAGGGCGGCGACCGTGCCTGCGTCGAACATATCGGTGGCGTAGGCGAATTCGGCCGTCATGCCGTCGGCGGAACCGTCGGCACGGTGGCGGTCGGCCAGGTTCAGGTGCAGATCGAACTTGGCGGTGACCACGTCGAGCGGCACGCCCGCGACCTCGAGGCCTGGCAGTTCGAAGGACGCCTCACCGGTGTTCTGGAAGGACAGCATCACCTGGAAAAGCGGGTGGCGTGCCTGCGAACGGGCCGGGTTGAGGATCTCGACGAGGCGTTCGAACGGGAGGTCGGCGTGACCGAAGGCGGCGAGGTCGTTCTCCCTGGTCCGGTCGAGCAGCTCGGTGAACGGCTGGGCCGGGTCGACGGCGCTGCGCAGGACCAGGGTGTTGACGAACATGCCGATGGCGTCGTCGAGCACCGCTTCACCACGACCGGCGACGGCGGTACCGATGGCGATGTCGTCGCTGCCCGACAGGCGGGCCAGCAGCGCGGCGAACGCGGCGTGCACGACCATGAACAGGCTGGCGCCGTGTTCGCGGGCCAGCGCGTTGAGTCCGGCCGACAGGGCGGGGTCGATCGAGAACTCGTGCACGCCACCGCGATTGGACGCCACGGCGGGACGGGCCCGGTCGGCGGGCAGGTCGAGCTGGTCGGGCAGCCCGGCCAGGTGCTGCGACCAGTAGGCCACCTGCTGGGCGATCATCGACGCCGAATCAGCTTCGGCACCGAGCGTTTCGCGCTGCCACAGGGCGAAGTCGGCGTACTGCACGGGCAGCGGCGCCCAGCCGGGTGCTTCGCCGCGCGAGCGGGCGGCGTAGGCGATCATCACGTCGCGGGCCAGCGGGCGAACAGACCAGCCGTCGCCGGAGATGTGGTGCACGACGAAGACCAGAACGTGGGTGTCGGGGTGCGAGCCGTCCATGGAGCCCGCGATGCGCAACAGTTCGGCGCGCACCGGGACCTCGGCGGTGACGTCGAACCCGGCGAGCACGAGTTCGCTGATGCGATCGCGGATCTCGTCCTCGCCGACGGTGATCGGGTTCAGCGAGATCGGCGTCTGGCCCGCGGGCAGCACGACCTGCACGCCTTGGCCCTCGGCGGTCTCGGGGTAGACGGTGCGCAGCACCTCGTGCCGGTCGACCACGTCGGCGACGGCCTGACGCAGTGCGTCGATGTCGAGGTCACCGGTCAGGCGGACGGCCAGTGGGATGTTGTTGACGCCGGTCGCGCTGTCGAAGCGGTTGAGGAACCACATGCGCTGCTGGGCGAGCGAGAGCGGGATCTGCTCCGGGCGCGCACCGGCCACGAGCTCGCGACGGCTGCCGCTACCCGCGTGGACCTCGACCTTGGCAGCCAGCGCGGCCACCGACGGCGCCTCGAACAGCGCGCGCACGGGGACGCGGGTGTCGAGGGCGGCACCGAGGCGGGCGACCACCTGGGTGGCGATGAGCGAGTTGCCGCCCAGGTCGAAGAAGTCGTCGTCGAGGCCGACCGCGCGGTCGCCGGACAGGCCGAGCACCTCGGCGAAGGTGGCGGCGACGATCTCCTCGATCGGCGTGCGCGGCGCGCGGAACTCGCGCGCCTCGAACACCGGCTCGGGCAGGGCCCTGCGGTCGAGCTTGCCGTTGGCGCTCAGCGGCATCTCGTCGATGACGACGAACGCGGCCGGGACCATGTAGGACGGCAACTGTGCGGCCAGCTGCGCACGCAGCGCGTCGATTTCGACGGTCGCGCCCGCGGCGGGGACGACATAGCCGACGAGCTGGTCGCCGGTGCGCGCATCCGAACGCACGACCACCACGGCCTGCGTGACGGTGTTGTGCGCGGTGAGCGCGGCCTCGATCTCGCCGAGCTCGATGCGCAGACCACGCAGCTTGACCTGGAAGTCGGTGCGGCCGAGGTAGGTGATCACACCGTTCTCGTCGCGGCGGACGAGGTCACCGGTGCGGTACATGCGCTCGCCGCCGGTCCCGAACGGGTCGGCGACGAAGCGGTCGGCGGTGAGGTCGGGGCGGGCGAAGTAGCCGCGGGCCAGCTGGGCACCGGCCAGATACAGCTCACCGGCGACACCGGCGGCGACCGGGTGCAGTCGCGAATCCAGCACGTAGGCCCGCGAGTTCCAGACCGGCGAACCGATCGGCACGGCACCGTCGACCTGCTCGGCGACCGGTGAGTGCGTCGCGTGGACGGTGAACTCGGTGGGGCCGTACAGGTTGAACAGGGCCGCGTCGCTCACCTTGCGCAGGGCGACCACCGCATCGGCGGTGAACGCCTCACCGGCGATCAGCAGGGCGCGCAGTGAGGACAGAGCTCCGCCCTCGATGGCGGCCGCATCGATGCTGCCCGCGAAAACGGTGAGCATCGAGGGCACGAACGAGGTCATCGTGACCCGTTGCGCGGCAATGACATCCGCGAGGTACTGCGGATCGCGGTGACCGTCGGGGCTCGCCACGACGATCCGGCCGCCGGTGCTCAGCGGGCCGAACAGTTCCCAGACCGACACGTCGAAGGTGGCGGGTGTCTTGAACAGCACCACGTCGTCGGCGTCGATACCGTATTCGCCGGTGATCCAGCGGATCTGGTTCACCACGGCCGAGTGCGGCACGGCCACACCCTTCGGGCGCCCGGTCGAGCCGGAGGTGAAGATGACGTACGCCGGGTGCTGCGGGAGCAACGGCACGATCCGCTCGGCATCGCTGACCGGAGTCTCCGGGTACGCCGAGAGGTCGATCGCGTCGATGACCAGCGTAATCAGGTCACCGGTCGCGCTGTCATCGAGTCCGAACCCGTCGCGAGTAGTGGTGAGGACGGCGACCGGGGCGGCCGTCTCCAGTACGTACGCGATGCGGTCGGCGGGCTGGTCCAGGTCGAGCGGCACGTAGCCACCGCCTGCTTCCTGCACCGCGTAGGCGGCGACGACCAGGTCGATGCTGCGGCGCAGCCCGAGCGCGACGAGGGATTCCGGGCGGACGCCGACTTCGATCAGGTGATGCGCCAAACGGTGCACGCGAGCGGCGAATTCGGCGTAGGTCAGGGTCTCGCCGGTGGCGGGGTCGACGATCGCGACCGCGTCCGGGGTGGCCAGCGCCTGGCGGGCGAACTCGTCCACCAGGGTGCCCGCGCCGGGCAGCTCATGGGCGGTGTCGTTCCAACCACGCACGGCCAGTGCGGTTTCGGCGGAATCGAGCAGGGCGATGTCGCCGACAGCACGGTTCGGGGCCGCCGCGATCTCGGCGAGCAGGCGGGCGAAGCGGGCACCGAACCGGTCCATGGTGGCCGCGTCGAACAGATCGGTGGCGTAGATCAGTTCGGCGACGATCCCCGATGCGTCGCCCGGCTTCTCGGTGAGCACGACCTGCAGGTCGAACTTGGCCACGTCGATCGGCAGGTCGACGCCGCTGACAGTGAGGCCCGGAAGTTCCAGGCTGGTCTGACCGGTGTTCTGGAAGGCCAGCATGACCTGGAACAGCGGGTGACGCGCCTGCGAGCGGGCCGGGTTGATGATCTCGACGAGGCGCTCGAACGGCAGGTCGGCGTGGCCGAAGGCGGCGATGTCGCTCGCGCGGACCTTGCCGAGCAGGTCGGTGAAGCTCGCGTCGCTGTCGACCTCGGTGCGTAGCACCAGGGTGTTGACGAACATGCCGATCAGGTCGTCGAGGGCGCGCTCACCACGGCCCGCGATGGGGGTACCGATGGCGATGTCGTGCTCGCCGGACAGGCGCGAGAGCAGCAGCGCGAGCGAGGCATGGGCGACCATGAACAGCGTCGCGCCACGGGTGCGGGCCAGATCAGCCAGGGCCGCATGGGTTTTCGCGTCGATCTCGAAGGTGTGGGTGGCGCCGCGTCCGCTGGCGACCGCGGGGCGCGGCCGGTCGGCGGGCAGGTCGAGCTGCTCGGGCAGGCCGCGCAGGGCCGAACCCCAGAACGAGATCTGCTGGGCGATCACCGATTTCGCGTCGTCCTCGTCACCGAGCACGGCGCGCTGCCACAGCGCGAAGTCGGCGTACTGGACTTCCAGCGGACGCCAGGCCGGTTCGGCGCCTTCCACGCGGGCGCTGTAGGCGGTCATCACGTCGCGGGTGAGCGGGCCCATGGAGAAGCCGTCGGCCGAGATGTGGTGCACGACAAGGGCGAGCACGTGTTCGGTGGGGCTCACCTCGAACAGCGCGGCGCGGAACGGCACCTCGGCGGTGACGTCGAACGCGGTGCGTACCAGCTCCGAAAGCCGTTGCGGCAGGTCGGTGGCGGTGGTCTCGATCGGCGCCAGGTCGGGGATGACCTTGCCGGTCGGGACGATCACCTGGTAGCCGGCGCCGGCCACCTCCGGGTAGTAGCTGCGCAGCGACTCGTGGCGGGCGAGCACGTCGGCCACGGCCACCTGCAACGCCTGGCGGTCGAGCAGGCCCGACAGCCGGACGGCGGCGGGGATGTTGTCCACCGCGGACTCGGGGTCGAAGCGGTTGAGGAACCACATGCGCTGCTGGGCCAGCGACAGCGGCACCCGCTCGGGGCGCTGCTGCGGCACCAGCGGCGCGCGACGTTCGGCACCGGAGTGCGTCTCGGCGCGGGCGGCCAGCCCGGCGACGGTGGAAGCCTCGAACAGCTCGCGCACACCGATATCGGTGTCAAGCGCGGCCGACAGGCGTGCGGCGACCTGGGTCGCGGTCAGCGAGTTGCCGCCGAGGGCGAAGAAGTCGTCGTCGAGGCCGACCCGGTCGAGGCCGAGCACACCGGCGAAGGTCGCGGCGATGATCTCCTCGACCGGCGTGGTCGGGGCGCGGAATACCGCGGCCTCGAACACCGGTGCGGGCAGCGCCTTGCGGTCGAGCTTGCCGGAGGCGTTGAGCGGGAACTCGTCGAGGACGATGATCACCGCGGGCACCATGTAGGCGGGCAGGTTGCTGCCCAGTTCCTCGCGGGTGTCCTCGATGTCGACGGTGCGGCCGGTCGCCGGGATGACGTAGGCAACCAGCTGATCGCCGGTGTGCTGATCGCCACGAACGACGACCACGGACTGGGCCACCTCGTCGAGCCCGGTCAGCGCGGACTCGATCTCGCCGAGCTCGATGCGCAGACCACGCAGCTTCACCTGGAAGTCGGTGCGGCCCAGGTACTCCAGCTCGCCCTGTTCGGTCCAGGCGACGAGGTCACCGGTGCGGTACATGCGCTCGCCGTCGTCACCGAACGGGTCGGCGACGAAACGGTCGGCGGTCAGGTCGGGGCGGGCGACGTAGCCGCGCGCCAGCTGGGTACCCGCGAGGTAGAGCTCACCCGCGACGCCGACCGGGACGGGGCGCAGGCGCGCGTCGAGGACGTAGACCTGGGTGTTGAAGACCGGGGCGCCGATCGGGACCGTGTCCACATCGGTGTCGACGACCTCGTGGAAGGTGACGTCGACCGCGGCCTCGGTGGGGCCGTACAGGTTGTGCAGCGCGGCACCGGTCAGCTCACGCAAACGGTGAGCGGGCTTGGGCGGCAACGCTTCACCGGAGGCGAACACCATCCGCAGCGACTCGCAACGCGCGGCATCGGCATCGGCGACGAACACCGCGAGCATCGACGGCACGAAGTGCGTGACGGTGACACCCTCGACGCGAATGATCTCCGCGAGGTAGGCCGGATCGCGATGGCCGTCGGGCTTGGCGACAACCAGCTTCGCGCCGATCTGCAAGGGCCAGAAGAACTCCCACACCGAGACGTCGAACGTGGCGGGCGTCTTCTGCAGCACGACGTCGGCTTCGGTCAGGCCGTACGCGGCCTGCATCCACACGAGACGGTTGACGATCGCACCATGGCTGACCGCCACACCCTTCGGGCGACCCGTCGAACCCGACGTGAAGATCACATACGCCGTGTTCTCCGGACGCAACCCGACGATCCGCTGGGCATCGGTGACGCGGGTGTCGGCGTAGCCGTCCAAGTCGAGCAGATCGATGCGGACCTGTGCGGTATCGAGCTCCAGATCGGTGCCCGAGGTGAGCACACAGACCGGATCCGCTGTCGCCAGAATGTATTCCGTGCGCTCGGCCGGATGATCGGGATCGAGCGGCACGTACGCGCCACCGGCCACGCTCACCGCGTACATGCCGACGACCAGGTCGATCGATCGGCGCATGCCGAGTGCCACGTAGGTTTCCGGGCCGACGCCGCGGTCGATCAGCCAGCGCGACAGGCGGTAGACGCGCTGGGCGAACTCGGCGTAGGTCAGACTCGTGCCCTCGAAGGACAGCGCCGTGGCCTGCGGGGTCCGCGCCAGCTGGGCCTCGAACATCGAGACGAGGGTGGCCCGCTGGTCGACCTCGTGTGCGGTGGCGTTCCACTCGCGGACGACGAGTTCGCGTTCGGCGGCATCGAGCAGCTCGATATCGCCCACTGCGACAGCCGGTTCCGTGGTGATCGCGGTGAGCACCCGGATCAGGCGTTCGGCGATGCGGTGCACGGTGGCCGCGTCGAACAGGGCGCTCAGGTAACCGGCGCGGATGCGCAGCCGGGTGTCGAGCTGGGCGATCAGCGACAGCGGGTAGTGCGTGGCATCGGCGGCGTCGAGGCCGGTGACGGCCATGCCGTCGATATCGGCGGCCTGGGCCTTGATGCCCTCGGCGTCGACCGGGTAGGACTCGAAGACCACGAGGGAGTCGAACAGGCCACCGATGCCGGCCGCGGACTGGATCTCGGCGAGGCCGATGTAGTGGTGGTCGAGCAGGTCGGCCTGCTCGCCCTGGGTGCGGGTGAGCACGTCGCGCACCGATTCGGCGGCGCCGAACCGCACGCGCACCGGGACGGTGTTGATGAACAGGCCGACCATGGATTCCACGCCGGACAGCTGCGCGGGACGGCCGGAGACGGTGGTGCCGAAGAGCACGTCGTCGCGGCCGGTCATCCGGCCGAGCACGATCGACCAGGCCACCTGCAAGACGGTGTTCGGGGTGACGCCGAGGTCGGCGGCCAGCGCCACGAGTCGCGCCGTGGCCGGCTCGTCGAGGTCGAACAGGTACTCGTCGGACAACGCGGCGATCTCGCGGCTCGCGTCGGGACGGGCCAGCATGGTCGGCTCGGTGACGCCACGCAGCGCGTGGGACCAGGCTTCTACCGAGACCGAATGATCCTGGCGCGCAACCCATTCCAGGAAGTGGCGGTACGAGCGGACGGCGGGCAGCGCGCTCGCGTCGCCGTGCAGGGCGTAGAGAGCGAGCAGGTCACGCATGACCAGTGGCGTCGACCAGCCGTCGAGCAGAATGTGGTGGTTGGACACCACGAAGCGCCACTCGTGTTCGGCGATCCGGATCAGCGTGAAGCGGATCAGCGGCGGGTCGGCCAGGTCGAAACGGGCGGTGCGGTCGGCTTCGACGAGGTCGGCGTATTCGCCGGTCTCGATGCGATCGTGTTCGGTCCACGCCACGCGAGTGGTGTCGAGGACGACCTGCACGGCATTGCCGTCGTGGTCGGTGACGAACGCGGTGCGCAGGGTTTCGTGGCGGTCGAGCAACGCCTGGGCGGCGGCGCGCAGACGGGTGGCGTCGACGCGGCCGGTGAGGGTGAGGACGGCTTGGGCGGTGTAGACGTCGACCGAGGTGGCGGCGAGGCGGGCGTGGAAGAACAGGCCTGCCTGCAGCGCTGCGAGGGGCCACACCTGGGTCAGCTCGGGGTAGCGCTTCTCCCAGGTGTCGATATCGCGCTGGGTGGAGCGCACGAGGGCGAAGTCGGACGGCGTGTGGCCGCCCGCGTCGGCCGAATTGGCGTGCCGGGCAACGGCTTCCAGCGCGGTGATCCACAGGTCCGCGAATTCGCGGACTTCGGCCTCGGCGAGCAGGGTGCTCGGGTAGCCGATATTGGCGCTGAGCTTGTCGCCGACGACGATCGCGTTGACGTCGAGCGGCGCCATCGCGGGCATGTCGGCGTCGTAGGCGCCGCCGAGGGCAGCCAGTTCGGGTGCGGGGATCCAGCCGAAGCCGCGCAGGGCGTCGGGGACATCGCTGTCGGCGACGCGGCCGAGGTAGTTGAAGCTGATCTGGCCGGGGAGCTGCGTGGGCAGTTCGGCGGCGGTCTCGGCGTTCATGTACCGCAGCAGGCCGTAACCGATGCCCTTGTCTGGCACCGAGAGCAGCTGTTCCTTGACCGCCTTGACGGCCTGTCCCAGCGCCGGACCACCGGCGAGCGCGGCGTCGATGTCGATGCCCGCGAGGTCGAGGCGGACCGGGAAGATGGCGGTGAACCAGCCGACGGTGCGGGACAGGTCGGCGCCGGGCGCGACCTCTTCCTCGCGACCGTGGCCTTCGAGGCGCACGAGCAGTGCGTCGTTGTCCGAGTCGGCGCGGCGGCCGTTGCCGAGTGCGCCGGGTCCGGTGCGGGTGGAGCGCCACTTGGCGGCGGCCAGCGCGAGTGCGGTGAGCAAGCCGTCGTTGACGCCACCGTGGAACAGGGCGGGGACCGTGGTGAGCAGGGCCTTGGTGACCTCGGCGGACACTTCGACCGGCAGCTTCTCGATCACGCCGGAGACGTCGACCGCCGGGTCCATCGCCCGCGCGGTGAGCAGCGGGTCGGGGGTGGCGACGACCTCACGCCAGAAGTCGAGCTCGGCGGCGCGTTCGGTGGTGCGTGCCTCGTCGGCCAGCGCGTGCGCCCAGGCCCGCATGGAGGTCGCGGGGGCGACCAGTTCCGGCTGTTGACCGGCGGAGAGCTGACCCCACGCGGCGACGAAGTCGGGCACGAGGATGCGCCAGGACACACCGTCGACCACGAGGTGGTGCGCGACGACGATCAATCGACCCGCACGTGCCGCGGACCGAGTGGCCGTGGCCGAGTCGGAATCCGCGACGGGCTCCAGCCACACGAAGCGCACGACGACGCCGTTGGCCGGGTCGAGCCGATCCAGGCTGGCATCGAGTGCGGCGGTGGCGATTTCGACCAGCTCGGCGTCGGAGACGGCGGGGTCGAAGGTGGTGTGGTCGATGAGCGCGGTGGCGTCGACCGTGCCGGTGGGGGCGGTGTCGACGACCCAGCGGCCGTCGACCTGGTGCAGGCGCGAGCGCAGCATGTCGTGGCGGTCGATGACCGCGCCGACGGTGGCGGCGATGCCCGCGCGGTCGATACCGACCGGCAGTTCCAGTGCCATGGTCTGGTTGAACCGGTTGAACGACCCGGCCCGCTCGGCCATGAACCGCACGACCGGGGTCAGCGGCATCTCGCCGACGCCACCGCCGGGCAGCTCGGCCAGGGTGATCGCGGAAGCCGCTGCCACATCGGCGGTTTCGGCGACCGAGGCCAGCCCGGCGACGGTGCGCTGTTCGAAGACGTTGCGCGGGGAGAACAGCACGCCGCGAGCCTTGGCGCGGGAGACGAGCTGGATGGAGACGATCGAGTCACCGCCCAGGGCGAAGAACGAATCGTC
Source organism: Nocardia sp. NPDC058519 (assembly GCF_042719755.1). Lineage (NCBI taxonomy): Bacteria > Bacillati > Actinomycetota > Actinomycetes > Mycobacteriales > Nocardiaceae > Nocardia > Nocardia sp. NPDC058519. Next base: position 218,127 of record NZ_JBHXNK010000003.1, on the reverse strand, counting down.
CACGCCCACGCGCTCCACACCGAGGACCTCGGCGAAGACCTCGGCGATGGTCTGCTCGATCGGATTGCGCGCGGCACGGAAGGTGACCTCGGTGGCGAAGACCGGCTCCGGCAACGCTTTTCGGTCGAGCTTGCCGACGGGGGTCAGCGGCACATGGTCGATGACCATGATCGACGAGGGCACCATGTACGCGGGCAGACGTTCCTCGACGTGCGCGGTCAGCGCGGCGACATCGATCGGATGGCCCGGTACGGCAACCACATACGCGACCAGCGAGACAGCGCCCGCGGTGCTCTTGTGGCCGACGGTGGTCGCGAAGTCGACGGTCTCGTGCGAGGCGAGGGCGGTGTCGATCTCGCCCAGTTCGATACGGAAGCCGCGGATCTTGACCTGGAAGTCGGAGCGGCCGACGTACTCGACCGTGCGATCGGCGGTCCAGCGCACGACGTCGCCGGTGCGGTACAGCCGCTCACCCGGGACGAACGGGTCGGCGACGAACCGGTCTGCGGTGAGCCCGGCGCGGGCGTGGTAGCCGCGGGCCAGCTGGATGCCCGACAGGTAGAGCTCACCCGCGACACCCACCGGAACGGGCTGGAGCTGGGCGTCCAGGATCAGCGAACGCATGCCGCGAGTCGGGCCACCGATGGTGACCAGCTCGCCCGGCACCAGCGCGGCGCTGATGTTGGTCATGATCGTGGTCTCGGTGGGACCGTAACCGTTGTGGAAGGCACGAGTCGTGCCGTCCGCCAAGGGAACTGCCCACTTCGACACCAGATCGGCGGGCACCGCTTCGCCACCGGCGACCAGCACGCGCAGCGAGTCGAGGCCGCTGGGATCGAAGGTCGCCAGGGCGGCAGGAGTGATGAAGGCGTGGGTGACCCGCTCGGTGCGGATCAGCTCGGACAGCTCGTCGCCGCCGTAGACGCCCGGCGGGACCACGACCAGCGCGCCACCACGGGCCAGGGCCAGCAGCAGTTCGAGGATCGAGGCGTCGAACGAGGGCGAGGCGAAATGCAGTGCGCGCGTTTCGGTGTCGAGGGCATAGCGCTCGGCCTGCTCCTCGCCGAAGTTCGCGAGACCGGCGTGGGTGACGACGACGCCCTTGGGCACGCCGGTGGAGCCGGAGGTGTAGATGACGTAGGCGGGCTGCTCGGGCGTGGTCACCCGCACGAGCTCGTCGTCGGTGATCGGGCCGCCGTCGAAGCGCGCGAGGTCGAGCTCATCGAGCACGAGCCAACCGGCCGCGGGTGTGTCCGTGGCCGACCCGTCGAACGTCGCCTCGGACTCCTGCGGCCAGGCCGACGTGGATGCGATGTCGGGCAGTCCACCCAGCACCGACGCGACGGTGATGCCCAGCGGCGAACCGGAGTCGGTGACCATGTGGGCGATGCGGTCGGCGGGGTAGGTCGGGTCGACCGGGACGAAGGCCGCGCCGGTCTTGGCGACCGCCCACGCTGCCAGCACCGAGTCGGCCGAGCGGGGGACGCCGATCGCGACGAGATCCTCGGCGCCGATCCCCTCGGCGATCAGCAAGCGCGCCAGGCGGTTCGAGCGTTCGTCGAGTTCGGCGTAGGAGACACTCGTCCCCTGGAACACCACGGCGGGGCCGGTCGGGTTCTGCGCGACGGCCTCGGACAGCAGGGCGCGCAGGGTGCGGGCGGGTACCGGCGGTTCGCCGACCCGGAACACCAGGTCAGCCCGCTCGGCGGCATCGAGGACGTCGATCGCGCCGACCGTGATCGAGGCATCGGCGGCGATCGCTTCGAGCACTCGCTGCCAGCGCACGGCGATGCCGGCGACGGTGTCCTCATCGAACAGTTCGGTGGCGTAGTTCAGTGCCAGTGCCATGCCGCCGTGGCCGGGTTCACCCAGCTCGGAGAGGGTGAACTGCAGGTCGAAGCGGGCAACGCTCTCGTCGAGGTCGAGCGCCGACACTGCCAGGCCCGGCAGTTCGAGGGTGGTGCGGTCCAGGTTCTGGAAGGCCAGCATCACCTGGAACAGCGGGTTGCGCGACTGCGACCGCTCGGGAGCCAGGAGTTCCACCAGGCGCTCGAACGGGACATCGGCGTTGCCGAAGGCATCGAGGTCGGTCGTACGCGCTTGTTCCAGCAGGTCGGTGAAGGACTCGGCCGGGCGCACGCCGGTGCGCAGGACCAGGGTGTTGACGAACATGCCGACCAGGTCGTCGAGCGCCTGCTCACCACGGCCCGCGATGGGAGTGCCGATGGCGATGTCGTCGGAACCGGACAGGCGGGCCAGCAGCACCGCGAGGGCGGTGTGCATGACCATGAACAGCGAGGCGCCCTGACGACGGGCGACCTCGTCGAGCTTGGCGATCAGCTCGGGCGAGAGCTCGCGGTGCACGGTGGCGCCGTGGTGCGACGCGATGGCCGGGCGGGCGCGGTCGAACGGCAGGGTCAGCTCGTCCGGGACACCCGCGAGCTGGGACTGCCAGTAACCGACCTGGCGCGACATCAGCGATTCGGTGTCGTCCTCGGTGCCGAGCACGGCGCGCTGCCAGATCGCGAAATCGGCGTACTGCACCGGCAGCGGTGCCCAGCCGGGGGCGGTGCCCTGGGCGCGGGCGGTGTAGGCGCGCATCACATCGCGGGTCAGCGGCGCGATGGAGAAGCCGTCGGCTGCGATGTGGTGCACGACCACGACCAACACGTGCTCGACGGATGCGTTGCCGTCGGATCCGGCCACCCGGAACAGACGTGCGCGCATCGGAACCTGTTCGGCCACATCGAAACCGGTGGAGACGAACTCGGTGACGGTCTCGAACAGCTCGTCCCGATCGATGGCGACCGGGCGCAAGTCCAGCGAAATACGTTCCGCCGCAACGATCTGCTGCACCGGTGTGCCGCCGTGCTCGGGGTAGCGGGTGCGCAGCGACTCGTGCCTGCGGACCAGATCGGCCAGCGCCAAAGACAGTGCCTCGGTGTCGAGTTCGCCGGTGAGGCGGATCGCGACGGGCAGGTTGTAGGCGGCCGAGGTGGTGTCGTACTTGTTGAGGAACCACATGCGCTGCTGCGCGAACGACAGCGGAACCAGTTCACCTTCGGCCCGGTCACGGGCGACCAGTGCCGCACGGGCGGTGCCGCCGGTGTGCGATTCCACCCGTGCCGCGAGGGCTTCCACGGTGGAGGCTTCGAACAGCGCGCGCACCGGCACCGTGGCGCCGAGCGCCGCACCGATGCGGGCCACGACGCGGGTGGCGATGAGCGAGTTGCCGCCGAGGTCGAAGAAGTCGTCGTCCACACCGACCCGGTCGAGGCCGAGCACATCGGCGAAGACCGCGGCGACGGTTTCCTGCACCGGGGTGACCGGTGCGCGGAAGGCCCGCGCCTGCACCGCGGGGGCGGGCAGCGCACGGCGATCCAGCTTGCCGTTGACGGTCAGCGGGATCCACTCGAGGCGAACGAGCGCCGCGGGAACCATGTAGGCGGGCAGCTGTTCGGCCGCGCCGCTGCGGATGGTCTCGAGGTCGGGTTCGAGGTCGCCCTCGGCGACCACGTAGGCGACGATCCGCTGGTCGCCCGGCTGATCCTCACGCACGATGACCGCGGCCTGGGCGATACCCGGCTGCGCGAGCACGGCCGCTTCGATCTCACCGAGTTCGATGCGGAAACCGCGGACCTTCACCTGATCGTCGGCGCGGCCCAGGTATTCGAGTTCACCGAAGCGGTTCCAGCGCGCGAGGTCGCCGGAGCGGTACAGGCGCGAGCCGCCCTGGTTCGGGCCGGCAAGGGGGTTGGCGACGAAACGGGTGGCGGTCAGGTCGGGGCGGCCGAGGTAGCCGCGCGCCAACTGCGGTCCGGCGACATACATTTCGCCCGCGACACCCACCGGCACGGGACGCAACCGGTTGTCGAGGACGTACACGCCAAGACCCGCGATGGCCCGGCCGACCACCGAACCGGCAGCGGCGGCAATGGTTTTCGCGTCCAGCGCACGGAACGAAACGTGCACCGTGGTCTCGGTGATGCCGTACATGTTCACCAGCGTCGGCGAGCTGTCACCGTGGCGCGCGACCCAATCCGACAGACGACGCAGCTCGAGTGCCTCGCCACCGAACACGACGTAGCGCAGCGCGAGTGGTTCCAGACCGGGTCCGGCATTGCGGTCGGCCTCGGCCAGTTGGTAGAAGGCCGACGGCGTCTGGTTGAGCACCGTCACCTGTTCGACGCGCAGCAGTTCCAGGAACTGCTCGGGCGAACGGGACGTGTAGTAGTCGACGACGATCAGCGAGCCACCGAACAGCAGCGGGCCCCACAGCTCCCACACCGAGAAGTCGAAGGCGTAGGAGTGGAACAGCGTCCACACATCGCGCGGGCCGAAGCCGAAGTCGCGGTCGGTGTTGGCGAACAGCCGCACCACATTGCGGTGCGCGACCGCGACACCCTTGGGGCGGCCGGTCGAGCCGGAGGTGTAGATGACGTAGGCGACATTGTCCGGCGAGAGCGGGGCGATCCGGTCGGCGTCGGTGATCGGCGCGTCGTCGGCGTCTTCGATATTGCCGGTTTCCACAGCGAATCCGTCGAGCACCACCGAGGGCAGGTGCTCTGGCACGCTCACCTGGACCGTGGAATCGAGGACGACGCTGGTGGGGCGCGAGTCCTCGAGCACGTAGGCGATGCGCTCGGCCGGGTACGTCGGGTCGACCGGCACGTAACCGGCACCGGTCTTGACCACGGCGAGCAGCGCGACGACGAGATCGAGCGAGCGCGGCAGGATCACCGCGACCAGCGATTCCGGGCCTGCGCCGTCGTCGATCAGCCTGCGCGCCAGCACATTCGCGCGGCGATCGAGTTCGGCGTAGGTCAGCGACTCGACACCGAACTTGGCGGCGATGCGGTCCGGATAGGCGGCGGCCGCGGCGTCGAACAGGTCGACCAGGGTCGTGTGCTTGTTGCCGAACAGGCCGCGCCGGTAGCCGGCGGGGGTGCTGGCGTCGTGGATGACCGGCAGACCGATGGCGTCGACACCGGAGGACACCCAGCGCTGGGCGACATCGCGCTGTTCGGCCTCACCGAGCAGGTCGATATCGCCGACGATCACGTCGGGGTTCTCGGCGACGCTGCGCAGGATGCGTACCAGGCGGTCACCGAAAGCGGCGACGGTTTCGACGTCGAACAGATCGGTGGCGTAGTTCCACGACAGCGCCAGGGAGCCGTCGGCGGCTTCGCCCACGGTCAGCTGTACGTCGAATTTCGCGGTGCCCGGGTCGAAGTCGACGACGGACAGGTCGAGGCCGGGCAGTGCGATGGTGCCGGTGTCGGCGGCGGTGGCCGCTTCGAAGGTGAGCGCCACCTGGAACAGCGGGTGGTGCGCCTGCGAACGGGTGGGGCTGAGCACGTCGACGAGGCGCTCGAAGGGCACATCGGCATTGGCGAAGGCGGACAGGTCGACCTTGCGGATCTGGTCGAGCAGGTCGCTGAAGCTCGCGCTGGAGTCGACCTCGCTGCGCAGCACCAGGGTGTTGACGAACATGCCGACCAGGTCGTCGAGCGTGCGCTCGCCACGACCGGCGATGGGCGTGCCGATGGCGATGTCGGTGCTGTTGGACAGGCGCGCGGCCCAGGTGGCCAGTGCCGCGTGTATCACCATGAACAGGGTGACGCCACGGGCGCGGGCGATCTCGGTCAGCGCGTGGTGCAGGTGCGCGTCGACCGAGAAGCGTTGCAGGTCACCGGCATTGGTGGCGACCTCGGGGCGCGGACGGTCGGCGGGCAGTTCGAGCTGATCGGGCAGGTCGCGCAGTTGCTCGGTCCAGTAGGTGAGCTGGCTCGCGGCGACCGACTCGGGATCGGACTCCGCACCGAGGACCTCACGCTGCCACAGGGTGTAGTCGGCGTACTGGACTTCCAGCGGCGACCAGGCGGGGATCTCACCGCGGGTGCGTTCGGTGTAGGCGATGACGACATCGCGCAGCAGCGGACGCAGCGAGAATCCGTCACCGCTGATGTGGTGCATGACCAGCACGGCCACGTGGCTACGGTCGTCGACGCGCAGCAGGCTCGCGCGGAACGGTACTTCGCGGGTGACGTCGAAGTGCACGCTCGCCAGCTCGATTACGCGCGCGACCACGTCGCTCGCGGCGACCGGCTGGGCGGACAGTGCGAAGCGGACCTCGTCGGCGGGCAGGACCTGCTGGTAGCCGGCGCCTTCCTCCACCGCGCCCGAGGCGATGTCGGATGCCGGGTAGAAGGTGCGCAGCGACTCGTGCCGGGCCACCACATCGGCGATGGCCGCTTCGAGGGCGGCGACATCGAGGTCACCGGTGAGGCGGATCGCGACGGGGATGTTGTTGACCGCGGTGCGGTTGTCGAAGCGGTTGAGGAACCACATCCGCTGCTGGGCCTGCGACAGCGGCACCAGCTCGGGACGCGGGCGCGGGGCGAGCGGGATGCGTCCACCACGACCGGTGTGCGTTTCCACGCGCGCCGCCAGCGCGGCCACGGTCGAGGCCTCGAACAGCGCGCGCAGTGGCACCTGGGTGTCGAGCGCCTCGGACAGCCGCGCCGCGACCCTGGTGGCGACCAGCGAGTTGCCGCCGAGTTCGAAGAAGTCGTCGTCGAGGCCGACCTGACCGGCACCGAGCACCTCGGCGAAGGTCCCGGCGACGATCTGCTGTACCGGGGTGACCGGCGCCTGGAAGGTGCGCGCGGCGAACACCGGCGCGGGCAGCGCCTTGCGGTCGAGCTTGCCGGAGGCGTTGAGCGGGAACGCGTTCAGCACCACGTACGCGGCGGGCACCATGTAGACGGGCAGCGCGGTGCCGAGGGTGTCCTTGACCGCGTCGGTGTCGATGGTGACGCCGGTTTGCGGAATGACGTAGGCGACCAGCTGATCGCCGGTGTGCTCGTCGGCGCGGACCACGACCACCGACTGGGCGATCTCCGGCAGCGCGGTGAGCGCCGACTCGATCTCGCCGAGCTCGATACGCAGACCACGCAACTTCACCTGGAAGTCGGTGCGGCCCAGGTATTCCAGCTCGCCGTCCGCCGTCCAGGTGACGAGGTCACCGGTGCGGTACATGCGCTCGCCGGGCGCGAACGGGTCGGCGACGAAGCGGTCCATCGTCAGGTCGGCGCGACCGACATAACCGTGGGCCAGCTGCACGCCCGCGAGGTAGAGCTCACCCGCGACACCCACCGGAACGGGTCGCAGCCGCGAATCCAGCACGTACAGGCGGGTATTGAACACCGGTGCGCCGATCGGCACGGTCTCGGTGTCGGCGTCGGTGACCTCGTGATAGGTCACGTCGACCGCGGCTTCGGTGGGGCCGTAGAGGTTGTGCAGTGCGGCGCCGGTCAATTCGCGCAGGCGCTGCGCGGTCGGTGCGGGCAGACCCTCACCGGAGGCGAACACATTGCGCAGCGAGACGCATTCGGCGGCAAGCGGTTCGGTGACGAACACGGCCATCATCGACGGCACGAAGTGCACGGTGGTGACCTGTTCGGCCACGATCAGGCGGGCGAGGTAGGCCGGGTCGCGGTGGCCGTCCGGCTTGGCGACGACCAGTCGCGCGCCGACCTGCAAGGGCCAGAAGAACTCCCACACCGACACGTCGAAGGTGGCGGGGGTCTTCTGCAGCACCACGTCGTCGGCGGCGAGGCCGTAGGCGGCGTGCATCCACACCAGGCGGTTGACGATCGCCGCGTGGCTGACCGCGACACCCTTGGGTCGACCGGTCGAACCGGAGGTGAAGATGACGTAGGCGGTGTTGTCCGAGCGCAGCGGGCGATGCCGATCGGCATCGGTGACCGGCGCGGCGGAGTGGCCGGACAGGTCGAGCTGGTCGATGCGCACCTCGCGACCGGCGGCCGCGGGCAGGCTCTCGCCGGAAGTCAGCACGCAGACCGGTTGCGCGGTCTCGAGAATGTGCTCGATGCGCTCGGCCGGGTGGTCGGGGTCGAGGGGCACGTACGCGCCACCGGCCGCGGACACGGCATACATGCCGACCAGCAGGTCGATCGAGCGCCGCATACCGAGGGCCACATACGATTCCGGGCCCACACCGGCGTCCTTGAGCCAACGCGCCAGCTGACGCACCCGCACCGCGAACTCGGAGTAGGACAGACTCGTCCCCTCGAACGTGAGCGCGATCGCGTCGGGGGTCCGCGCGACCTGGGCCTCGAACAAGGCGTTGAGAGTGGCCGGATCGTCGTCGCTCGGCGTGCTCAACGCGGCGTCGACGGCGAATTCGGTGTCGTTCCAGCGATCGAGCACCAAGGCACGCTCGGCGGAGTCGAGCAGCTCGATGTCACCGACGGGGGCCGAGGGGTCGACCACGACGGCCGTGAGCACGCGCAGCAGGCGAGCACCGAAGGTCGCGGCGAAACCGGCGTCGAAAAGGTCTGTCGCGTAGACGAGTTCGGCGTCCATATGGCTGTCGTCGTCGGCCGGGACCTCGCTGAGCGCGAGCTGCAGGTCGAACTTGGCCATGTGCTGGTCGATGCCGAGCTCGGAGACCGTGAGGCCGGGCAGTTCCAGGGTGGTGCGGCCCAGGTTCTGGAACGAGAGCATCACCTGGAACAGCGGGTGCCGCGACTGCGAGCGTGCCGGGTTGAGCACCTCGACGAGGCGCTCGAACGGCACGTCGGCGTGCGCGAAGGCGGCCAGGTCGTGTTCGCGGACCTGACCGAGCAGCTCGGTGAAGGTCGCGCCGGGGTCGACCTGGGCGCGCAACACCAGGGTGTTGACGAACATGCCGACCAGATCGTCGAGTGCCTGCTGGCCACGGCCCGCGACCGGGGTGCCGATGGCGATGTCGGAGGTGCCCGACAAGCGCGACAGCAACACGGCGAAAGCGCTGTGCACCACCATGAACAGGGTGGTGCTGTGCTCGTGGGCGACCCGGTTCAGTGCCTCGACGAGCTCGCCCGGCAGTTCGAAGCGGTGCGTGCCCGCCTGATAGCTGGCCTGGGCGGGCCGCGACTTGTGGCCCAGGCGCAGTTCGTCGGGCAGGTCGGCCAGCGCGCCGCGCCAGTGCTCGAGCTGTTCGGAGATCAGCGAGGTGGGATCGGTTTCGTCGCCGAGGATTTCGCGCTGCCAGAGCGCGTAGTCGACGTACTGCACCTCCAGCGGTGGCCAGCCGGGTTCGGTGCTCGCGGTGCGGGCGACGTAGGCCGTCATCAGGTCGCGCACCAGCGGGCGCAGCGAGAAACCGTCGGCGGCGATGTGGTGGACCACCATCACCAGCACGTGCTCGCGTTCGCTGAGCTCGTAGACCCGAAGGCGCACAGGCGCGTTCGCGGTGACATCGAAACCGCGGCGGGCGAACTCGTAGAGCGAGGTCGCCATATCGGTCTCGTCGGCCTCCATCAGCTCGACGTCCGGGATCGAGCCAGCGGCGGCGAGGACCTTCTGGTAGGCGGTGCCGTCCGCCATGGTGGCGCGCCCCGACTCGGGTGCCACGTACACGGGGTAGACCGTGCGCAGGGTTTCGTGGCGGGCGACCACGTCGGCGACCGCGCCGCGCAGGGCGGGCAGGTCGAGCAGGCCCTGCAGGCGGACCGCGACCGGGATGTTGTAGGTGCCGGTATCGGCGATGTCGAAGCGGTTCAGGAACCACATGCGCTGCTGCGCGAGCGAGAGCGGCGGATGCTCGGGGCGCTGACGGGCCGTGAGCTCGGCGCGCAGACCGGTGCCCGCGTGCGATTCCACGCGGGCGGCCAACGCACCGACCGTGGGCGCCTCGAACAGGGTGCGCACGCCGACCTCGGCGTCGAGCGCCTTGCTCAGGCGGGCCGCGACCTGGGTGGCGACCAGGGAGTTGCCGCCGAGGGCGAAGAAGTCGTCGTCCACGCCGACGCGCTCGGCGCCGAGCAGGTCGGCGAAGATCTCGGCGACGATCTCCTCGATCGGGGTCGAGGGCGCACGGAACATCTTCGCTTCGAACACGGGCGCGGGCAGCGCCTTACGGTCGAGCTTGCCGGACGCGTTGAGCGGGAAGGCATCGAGCACGACCAGGGCCGAGGGCACCATGTAGGTGGGCAGCTCGGCGGTGATGCCCGCCTTCACGGCGGCCACGTCGACGGTCGTCTCCGCCTCCGGCACAACGTAACCGACGAGCTGGTCACCGGCGTGCGCGTCGGAGCGCACGACCACGACCGACTGCGCGACACCCGGCTGGGCCAGCAGGGTCGCCTCGATCTCGCCGAGTTCGATGCGCAGACCGCGCAGCTTCACCTGGAAGTCGGTGCGGCCCAGGTAGTTCAGCTCGCCGTACGAGAGACCGTCACCATCGGACACCGCGGTCCAGGTGACGAGGTCACCGGTGCGGTACATGCGCGAACCGGCCGCGCCGTACGGGTTGGCGACGAAACGGTCGGCGGTCAGGTCGGCCCGGTTGAGATAGCCGACGGCCAGCTGATCGCCCGCCAGATAGAGCTCTCCCGCGACACCGGGGGCCACGGGGTGCAGCCGGGAATCCAGCACGAACACCCTGGTGTTCCACACCGGGCGGCCGATCGGCACGGACTCCACATCGGCGTCGACGACCTCGTGATAGGTCACGTCGACCGCGGCCTCGGTGGGGCCGTACAGGTTGTGCAGGCGGGCACCGGTGAGCTCGCGCAGGCGCTGCGCGGTGGGCGCGGGCAGCGCCTCACCGGAGGCGAACACCTGACGCAGGCGCACCGCGTCACCGTTGCCGTTGCTGCCGAGGGTCGAGACGAACACCGACAGCATCGAGGGCACGAAGTGTGCGGTGGTGATGTGGCGCTCGGCGATGATCTGGGCCAGGTACACCGGGTCGCGGTGGCCGTCGGGCTTGGCCACGACCAGGCGGGCGCCGGTCTGCAAGGGCCAGAAGAACTCCCACACCGACACGTCGAAGGTGGCCGGGGTCTTCTGCAGGACGGCGTCGGCGACATCGATCGGGTACTCGTGCTGCATCCACAGCAGCCGGTTGATGATCGCGGCGTGGTCGACCGCCACACCCTTGGGGCGCCCGGTCGAGCCGGAGGTGAAGATCACGTAGGCCGTGTTGGTGGCCCGCAGCGGTCGCACGCGTTCGGCATCGGTGATCGGGGCACCGCTGAAGTCGGCGGGCGAGAAGATGTTCTCGACCGCGGCCACGGTGACGCCGTCGGCTTCGAACGAGTCGCGACGGCTGGTGAGCACCAGTCGCGGCTGCGCGGTCTCGAGGATATGGCCGATGCGGTCGGCGGGCTGATCCGGATCCAGCGGCACGTAGGCGGCGCCGGTCTGCAGCACCGCGTACATGGCGACGACCAGCTCGGTGGAGCGCCGGATCGCCAGTGCCACCTGGTCACCGGGGCCGATGCCGTCGGCGATCAAGCGGCGGGCGATGCGGTTGGCCCGCTCCTGCAGCTCGCGGTAGGACAGTTCTTCCTGCTCGAAGACCAGGGCGATGGCGTCCGGGGTCCGCTCGACCTGCGCGTCGAACAGCGACACCAGCGTGCCGTGCGGGACCGCGTGCGCGGTGTCGTTCCAGTCGACGAGAACCTGCGCGTGCTCCTCGGGCGCGAGCAGATCGATATCGCCGACGAACACCTCGGGATCGGCGACGACCGCGGCGAAGATGTTGTCGAGCCTGCGGGCGAACGCGGCGACCGTCGATTCCTCGAAAAGGTCGAGCGCGTAGGAGAACTCGGCCGCCATGCCGCCGGCTTCGCCGTTGGTGTCCTGCACCTCGGTGAGCGTGAGCTGCAGGTCGAACTTGGCCAGCTGGGGGTCGTAATCGATACCGCTGACCGCGAGGCCCGGCAGCTGGAGCGAGGCCTGCTTGTTGTTCTGGAACGACAGCATCACCTGGAACAGCGGGTGGCGTGCCTGCGAACGGGCCGGGTTGAGCACCTCGACCAGGCGCTCGAACGGCACGTCGGCGTGTGCGAAGGCCTGCAGGTCGGTCTCGCGGGCCTGGGCGAGCAGGGTGGCGAACGGGGTCGCGCCGTCCACCTTCGAGCGCAGCACCAGGGTGTTGACGAACATGCCGACCAGGTCGTCGAGCGCCTGATCGCCACGGCCCGCGACCGGCGTACCGATCGCGATGTCACTGGTGCCGCTGGCACGGGCCAGCAGCACCGCGAGGGCGCTGTGCATGACCATGAACAGCGAGGCGTTGTAGCGGCGGCCCAATTCGACCAGGGCGCGCTGGGTTTCGCTCGCGATGACGAAGCTGTAGGTGCCGCCCCGGTAGGACGCGGCAGGCGGGCGCGGGTGATCGGCCGGGAGTACCAGCTCGTCGGGCAGGTCGGCGAGTTCTTTCGCCCAGTAGGCGATCTCGGAGGAGATCAACGACTGCGGATCGTCCTCGGAGCCGAGGACCTCACGCTGCCAGAGCGAGTAATCGGCGTACTGGACCGGCAGTTCGGCCCAGGTCGGCGCTTCCCACGAGGTGCGGGCCGCGTAGGCCATGATCACATCGCGCGAGAGCGGTGCCATCGACCAGCCGTCGGCGGAGATGTGGTGCACCACCATGCCGAGCACGTACTCGGACTCGGAAACCTCGAAAAGCCGTGCGTGCAGCGGTACTTCGCTGGTCACATCGAACGCCATCGACGCCAGATCGATCAGGTGATCGATGAGGTTGTCCTCGGTGACCCGGTACGGGGTGAGGTCGGGGACGATCTGCGCGGCATCGAGGACCACCTGGACCGGGCCGGTGCCGGAATCAGGGAACACCGTGCGCAGCGACTCGTGCCGGTCGATGACATCGATGACCGCCACCTGCAGCGCGGCCACATCGAGGTCACCGGACAGCCGGATCGCGACGGGGATGTTGTTGACCGCCGAGGCGGTGTCGAACCGGTTGAGGAACCACATGCGCTGCTGCGCCAGCGACAGCGGCACCAGGTCGGGCCGTTCGCGGGCGACCAGAGCCTTGCGGGCGCCGTCACCGGCCTGGGACTCCACGCGGGCGGCCAGCGCCGCCACCGTGGGCGCCTCGAACAGCATGCGGACCGGGACACGGGTATCGAGGGCGATACCGATGCGGGAGGCGACCTGGGTGGCGATCAGCGAGTTGCCGCCCAGTTCGAAGAAGTCGTCCTCGACACCGACGCGCGACAGCTCGAGCACATCGGCGAAGATCTGCGCGACGATCTGCTCGATCGGGGTGGTGGGCGCACGGAACTCGCGCACCTCGAACACCGGCGCGGGCAGCGCGCGACGGTCGAGCTTGCCGTTGACGGTCAGCGGGACCGCGGCGAGCACCATGATCGACGAGGGCACCATGTACGCGGGCAGACGCTGCGCGACGTGGTCGGTCAGTTCGGCGATATCGATCGAACTGCCGGGCACCGCGACGACATAGGACACCAGCGAGGTGCTGCCGCCCTTGTTCTTGTGGCCGATGCTCACCGCGAAGTCGACGGTCTCGTGCGAGGCGAGCGCGGAGTCGATCTCGCCCAGTTCGATCCGGAAACCGCGGACCTTCACCTGGAAGTCGGAGCGGCCGACGTATTCCACATTGCGATCGGCGGTCCAGCGCACCACGTCACCGGTGCGGTACATCCGCTCGCCGGGGGCGTACGGGTTGGCGACGAACCTGTCGGCGGTCAGCGAGGCGCGCGCGTGGTAGCCACGCGCCATACCGACGCCACCGATGTATAGCTCACCCGCGACACCGACCGGCACGGGGCGCAGGCGGTCATCGAGGATCAGGGTGTGGACGCCGCGGATGGGGCCACCGATGACGACCCGCTCCCCCGGGATCAGCCCTTCGCTGAGGTTGGACGCGATGGTGGTTTCGGTGGGTCCGTAGACATTGCCGAGCATGCGCCGCGAACCGTTGGGCAGGCGTACCGCCCACTTGGCGACCAGTTCCGGCGGGACCGCTTCACCACCGGCGGCGAGCACCCGCAGGTGATCGAGGCCGCGGGCGTCGAAGGTGGCCAGCGCGGCGGGGGTCACGAACGCGTGGGTGACCTGTTCGGTGATGAGGATGTCGCGCAGTTCCTCACCGCCGTAAACGCCCGGCGGGACGACGACGAGCGTGCCGCCGCGACCAATGGCGAGCAGCATTTCCAGCACCGACGCGTCGAACGAGGGCGAGGCGAAATGCAGTGCGCGCGTGGTGGAGTCGAGCGAATACAGGTCGATCTGCTCGGCACAGAAGTTCGCGACGCTGGCATGGGTGACCACGACGCCCTTGGGCACACCGGTGGAGCCGGAGGTGTAGATCAGGTACGCGGGCTGCGCGGGATCGGTCTGGCGGACGAGTTCGCGCGGGGCCAGCGGGGCATCGGAGATGCCGGTGAGGTCGATGTCGTCGACCACGAGCCAGCGCACCGAATCCGGGAGCTCATCGGCTTCACCGGTGACCGTGATACCCACGGACACACCGGCATCGGTGATCATGTGGGCGATGCGGTCGGCCGGGTAGTTCGGGTCGACGGGCACGAACGCGGCACCGGTCTTGGCGACCGACCACACCGCGAGCACCGACTCCAGCGAACGCGGCACGGCGACGGCGACGAAGTCCTCGGCGCCGAGACCCTGCTGGATCAGCAAGCGCGCCAGCTGGTTCGAGCGGCGATCTAGGTCGCCGTAGGAGACAGCTGTCCCCTCGAACACCACGGCGGTCGACTCGGTGTCGCGGGCGGCCTGGGCGATCAGCTGCGGCAGCGTGCGAGCCACCGCGGCGGGAGCGCCGAAACGGGTGACCAGGTCGGTGCGTTCGGCATCGTCGAGCACATCGATCGCGCCGACGGTGACGGCCGGGTCGGCCAGAATCGCGTCGAGCACGCGGCGCCAGCGCAGCAGCAGCTCTTCGACGGTCGACTGATCGAACAGGTCGATGGCATAGGTGAGCACGCCGGTCATGCCCGACAGCGAGCCGGTGCCGGTGCGCTCCTCGGTGAGCGTCCACTGCAGATCGAACTTGGCCATGTCGACCTCGACCTCGTCGGCCGTGACCGTGAGACCGGGCAGCTCCAGGGTGCCGTGCGACATCTCCTGGAACGACAGCACCACCTGGAACAGCGGGTGCCTGGCCTGGGAGCGCGACGGGTTGAGCACGTCGACGAGCCGCTCGAACGGCACATCCGCGTTGGCGAACGCGCTCAGGTCGGTTTCGCGTGTGCGGGTGAGGAATTCGGTGAACGGCTGAGTGGGGTCGACGTCGGAACGCAACACCAGGGTGTTGACGAACATGCCGATCAGGTCATCCAGCGCCTGCTCACCGCGGCCCGCGATGGGGGTGCCGACGGCGATGTCGGTGGTGCCCGACAGGCGCGCGAGCAGCACCGCGAGGGAGGCGTGCACGACCATGAACAGGGTGACGCCGTTGGCGCGAGCCACCGCGGCGAGCTGCTCGTGGGTGTCGGCGTCGATCTCGAAACCGACGCGCGCGCCACGGAAGCTCTGCTGCTGCGGGCGCGGGCGGTCGCTGGGCAGGTCGAGCTGGTCGGGCAGGCCTTCCAGCGCCCGCTGCCAGTAGTCGAGCTGACGCGCGGCCATCGAGGTCGGGTCGGATTCGGCACCGAGCAGTTCGTGCTGCCACAGCGTGTAGTCGCGGTACTGGACGGGCAGCGGCAGCCAGGCCGGGGCCACGCCCGCGGCGCGGGCCAGGTAGGCGGTGGCGACGTCGCGGGCCAGCGGACCGAAGGAGAAACCGTCGGCCGCGATGTGGTGGACCACGAAGGCGACCGCGTATTCCGGTGTGCCGTTGGTGGTTCCGCCGACGACCTTGAAGATCTGCACCCGGATCGGCAGTTCGAGGGTCACGTCGAAGCCGGTGGAGGCGAAGTCGATCAGCTCGTCGCGCAGCCGCGACTGGTCGATCGGGGTCACCGCGATGCCGAGATCGAATTCGTCGGCGCCGAGCACCTGCTGGAAGCCGCCGTCGGCGTCGGGGAAGATCGTGCGCAGCGATTCCTGGCGCACCACAACATCATTGAGCGCGGCGATCAGGGCGTCGACCTCGACGCGACCCTTCATCTGCACCACGAAGGGCAGGTTGTAGGTGGGCGCGGTCGGGTCGAACTGGTTGATGAACCACATCCGCTGCTGGGCCAGCGACAACGGCACCTGCTCGGGATGCGGCTGCGCGACCAGCGGCGGACGCATGGCCGCTGAAACATCGGCGGGCGTAGCGGATTCGGCACGCGAGGCGAGTCCGGCCACCGTCGGGGTCTCGAACAGCGCGCGCACACCCAGCTGGATGCCGAACGCGGCACCGATGCGGGCGACGACCTGGGTGGCGACCAGCGAGTTGCCGCCGAGTTCGAAGAAGTTGTCGTCGGCGCCGACCCGTTCCTGGCTCAGCACGTCGGCGAAGATGCCCGCCACGATCTGCTCGGCCGGGGTGCGCGGTGCGCGGAAATCGCCTGCGGCAGCACTGAACACGGGCTCTGGCAGGGCCTTGCGGTCCAGCTTGCCCGAGGTGTTGAGCGGGAACGCGGCGAGCACCATGATCGACGCGGGCACCATGTAGGCGGGCAGCTTCTCGGACACGAAGCGGGTCAGCGTCGCCGGATCGGCGGACTGGCCCGGCGCGGGCACAATGTAGGCCACGAGCTGCTGGCCGGTCGCGGTGTCGACCACCAGGACCGCGGCCTGACTGACACTCGGGTGCGCGAGCAGGTCGGTTTCGATCTCGCCGAGCTCGATGCGCTGACCGCGGAACTTCACCTGGAAGTCGGTGCGGCCGATGTACTCCAGGACGCCGTCGGCGTTCCAGCGCACCAGGTCGCCGGTGCGGTACATGCGCTCGCCGGGGGCGCCGACGGGGTTGGCGACGAAGCGGTCCGAGGTCAGGTCGGGGCGGCCGCGGTAGCAGCGGGCCAGCTGACGACCGGCCAGATACAACTCACCCGGTGCGCCGATCGCGGCCGGGCGCAGCCGCGAATCCAGTACGTAGACTTCGACATTCCACTCGGGGATACCGATCGGCACCTGCGTGGTGTCGGCTTCGGTGGCCTCCCAGTAGGTGACCGAGACCGCTGCTTCGGTGGGGCCGTAGAGGTTGTGCAGGCCGGCATCGGAGATCGCGCGCAGACCCGCGGCGGTCTCGGGAGGCAGTGCCTCACCGATGACGAAAACCGCACGCAGCGTTGCGCATTGAGCCTGCGTCGCGTGGGAGACGAACACGGTCAGCATGGACGGGACGAAGTCCGTCACGGTGACGCCGTGACGCTGGATCATGTCCGCGACATACAGCGGGTCGCGGTGGCCGTCGGGGCTCGCGATGACCAGTTTCGCGCCGACCATCAGGGGCAGGAAATAGCCCCACAGCGACACGTCGAAGGTGGTGGCGGTCTTCTGCAGGTAGACGTCGTCGGCGGTCAACCGGTACTCGTCGAGCATCCACAGCTCTTGGTTGACGATCGCGTGGTGGGTGACCGCGACGCCCTTGGGGCGGCCGGTGGAACCCGAGGTGTAGATGACGTAGGCGGTGTTGTCCGGGCGCAGCGGGGACAGCCGGTCGGCATCGGTGACAGGTGTGGCGTCGAAACCGGTCGTGTCGAGTCGATCGATCTCGACGCGGGCGACAGTTTCCGGGAGATCGAGGTCGTCACCGGCGGTGGTCAGAACGCAGACCGGTGCCGCGGACTCGAGGATGTAGGCGGTGCGGTCGGCCGGATGATCCGGGTCGATCGGCACATACGCGCCACCGGCCCTGAGCACGGCGTGCATGCCGATCACGAGGTCGAGCGAGCGGCGCATGCCGAGCGCTACGAGGGATTCCGGGCCGACGCCGTCGGCGATCAGGAAGCGGGCAAGACGGTTCACCTTCGCGCCGAATTCGGCGTAGGTGAGGGTCTCGCCCTCGAAGTCGAGGGCGATGCTGTCGGGGGTGAGCGGGATCTGCGCGTCGAGCAGCGCGGGCAGCGTGGTCGCGGGGACCTCGTGCGCCGCGTCGTTCCACTCGGTCAGCGAGCGTTCCAGTTCCGCGGTGCCGGTGACCGGCAGATTCCACACCGGTAGCTCGGCGTCGGCGGCGAGGAACCGGTCGAAGAACTCGAGGAACCGGCCGTGATGGGTTTGCGCGTCGGCCGCCGAGTACAGGTTCGGGTTGGTCTCGAAGTCGATGTGGGAGCGGGTGCCACCGTGCGACTGATAGAAGTTGACGCCCAGGTCCTCGATGCTGCCCGTGGACAGCACGTTGAGCGTGCCCTCCATGTCACCGAAGCTCAGGTGGTTGTCGAACAGCATGATGTTGACCCACGGGCCGAAGAACTCCGTGGAGACCATGCCCTCGCCCGCCGAGTCGCGGCGGATGTCCTCGTGGCGGTAGCGCTGGTGGCGCAGGGCGCCGGAGACCTCGGTGGTCACCGAGCGCAGCAGCTGCGCGACGGTGGTGTCGTGGCCGACGCGCAGGCGCAGCGGGACGATATTGGAGGTCACACCGCCGGAGCGACGCATCACCGCGGTGGTGCGGGCGGTGACCGGGAGGCTGAGGATGACGTCTTCGGTGCCGGTGATCTGGGCCAGGTAGGCGGCGAAGCCGGCGATCAGCAGCGGTGCCGCGGTGCTGTCGTGGCGGGCTATCGCGGCGGTGAGCCGCTCGTCCTGAGCGGGGCTCAGGGCCGCGCTGGTGACGTCGTTGACCGGCGAGGGCGGGGCCGAGCGACCGGTGAGGCTGCTGCCCTCCTCCAGACCCGCTACCCGCTGGGCCCAGTGCTCTTTGTCGGACTGGAAACGGGTGCTGTCGCGGTAGACGAGCTCGGACTCGTAGAGCGCGCGCAGATCGGTGGCTTTGTTCGGCGGCGCCGGGGTGCCGGTGACCGCCGCGGTATAGAGCTGCGCCGTGCGGTTGACGAAGTTGTTGGCGCCGAAACCGTCGAGCACGATGTGGTGGACGCGGGCATACCAGTACCAGCGGTCATCGCTGAGCTGGATCGCGGCGGCCTGGACCAGGCGGTCACGAACGATGTCGAGCGGGCGGCTGTACTCGGCGCGCATCCATGCGGCGGCGGCCGCTTCGGGGTCTGCCTCGCCACGCACATCGACATAGATCAGCGTCGCGTCCTGGGTGGGATCGACGGTCTGCATCGGCTCACCGTCGATCTCGACGATGCGCAGCCAGCCCGATTCGAGGTCGGTGGCCGCGTCGGCGCTCGCGCGCTCGAGCACGCCGACATCGAGGCGTCCACGCAGGTCGACGTACTGGGCGATATTGATCGGCACCTGTGGGTCGACGTGCTGCGCGTACCAGATACCCAGCTGTGCGGGCGAGAGCGGGAAGTACTCCGAAGAGTCTCCACGTCCGTCACCAGTTTCGCCGTTTCCGCCGAAATCCAGCCGGTCCAACCCAAACCTCGCTTCCGGAACACCTGGGTAGGCGCTCCCCGACGACACCGGAACGCGAGCGCCCACCAAATTTCCAGCGGGGCGCCCGCGTCTCGGGTTCAGTTCTCGAATCAATCAGGCAAAAATGTCCATTGGCACTATCTGTCACCCGGGCGGGTCTCGTTACACAGCCGAGACCATGCACCTGACCGCCCGGCCGCCAGCGCCGGTCTACTCGTCGCAAACCATCGCACCAATCTACCGGTGTGCCCGCCCCGCAACCAACCACCTCCATAGCTGGCAAGCATCGCCCCAGGTGAAGCCCCCGACCCGCGTTTGCTGACGCTTGTCTGCGTTCTCACATCCCCGCCGGATGACCTGTGCACAGCGGGAACTGAGTGATGGCTCACACCGATCGGTCTGCTGTTGCGGCAGTGGGTGTTACCGGGTCCTGGCCGGGTCGTAGAGGTGGGACTGGGCGCAGTCGATGGACGTGGACAGCGCGCGGCCGACCAGGATCACCGCGGCTTGACGCAGGCCCGCCGCCTCCACGTGGTCGGCGATGTCGGCCAGGGTGCCGCGCAGGACGAGCTGTTCGGGCTGGCTGGCGCGATAGACGACGGCGACCGGGCAGTCCGCGCCGTACTCGCCGACCAGCTCCTCGGCCAGCACTCTGATCCGGGTGATCGCGAGGTGTAGGACGAGGGTCGCGCCGGTCGCGGCGAAGTTCGCCAAGGCCTCACCTTCAGGCATCGCGGTGGAGCGAGCCTGTGTTCGGGTGAGGACTACCGACTGGACGACCTCCGGGACGGTCAGCTCAGTGCCAAGGGCAGCTGCTGCGGCCGCGTAGGCGGGGACGCCCGGAGTGATGTCCCATGCGACGTTCTCGGCGTCGAGCCTGCGAGTCTGCTCGGTAAGGGCCGAATAGATCGAGGGATCGCCCGAGCACAGCCGTGCCACGTCCTGGCCGGCCTTGTCGGCACGCACCAGGTGGTCGATGATCTGGTCCAGGTCCAGGTGCTGGGTGTCGATCAGTTCCGTGCCAGGCGCGCAGTGCGCGAGGACCTCGGGATCGAGGTACGTGCCCGCGTAGAGGCAGACCGGACTGTCGCGCAGGAGGTTGACCGCTCGCACCGTGAGCAGGTCGGCGGCGCCGGGGCCTGCCCCGATGAAATGCACGGTCATGCCCAGGAGTGTAAGGACCGCTGCTAGCCCGTCACAGCCCCGGTGCGTTCGAATCGAATGTGGCGATCCCGAGCGCCTTCCAAGCGGTGAGCAACTTCCTGTCACCCGATGCGGCAACCAGATCAGGGTCCTCGAGTTGCGCGGCAGCTGCACAGTGGACGGCGTCGTAGCCGCGCAGCGCGTATCGCTCCGCCAACGCAGCCGCCGATTCAGCCAGCTTCTCGTCCACCTCTGTCACATTGATCTGTTGCCAGAAGTCGTCCCGCAGGCGCGAGGCCGCACGGAACTGAGATTCGTCGAGTCGGCCCATCCGGTGTGCCTGAGCCAGCGCCGCTGCCGATTCGACATAGAGCAGCCGAGACGAGACCACATCATCGGCGAGGTCCCAGAATCGTTTACACGCGGCACTGCTCGGCTCAGCGACCAGCAGCGGGAGGAACGCCGAGGTATCGAGGTAGCCGATCACCGGCGCTGATCGTCGATCAGGTCAGAGACGATTCCGCTGCCCTGAACCGGCTCCGCCGCGGGCTGCTTGCGCTTTCGGGCAGGCTGAACCCGACCTTCGGCCCGCAACTGCTCCAAGGAGGTCAGCCGATCAACGGGGACGATCCGGGCGATCGGCTTACCGTGGTCGGTCACTGTCACAGTCCGGCCCGCGCGCACGTCGGCCAAATGGCTGCTCAGGTGGTCCCGCAGCTCCCGCACACCGATCTCCATGACGCTCCTTATTGTGGCCATAAATACTTCCGCTATTGTAGCCACACATCGGTTCTCGACAGATGACAGCACCCGCTAGCCGCCCTATCGAAGTGCGCGGCGACCTCCGCCGGCAAGACCCCAGCTGATGATCGGCCGAGAGATGGAGACAAGTAGGTTCTGTGTCGGACGGCTGGCGCGCAGGCGACGACGAAACGGGGTTCCGCGATGCGGGTGTCGGGCAGGAGCGGTGGGGTGCGTAGCGCAGGTGTTTGCGCGGTTGCGGTCGTGGCCGCGGCGTTGGTGGCAGGGTGCTCAGCCGACAAGGTGGCGGGTAAGGCCACCGCTTCGGGGGACAGCTTCGCACCGTCGGAGGACAATCAGGATCCCTCGCTACAGATTCGCGGCGTCGTTGTCACCGAGATCGCGCCGGGGCAGCAGCATGTGCGCCCGACCCAGCGAGTCGCCTACCCGTCGATCCCCCCGGTGGGCGGACCGCACGACGCGCAGTGGGCGGCCTGCACCGGCGTCGTCTATTCGAAGGCCCTACGCACCGAGAACGCGGTGCACTCGCTCGAACACGGCGCGGTGTGGATCGCCTACGACCCAGCGAAGGTGAGCCCGCAGGATCAAGCCCTGCTGAGCGCGAAGGTGACCGACCGGCAATACACCCTGATGTCGCCCATCCCCGAGATGGACCACCCGATCTCGTTGCAGTCGTGGGGCCACCAGCTCACCCTCGACTCCGCCACCGACGAACGCATCGACCAGTTCATCGTCGCCCTCCGCGAAAACCCTTACACCACACCAGAAGTCGGAGCGACCTGCTCGTCCCCACTCTTCGACCGCAACGATCCCCCACCCTACGACCCGACCCCGCCCGGCCCTGACGCGGTCCCGATGGACGGCGCCCGCTAGCTCGTCATATCGAACTGCGCGACGACCTTCGTCGGCCGCACCCGCACCACGAGTTCACCGGGAACCCCGTTGCGCTTACCGAACTCCGCCGCCCGATCCTGACCCATGTATCGAGCACCGATGGCGGTAGCGGTACGCACGAGCTCATCGAGGTCCTCGGACAACGTGACCGTCCCCTGCACCTGAACCAGCGCATACGGCGGCTCCTCGAGATCAACACTCAGCGCGACACGAGGATCACGCGCGAAAGCCCGCCCCTTGGCCGTGTTCTCACCCGTATTGAAAACCAGCTCATCACCTTCGACGATGAACCACACCGGCGTCACCAGCGGACGCCCATCCGCGCCGGCGAACGCCACCTTGCCAGTTCGCGTGCCGTGGGAAAGAAACTCGCGCACCCGAGGATCCGACAGGGAAGCCATGCGCCCAGGGTAGGCCAACAAGACCCCACCTCGCGGTACCGACCGGCCGGTCACTCACGCCGCACGAACACTCATCTCTACATGCATCCCGGCCGCGACGACCATATTGACCAGCGCGTCCAAGCTGAACAGGCTGATCTTTCCCCGCATCAGATCCGACACCCGAGGCTGTGTCACGCCGAGCCGCTCGGCAGCCGACACCTGCGTCCAGCCGGAACTCTCGATGTGCTCTGTCAGAGCGATCATCAGCCGCGACCGCAACCGCATGTTCTCTGCTTCCTGTGGGGTGTCCTCGATCGCATCCCACACGCTGTCGAACGTCTCGTCCGCCATCAGCGCTCTCCCTTCCTGCTTGCAAAACCGGCCCTTGCGTATCGCTTCGTAGCCAGCGCCAGATCAGAATCCGATGTCTTCCGAGTCTTCTTCTGAAAGCAGTGCAGCACAAGGATGCGGTCATCAAGCGCTGTGCCAACGAACTCGAGTCGCTTCACCGATCCAAGTATACAAATATTTGTATACTTTGCAAAGCTGAGATCAGCATCGAGTTGGCCCGACCCAACGATGGGTTCAGATCGCACCGCTCTCGCGTGCGGTGGCGACGGCGGAGGTTCGGGATTTCACGCCCAGTTTGGCGTAGATGTGGACGAGGTGGGACTTCACTGTTGTTTCGCTGAGGAACAGTTGTTTGGCGATGTCGCGGTTGGACAGGCCTGCGGCGACCAGGCGCAGGACTTCTACTTCGCGGGGGCTCAGGGTGGTGTCGGCTCGGCGGACTCGGGTCATCAGGCGGGAGGCGACGGTTGGGGAGAGGACGCTTTCGCCTGCGGCGGCGGCGCGGACGGCGGCCAGGAGTTCGGTGGGTGGGGTGTCTTTGAGGAGGTAGCCGACGGCGCCCGCTTCGATGGCGCCGAGGATGTCGGCGTCGGTGTCGTAGTTGGTGACGACGAGGACGTTCGGCGGGGTGGGGAGGGCGCGCAGGCCCGCGGTGGCGGAGGCGCCCGAGCGGCCGTCGCCGAAGCGCAGGTCCATCAGGACCAGGTCGACGGGTAGACCAGCAAGATGACAGCTCGCGTGAGCGACCTACCAGTCACTCACGCCGCACGACCACTCATCTCCACAGCATCCCATCCGCGACAACCATATTCACCGTTCATTGCCTGCCATAGAGCTCAGCACGCCGACCGCTGACCAGCGCGGCGAGGCGGTCGGTGGTCTTGTCGTCATACCCGATCGCATCCATTCTGCACAACCACGGTTCCGCACTGTCGATGATGCGAGTCAGGCTTTTGGTGATGGCACGCTCGGGAACACCGAGACGGTCGGCCGCATCCAACCACCAGCGGCGGGTCAGCTTGGCCGCGCGCCCATATAGCTGCAGAGCCATCGGGTCGTTCCACCCGAGATATGGCTGGGTACTGAGCAGGTCGTAGGCGGGTGTCACGCCCCATAATCCGTCTGTGTCGCGGCGAATCGATAGGTTCTTGCCGTGCAGGTCCCCATTGCCGATGAGGTAGCTGAATGCCGCGATTTCCAGCATCCGCAAGCTGGCGAGCCGATATGAACCTCCGCCTTCCCTGACCGCACTCGCAAGCCCGATAATGGCCTCCTGCATGGACATTCGATACTTTGCCGCCGGGTACCGGCCCAGCACCTGGCACGCATCTTCCTGCGCCAACCGGCGGATGGCCGCGGTGTCGACAACGCGATCGAATCTCTCGACGAACAAGGCTTTACGCCCTGTTCTATCGACTCCGAGACGGTGGTTCGGCACCGAAATCCCCGCATCGTGAGCCATGTTCAGAAAGAACTCTTCATTATCGACGAGAAGTGGATATTCCGCCGGGTCGAGTTTCAGAATGGCCGGGCCGCCTGTGGTAATCACGGGCGTTGAGAGCATCTCCGCCGAGACCTTCATCTGCACTCCGGGCAAGGCTGTTCGGTCGATCATTTCGAGATCGCCCGCCGTGGCTCGGGTGAACAGCTCCGCAAAATCTACGGCCGTAGAATCTTCTTCATCGAATATCGGTAGTGGTGACTGGGGCGCAATCCCTGCTGCGACAACCTGAACATCGCCGATGGTGTCGGCGCCGACACTGAGCAGAATGGTGAAGTGATCGTCTTCGCTGGTCCGATTAGCCCTGGTAACCGCACCGAGCCGGACACCTTCTGGTAGCAAACCCGCGAAGAACGGTGGAACCGATCCCCCGGTCGTACGGAACATCCCCGTCGATTTCGGCAACGAGTACGCGACCGATGGAGCGACAGGATCGTCGCGATACTCTGCGGCGTAGGTGAATGTCACGTCATCGCGCTCACGCCGAAGCCACCCGGCGAACCGGCCGTTCTTGTACACATCGGCGACCTCGACCGTGCGCAGGTCGACCGCTCCAAGGGAAGAGCTCACCGCGCACCGCCATCCGAGATTCTCAGTGCGACTTCATCTTCCGGAAGTTCGCTCGTTCTAGCGAAGGGCATGCCAACCATCGCGAGACCGAGTGCGTCGAGCACGCGCAGCGTCACCTGCAGGGTGACGGTGTGTGCTCCAGCCTCGAGAGTCCGCACGGTCGAGACACCGACATCGGCCAGATCTGCCAGATCGGCCTGAGTCATCGCGAGCTGATGGCGCCGCTGGGCGAGGTACTCACCGAAGTCAGCGAGTGGGCCGCCGTCAGCACGCGCTCGAACCCTTGGTTTCGCCCTACTCACCAGCACCCCTATCACTGCCGTGGCAACCTTTATAGAAGGCCGCCACCGGTTGCTCTGCAAGTTCGAAGTTCGAATCATTTTATCACTGCGATAACAATGTTAAGCCGTCTACTGACGCAAGCGCCTTACCCCCGGGCTCCAAACACTGCTATCGCAACGATAGTTAACGTAGAAGGTCACTCCGACTCTCCGGACCGCGCCGCCCGGAGATAGGCGTCGAAGTGGGCTGACCCATCGAGGTTCTCGTCCTGGCCTGCCCTGAATCGTTCGAGATCCATCGGCGGCAGATCTCCGAAAGCTGCGAGCAGCTCATCGACCGGCGCGACGTCGACCAGGCGCGGTCATATCGCGCCCTGAGCGCGGGCCGTCGCCACGGCGGAGGTTCGGGATTTCACGCCCAGTTTGGCGTAGATGTGGACGAGGTGGGACTTCACTGTTGTTTCGCTGAGGAACAGTTGTTTGGCGATGTCGCGGTTGGACAGGCCTGCGGCGACCAGGCGCAGGACTTCTACTTCGCGGGGGCTCAGGGTGGTGTCGGCTCGGCGGACTCGGGTCATCAGGCGGGAGGCGACGGTTGGGGAGAGGACGCTTTCGCCTGCGGCGGCGGCGCGGACGGCGGCGAGGAGTTCGGTGGGTGGGGTGTCTTTGAGGAGGTAGCCGACGGCGCCCGCTTCGATGGCGCCGAGGATGTCGGCGTCGGTGTCGTAGTTGGTGACGACGAGGACGTTCGGCGGGGTGGGGAGGGCGCGCAGGCCCGCGGTGGCGGAGGCGCCCGAGCGGCCGTCGCCGAAGCGCAGGTCCATCAGGACCAGGTCGACGGGAGTGGCGGCGCAGAAGGCCACTGCCGCATCGGCATCCGCGACGTCGCCGACCACGGTGATGTCGTCGGCGGCGTCGAGGAGCGCGCGGAGGCCGGCGCGGACGATGGCGTGGTCGTCGGCGAGGAGAAGGCGGATCACGAGGCTGCTCCGAGGGGGAAGGACACCGTCACGGCTGTGTGGCCGGGTTCGGATTCGACTGTCATCGCGCCGCCCTGTTGTTCGACGCGGCTGCGCATGGCGGCGAGGCCGAACGCGCCGGAACGTGGTTGGCGCAACACATCCGGGTCGATGCCGATGCCGTCGTCGACGATATCGAGGTGCGCGTCGGTGTCGTCGTAGGTGAGGGTGACCCGCATGCGCGCGGCCCGCGCGTGCTGAACCACATTGGCCACCGCACTCTGCGCGATCCGCACCAGCGCCGCCTCGACCGGCATCGGTAGTCGCTCCGGTTCACCCTCGACGAGCAGCTGTGTGGTCAGTGTCGGCGACTGTGCGCGAAGGCAAATCCGTTCCAGCGCTTGGGCGAGCGATTGCCCATCCAACGCCGCCGGTGACAATTCGTCTATGAGCCTTCGGGTTTCGGCCAGATCCCCCGCGGCGGTCTCCCGCGCGAGCCGAATGCGATCCAGCGCAGGATGATCCGGTGCGGCCTGTTCGGCCGCGTGCAGGAGCAGCTGGATACTGCTCAATCCCTGAGCGACGGTGTCGTGGATCTCCTTGGCCAGGCGTTCACGTTCGGCGAGCTTGCCCGCGGTGCGTTCCTGCTCCGCGAGAATCGCTCTGGTGCCGATCAATTCGTCGATCAGCCGCTCCCGTTCGACAGCCTCGCGATGCAGCGCCTGATACCCGAGCCCGATCCCGATCGCGACCAACGCACCGAGCGCGGGCCCGACCACCGCACCGGCCGACCATCCGCGATGCGCCGCGAAACCCAGCACCCCGACCCCGGTAGCGAGTACCACCGCGATCAGATTCCATGGACGCGGCAGCAGATGCAGATAGACGAAGAACAGCCCGAACGCGAGATAGACGGCATCGGGCGTGAGCGCGAGCAGGGCCAGCCACAGCGCGGTGAGCACGGCCAGCCAGATCCACACCGCGCCCGACCATCGATGGGCAGAAGCGTCACCAGCGGCCGGCTTCGCCGACACACCACCAGCAACCGCGCGATAGCCCCGCACTACTCCGGCAGCACCGGATTCCGCACGCTCAGCTGAGCGGCGGGGAAGCTCGGTCCCGGCGAAGTAGACGAGCAACCACACCGCCGTCAGCGCGACGACCGCGGCACCGTGGCCGCCTCCGTCGGGCAGCAACGCGCGCACCGCGACCACCACCGCCAGTGCCGTCACCAGCACATGCAGGCCAAGCCGCAGCGTGGTGACCACCGGGGTCAAAGGGGACGAGTGCACGCCGACCAGCTTATGTGCGGCAACCAGGCGGGCATCCATCGAAAGATGTAAACGGCGGCAGACCTTGGATGGACGGCGTTTCGTGCGCCGGTGCGATGGCGTCGACGGCCCGCGCGGACAGAGTGGAGTCATGTTCGTCGCACTCCGAGATCTGCGGGCCGCTCGTGGCCGCTTCCTGCTCATCACCACCGTCGTGCTGCTGGTCGCGGTGCTGGTGAGTTTCCTCAGCGGTCTCACCGCCGGGCTGGCGCACCAGAACATCTCCGCGGTCCATGGCATCGACGCCGACCAGGTGGTTTTCGCCGAGACCGGGGCCGATCCGTCCTTCGATTCGTCGGTGCTCACCGAGCAGCAGATCGCGCAGTGGCAGTCGGCGGGCGGAATCGATGCCACGCCGATCGGCATCTCGCGGACCCGGGCCGAGCACGCGGGTGCGAGCCCGACGCAGGTCGCGTTGTTCGGCGGCGACCCATCGGCGTTCAGCAATCGCCCTGCTACCGCGCCCGGTGCGGTGGTGCTGAGTGCGGCGGCGGCGCGTGACCTGTCCGCGGGCACCGGCGATATCGTGCTGCTGGCAGGCCACGAGTTCACCGTCGCCGACGTCGCCGGTGACGAGTGGTACAGCCACACGCCGGTGATCTGGACGAGCATGCAGGACTGGCAGGCCGCCAGCCCCCGCTCGGGAGCCGCGACAGTGCTCGCGATAACCGGCACCCTCGACAGCGGCAGTCTCGACGCCGAAGCGGGAACGCGGCAGGTACCGGCGAAGGACGCCGTGCAGGCGATCGGTTCCTACCAGGCCGAGAACAGCTCACTCACCCTGATGACCTTGTTGCTGTTCGCCATCTCCGCCCTGGTGATCGGCGCCTTCTTCACCGTCTGGACCGTGCAGCGCCAACCCGACATCGCCACCTTGAAAGCCCTCGGCGCGACCACCGGATCGCTGGTCCGCGATGCCCTCGCCCAGGCCGCGATCGTCCTGATCGCAGGCGTCGCCGCAGGTCTGTCGATCACCGCCGCTACCTCGCTGTTCCTCGGCGACGCAATGCCTTTCGTGCTCAGCCCCGCGACCACCCTGGTGCCCGCACTGGCCCTGATCGTGCTCGGCCTGGCCGGCGCCGCTGTCGCCCTGCGCTTCCTGTTCACCACCGACCCGTTGACCGCGCTCGGCGCGACTCGCTGAAGGACTTCCCATGGCGCTCACCCTCACCGATGTGACCCTCACCTACCCCGACGGCGCGGGCCGTCTCACCGCGCTGGACCAGGTGAACCTGCACGTCCCCGGCGGCACGATCGCCGCCGTCACCGGCCCGTCCGGCTCGGGCAAATCGAGTCTGCTCGCCGTCGCCGCGACTCTGATCCGACCCGACTCCGGCACGGTCGAGCTCGACACCGATTCGGGCACCACAGATCTCGCCACACTGAGCCGACGTGCGGCCGCGACAGCTCGCCGGACCTCGATGGGCATCGTCTTCCAGCAGGCCAATCTCATCCCCTCACTCACCGCCGTCGAGCAACTGGAAGTCACCGCTCACCTAGGCGGCCCGAAGCGGGCATCGCGTAGCGAAACCAGCACCCGCGCAAAGGAACTCCTGGAAGCTGTGGGCCTGACCGAACACGCCCACAAACGCCCGGCCCAACTCTCCGGTGGCCAGCGGCAACGCGTCAACATCGCCCGAGCCCTGATGAACAACCCAGCCCTGCTCGTCGTCGACGAACCGACCAGCGCCCTCGACTCCGAACGCGGCGCCGCCATCATCGACCTCATCACCACCATCGCCCGCACCCACCACGCGGCCACCATCCTCGTCACCCACGACCCCACCCACCTCCACCGCATGGACGCCGTCTACCGCATGACCGACGGCCGCCTCACCGGCATCGGCGTCCCCACGCCTGCCTGACGTCCCACCCCGGTGAGTCGAATTGTCTCGGCAACGTCGACCGCCGGGCAGACTGGGGCGATGAGCGATCCGAGGCATCTCATCGTGGTGGATGCGGCCAATGTGATCGGCTCGCGCGCCAACGGATGGTGGAAGGACCGCGCGGGCGCTGCTCGCAGGCTCCTCTCCGACGTGGCGGAACTGACCACGCGTCTGCCCGAATCCACCGAGATCACCGTTGTCCTCGAAGGGGCGGCCAGAGCTGCCGTCGACGGCGCCGAACCTTCCGCACCGCGCATGAAGGTGGTCCTCGCCGAGGGCTCGGGCGACGACAAGATCGTCGACGTAGTCGCCGAGACCGACTCCCACGAACAGATCACCGTTGTCACCGCCGACCGCGAACTCCGCACCCGAGTCGAGGACTACGGCGCCGAATCCGTCGGCCCCGGCTGGCTCTGGCGCCAGCTCGACTGATCGGGCTATCGCCGCTGGTCGTCGATCAGATCAGAGACCGTCCCGCTGGTTTGAATCGGCTCCGGAGCGGGCTTCTTGATTGCACGCATAGGCCTCGGACCGGGTAAATCCGGGGGGCGCGGCACCGGGACGACTGTCAGCAGGCCATCCGTCCCCTTGAAGTCGTCAGGGTTGGTGGTGAACAGAGGCAGCCGATGAGCAGCGGCGACGGCGGCGATCATCAGATCCGCTTCACGGCGACGCGGTTTACGCCCACTGGCGATAACTCCCGCTGCGATGAGCCCGTATTGCCGAGCAGCATCGGCATCGAACGGCAACGGGTCGAACATCGCCTCGGTTCGTTGCAACCGAGCGATGCGCAGCGCACGCTCCATCGCATCGTCAGTTTGGTGCACACCAGCCGAGAGTTCAGCCAGGGTGACCGCACTGGTCACCAGCTCGCCTGGAAGCACCTCACGCGGCAGACGTTCCAGATAGATCAGAATATTGGTGTCGGCGAGACCACGAAGATGGCGTGGGGTCATTCCGATTCCCTATCACCGTGCGCGCGCAGATAGGCGTCGAAGTGCGCCGCGCCATCGATGTGCTCGTCTTGGTCTGCCCGGAAGCGGTCGCTACTCATAGGCGGGAGATCGCCGAATGCTGCGAACAGTTCGTCGACCGGAACGGCGCGGCGCCGACCGGGTCCCGCAGGTTGCTGGATGTAACTATCGATGGCAGCTAGGGCAACCTGCTGCATCGATGTGTGTTCAGCCTCTGCGCGGCGCCGGAGTGCAGCAGTCTGTTCGTCGGACAACCGCAGAGTCATAGCCATGCGTTCATGATACCGCTCGGTATCACTTCCGACCAGCCTCAACGTCAAGCAAATGACGCTCGAGCACCCAGGGCGGCCAGGGCCATCTGACGCAGCACCGGGCGAGCCCGGGAAGCACTCGCGGCGCTGGCGCTGTGGGGGGTGGAGTTGATCAGGCCGAAGGCGGCGTGGGCCTGGATGCGGGCGGCTTCCTCGGGGAGGGCGGGGTTCAGTTCGCGGAGGACGCCTACCCAGATTTCGACGTATTGACGCTGCGTGCGGCGCAGGATACGGCGGTCGTTGGCGGGGACGTTGTCGAGGTCGCGGTCCTGGATGCGGATGAGTTCGGGGTTGCCGAAGGCGAAGTCGAGGTGGAAGTCGACCAGGGCGGGCAGTGCCGTCGAGGCCGACAGTGATTCGTCGACAACGGCGCGGCCGCCCGAGAGCAGGCGCTCACTGATGCCGACCAGGAGCTCGACCAGCAGCGCCTCTTTGTTCGCGAAGTGGCGGTAGACGGCGGGGCCGCTGATACCGACGGCCGCGCCGAGGTCGTCGAGGCGCACGCCGAAGAACCCGCGATCGGCGATCAGGCGGGCGCCCGCGGCCAGCAATTGTTCGCGACGCTGGGCTTTGAGCTGCTCGCGGCGGGTCACCTGAACAGGCTCGGTAGTCGACATCTGGCGGCCCCTCTGGACAACTTGGTTAGTCAAGATTAACCTGAATTTCAGTTATTGGCGATTAACCGAGTGAGAGAATGGCGCGATGACGGTTACGCACGAGACCGAAGACGGCACCCTGGCCGCGACGAGCAACCGGGACGCGCACGGTGCCCTGGTCGCCGATCTGCGGCAGCGGCTGGCCACGGCCGCCCTCGGTGGCCCGCAGAAGTCCCGCGAACGGCACGTGGCCAGGGGCAAGCTGCTCCCCCGCGAGCGGGTCGAGCAGCTGCTCGACCCGGGCAGCCCGTTCCTCGAGCTGGCGCCGCTGGCCGGAAACGGCATGTACGGCGACGAGTGCCCCGGCGCGGGCATGATCGCGGGCATCGGCCGCATCTCGGGCCGTGAGTGCCTGGTCCTGGCCAACGACGCGACGGTCAAGGGCGGCACGTATTACCCGATCTCGGTGAAGAAGCACCTGCGGGCGCAGGAAGTGGCCGCGCAGAACAACCTGCCGTGTGTGTACCTGGTGGACTCCGGCGGCGCCTTCCTGCCGCGCCAGGACGAGGTGTTCCCCGACCGCGAGCACTTCGGCCGCATCTTCTACAACCAGGCGAATATGAGCGCCAAGGGCATCGCCCAGATCGCGGCGGTCATGGGCTCGTGCACCGCGGGCGGCGCGTATGTGCCCGCGATGGCCGACGAGGCCGTCATCGTGCGTGATCAGGGCACCATCTTCCTCGGCGGTCCGCCGCTGGTGAAGGCCGCGACCGGTGAGGTCGTCACCGCCGAGGAGCTCGGCGGCGGCCTGCTGCATTCGCGGACCTCCGGCGTCACCGACCATCTGGCCGACGACGATCGCGACGCGCTGCGCATCGTCCGCAAGATCGTCGGCACGCTCGGCCCGAAGCCCGAGGCGCCGTGGGAGGTGCTGGCGAGCACCCCGCCCGCCAAAGACGAGGGCGAGCTCTACGACGTGGTCCCGGTGGACCCGCGCACGCCGTATGACGTGCGCGAGGTGATCGACCGGATCGTCGACGGCGAGGCCGGATTCCACGAGTTCAAGGCCGAATACGGCAAGACTCTGGTCACCGGGTTCGCCCGCATCCACGGCCATCCGGTCGGCATCGTCGCCAACAACGGCGTGCTGTTCGCCGAGTCCGCGATGAAGGGCGCGCATTTCATCGAACTGTGCGACAAGCGCAAGATCCCGCTGCTGTTCCTGCAGAACATCACCGGCTTCATGGTCGGCCGCGATTACGAGGCGGGCGGCATCGCCAAGCACGGCGCGAAGATGGTCACCGCGGTGGCGTGCGCGCGGGTGCCGAAGCTGACCGTGGTGATCGGCGGCTCCTACGGCGCGGGCAACTATTCCATGTGCGGGCGCGCGTATTCGCCGCGCTTCCTGTGGATGTGGCCGAACGCGCGCATCTCGGTGATGGGTGGCGAGCAGGCCGCCTCGGTGCTGTCGACGGTGCGCGGCGATCAGCTCGACAGCGCGGGAAAGCCATGGTCCGAGGAGGATCAGGAGGCCTTCAAGGCGCCGATCCGGGACCAGTACGAGACCCAGGGCAACCCCTACTATTCGACGGCGCGGATCTGGGACGACGGCGTCATCGCGCCGACCGATACGAGAACCGCGCTCGGCCTTGCCCTTTCGGTGTGCGCCCAGGCGCCTCTCGAACCCGTTTCCTACGGCGTCTTCCGGATGTGAGCGACATGCTGAACAAGAACCACCCCGTCGAATTCGACACCGTCCTGGTCGCCAACCGTGGCGAGATCGCGGTGCGCGTCATCAAGACCCTGCGTGCCATGGGTATTCGCTCGGTCGCGGTCTACAGCGACGCCGACGCGGACGCGCGCCACGTGCGTGAGGCCGATATCGCGGTGCGGCTCGGGCCCGCGCCCGCGCGAGAGAGCTACCTGTCGATCGAGAAGGTCGTCGACGCCGCTGTTCGCTCCGGAGCGCAGGCTGTGCATCCGGGTTATGGCTTCCTGTCGGAGAACTCGGCCTTCGCGGCAGCACTCGCCGACGCGGGCATCGTGTTCCTCGGGCCGTCGGCCAAGGCCATCGAGGTGATGGGCGACAAGATCACCGCGAAGAAGACGGTGACGGCCTTCGGGGTTCCGGTGGTGCCCGGCATCGCCGAACCCGGCCTGACCGATGACCAATTGATCGCCGCCGCGGCGGAAGTCGGCTACCCGGTACTCGTCAAGCCCTCCGCCGGTGGTGGCGGCAAGGGCATGCGCCGGGTCACCGACCCCGCCGATCTGCCTGCCGCGCTGGTGAGCGCTCGGCGTGAAGCCGGTGCGTCGTTCGGCGACGACACCCTGTTCCTGGAACGGTTCGTCAACCGGCCGCGCCATATCGAGGTGCAGATCCTGGCCGACAAGTTCGGCAATGTGGTGCACCTGGGTGAGCGCGAATGCAGCTTGCAGCGCAGGCATCAGAAGGTTATCGAGGAGGCTCCGTCACCACTGCTCGATCCCCAGACCAGGGCCCGGATCGGCACCGCCGCCTGCAATACCGCCCGCAGCGTGGACTACGTGGGCGCGGGCACCGTGGAGTTCATCGTCTCGGCCGACCAGCCGGACGAATTCTTCTTCATGGAGATGAACACCCGTCTGCAGGTGGAGCATCCGGTGACCGAGATGGTCACCGGTGTCGACCTGGTGGAATGCCAGGTGCGGGTTGCCGCTGGCCAGAAGCTGGCGCGCACCCAGGACGAGATCCACCTCGTCGGGCACGCCATCGAGGCGCGCGTCTACGCGGAAGATCCGAGCCGGGGGTTCCTGCCGACCGGCGGCACCGTGCTCGCCCTGTCGGAGCCGGACGGCGCAGGCGTGCGCGTGGATTCGGGGATCTCGGTCGGCACCGTGGTCGGCAGCGATTACGACCCGATGCTGTCGAAGGTGATCGCGCGGGGCACTACTCGTGCCGAGGCACTCGCCGCGCTGGATCGCGCACTGGAACAGACTGTGCTGCTCGGCGTGACGAGCAATATCGAATTCCTGCGCTTCCTGCTCGCCGACGACGACGTGCAGGCCGGCCGTCTCGATACGGCGCTGCTGGATCGGCGCGTCGCCGACTTCGTGTCCGCCGAGGTCACCGATGCCGAATTCATCGCCGCCGCAACACATCACTGGTTGCGACGCTGGCCCGCCACCGGCGGCGACCCGTGGTCGACCCCCTCGGGATGGCGCCTCGGCGCACCGGCCCCGACCTCGATCCGACTGTCCTCGGGCGATCAAGTACGCCACGTTTTCATCACTGGCACACCGGCTTCGGCGACGGTCTGGCTCGACGAGCAGGAGCCACACACGCTCACGGCCGCCGTCTCGGCCGACGGTCTCGCATCAACGCTCGACGGACTGCGGCGCACCTACCGCATCGCCGAGGCCGACGGTCAGCTGTGGGTGAGCCACGACGGCGGCCTCGCCGTCCTGCGCGAGGTCGCCGAGGCGAGCGTGCGTGGCGATGACACCCACGTCGGGGACGCCGAGATACGCAGCCCCATGCCGGGCTCGGTGATCGCGACACCGGTCGAGAACGGCGCGACCGTCGCCGTCGGCGATCCGGTGATCGTCATCGAGGCCATGAAGATGGAGCACGCGCTCACCGCGCCGGTGGCAGGCACGGTCGAGGTGCTTGCCGTCCCTGGCGCCCAGGTGAAGCTGGACCAAGTACTGGTGCGTGTCCTCGCCCATCCCGTTGAGAACGAAGCGGCAGCAGACAGTGCTGTCACCGCAGCAGAAACCGAGCGCGAAGGAACCCTCGCATGACCGACTACCTGTCCACCGGTTCGCTCCCCGACGAATATCGCCAGCTCGCGCTGACCGTCCGCGACTTCGCACAGCAGGTCGTCGCCCCGGTATCGGCGAAACACGATGCCGAACACAGCTTCCCGTACGAAGTCGTGGCAGGCATGGGCGAGATGGGGCTGTTCGGCCTGCCGTTCCCCGAGGAGTTCGGCGGCATGGGCGGCGACTACTTCGCCCTGTGCCTGGCACTCGAGGAGCTCGGCAAGGTCGACCAGAG
The DNA here is from genome assembly GCF_042719755.1 of Nocardia sp. NPDC058519. Classification (NCBI taxonomy): domain Bacteria; kingdom Bacillati; phylum Actinomycetota; class Actinomycetes; order Mycobacteriales; family Nocardiaceae; genus Nocardia; species Nocardia sp. NPDC058519. Next base: position 182,916 of record NZ_JBHXNK010000003.1, on the reverse strand, counting down.
CGTGGCGATCACCCTCGAGGCAGGTGTCTCGCTCGGCGCCATGCCGATCTACCGCTTCGGCAACGACAAGCAGCGCAACGAATGGCTGCCCCAGCTCACCAGCGGACAGACGCTGGCGGGCTTCGGGCTCACCGAACCCGACGCGGGCAGCGACGCGGGCGGCACCAGGACCACCGCCGTACAGGACGGCGAGAGCTGGGTGATCAACGGCAGCAAGCAGTTCATCACCAACTCCGGCACCGACATCACCCGGCTGGTCACCGTCACCGCGGTCACCGGGCAGGCCGGTGGCAAGAAGGAGATCTCCACCATCCTGGTGCCGACCTCCACGCCGGGTTTCGTGGCCGAACCCGCCTACAACAAGGTCGGCTGGAACGCGTCCGACACCCACCCGCTGAGCTTCACCGATGTGCGGGTGCCGCAGGAGAACCTGCTCGGCGAGCGCGGTCGCGGCTACGCCAACTTCCTGCGCATCCTCGACGAGGGCCGCATCGCCATCGCCGCGCTGGCGGTCGGCGCCGCGCAGGGCTGCGTCGACGAGAGCGTGCGCTACGCGAACGAACGCCAGGCCTTCGGGCAGGCCATCGGCCGCAATCAGGCCATCGCATTCAAGATCGCCCGGATGGAGGCGCGAGCCCACGTCGCGCGCACCGCCTACTACGACGCCGCCGCGTTGATGCTGGCAGGCAAGCCGTTCAAGAAGGCCGCGTCGATCGCGAAGATGGTCTCCAGCGAGGCCGCGATGGACAATGCCCGCGACGCCACCCAGATCTTCGGCGGCAACGGCTTCATGAACGAATACCCGGTGTCCAGGCACTACCGTGACAGCAAGATTCTGGAAATCGGCGAGGGCACCACGGAGGTACAGCTGATGCTGATCGCAAGGGAGCTCGGTCTGTGAGCGAAAACCGGCGGATCGTGCAGCGTGGTCTGTGGTTCGAGGAGTTCGAGATCGGCACGATCTACGAGCACCGACCGGGCCGCACCATCACCGAGGCCGACAATGTCCTGTTCACCACGCTGACCATGAACACCCAGGCCCTGCACCTGGACGCGGCCTTCGCCGACGCGCAGCCGCCGTTCAACCAGCGCTTGGTGAACTCGATGTTCACCCTGTCGACACTGGTCGGGCTCTCGGTCGCCCAGCTCACGCAGGGCACACTGGTCGGCAACCTCGGTTTCTCCGAGATGACCATCCCCGCTCCGCTGTTCCACGGCGACACCATGTACGCCGAGACGCTGGTCACCGACAAGCGCGAATCCAAGAGCCGTCCCGGCGAGGGCATCGTCAGCCTGGCACACACCGCACGCAACCAGCACGGCGTGATCGTGGCGACCGCGGTGCGCAAGACACTGGTCCGCAAGGCACCCACAGCATGAGCGGTCATGGCACCCGCCGAAAGGACGCAGTATGAGCTGGCAGCCCAGTGGTCCCGCGTGGCTGTTCTGCCCGGCCGATCGCCCCGAACGCTTCGCGAAGGCCGCCGCGGTGGCCGATGTGGTGATCCTCGATCTAGAGGACGGCGTCGCGGCGGGCGACAAGGCCGCGGCCAGGCAGGCGCTGATCGAGACCCCACTCGACCCGCAGCACACGGTGATTCGCGTCAACGCGGCCGACACCGACGAGTACGCGGCCGATCTGGCGGTACTCGCCCGGACCGCCTACCGCCGGATCATGCTGCCCAAATGTGAGTCGGCCGAACAGGTTCGCAGCCTCGCGGGCTATGAGGTGATCGTGCTGGTCGAATCGCCGCTCGGCGCGGTGCGGATCACCGAGTCGGTGCAGGCAGACAATGCCATCGGCGTGATGTGGGGCGCCGAGGATCTGGTCGCCGGGCTCGGCGGCAACTCGAGCAGGCATGCCGACGGCAGTTACCGGGAGGTCGCCCGGCACGTGCGCTCGTCGACCCTGCTGGCGGCCAAGGCTTTCGGCCGCTTCGCCCTGGACTCGGTGTACTTGGACATCAAGGATCTCGCCGGCCTCGCCGCGGAGACCAGCGATGCGGTCGCCGTCGGTTTCGACGTCAAGGTCGCCATCCACCCGAGTCAGGTCGCGGTGATCCGCGACGGCTTCGCACCCGATCCCGCCGAGCTCGACTGGGCACACAGGGTGCTGGCGGAGGTGCCCAACCATCGCGGCGTCTTCGCGTTCGAGGGTCGGATGGTCGACGCGCCGGTGCTGCGGCACGCCGAACAGATCGTCCGGCGCGCGGGCGTGCCCGGCTGAACATCGGGTAACCATCTCCCGATATCCGAAGTAGTCCAGTTCGAGGAGGACATCCGGTGCAACCGCAATGGGTACCGAACGCACACGACGTCGCGTCGGCCCGAATCACCGATTTCGCCGCCTTCGTCACCGCGCGAACCGGCGACGAATACCCCGACTACCAGGCCCTGTGGCAATGGTCGGTGGATGACATCGCCGGCTTCTGGCAGGCCGTGTGGGACTACTTCGAACTCGGCGAGACCGCCGGTGAGGTCCTCGGCTCGCGCGAGATGCCGGGCGCGGAGTGGTTCGCGGGCACCCGGCTGAACTATGTCGACCAGATCATCCGGATGGCCCAGTTCGGCCGCCCGGCGGTCATCGCCCTGCACGAGGACGCCGAGCCCGAGGAAGTTTCCTGGGCCGAATTGATCGAGCAGGTCACGGTTTTCGCGCGCACCTTGCGTGAGCAGGGCGTCGAAGCGGGCGACCGGGTGATCGGCTACCTGCCCAATATCCCGGAAGCGATCGTCGCCTTCCTCGCCACCGCCAGCATCGGCGCGGTGTGGAGCGCCTGCGGTCAGGACTATTCCGCCAAGGCCGCGCTGGACCGGCTCGGCCAGCTCGACCCGACGGTGCTGGTCACCGCCGACGGCTACCGCTTCGGCGGCAAGGAACACGACAAGCGAGCCGACATCGCGGCATTGCGGGATGGGCTGCCCAGCCTGCGCGCCACCGTCGTTGTCTCGCAGCTCGGACTCGAGGTGTCCGACGCGCTGCCATGGACGGACGCGGTCGCCGATGCCGGGCTCGGTGTGATCGAAACTGTCCCTGTCGATTTCGATCACCCGTTGTGGATCGTGTTCTCCTCCGGCACCACCGGACTGCCCAAGGGCATCGTCCACGGCCACGGCGGTGTGCTCCTCGAGCACCTGAAAGCCGTAGCGCTGCAATCGAACATGGGCCCCGACGACACGTTCTTCTGGTACACCAGCCCGAGCTGGATGATGTGGAACTTCCAGGTAGCGGGGCTGCTGACCGGCGCCACCATCGTCACCTACGACGGCAGCCCGACCGCGGGCGGACCGGATGCCCTGTGGCGCATGGCCGCTCAGGTAGGTGTCAGCGTTTTCGGAACCAGCCCCGGCTATGTGCTGGGCTGCATCAAAGCGGGTTCCGTGCCACGCGCCGATCACGATCTGTCGGCCCTGCGCTCGGTCGGCATCACCGGTTCGTCGCTGCCGGTGTCGAGCGCGCTGTGGTTGAACGAGAACGCGGGCGAGCATGTTCAGGTGAACTCGATCAGCGGCGGTACCGACGTGGTGTCGGCGTTCGTCGGCGGTGTACCGACCGTGCCGGTCTGGCCGGGTGAGCTGTCGGCGCCGTATCTGGGCGTCGCCCTCGCCGCCTTCGACGAGCAGGGCGAGCCCGTGCGCGGCGAGGTCGGCGAACTGGTGGTCACCGCACCCATGCCGTCGATGCCGGTCAGCTTCTGGCGTGATGACGACGGAAAGCGTTACCACGCGGCCTATTTCGACACCTACCCCGGTGTATGGCGCCACGGCGACTGGATCACTCTGACCGAACACGGCAGCATCGTCGTGCACGGCCGCTCCGATTCCACGCTCAATCGCCACGGCATCCGCATGGGCAGCGCCGATATCTACCAGGTCGTCGAACAGTTTCCCGAGATCGCCGAGGCGCTGGTGATCGGCGCCGAACAACCCGACGGCGGCTACTGGATGCCGCTGTTCGTCGTGCTCGCCCCCGGCGCGGAACTCACCGAAGACCTGAAAACCCGCCTCGCCACGGCGATCCGCACCGAGGTCTCCCCCCGCCACGTCCCCGACGAGATCCGCGAAGCCCCCGGCATCCCCCACACCCGCACCGGCAAGAAACTGGAAGTCCCCATCAAGAAGCTCTTCCAGGGCGCCGACCCCGCCCGAGTGGTCGAACGCAGCGCCGTCGACGACCCAGCACTGCTCGACTGGTATGCCCGGATCACCCCGCCCGACAAGGGCTAATACACTTCTCGTATGAATGTCAGCGATACTCGTGGGGCACGTGGGGTAGCTGGGACTGAAGTGCGGCGTAGGCCGAAGAATCGTCGGGCGCAGATCGCGGCGTCGTCGGCGGTCGCGTTCGGGGCCGCCGGGTATCACGGGGTGAGCATGGAGGACATCGCGTCCGGGCTGGGAATCAGCTCGGCCGCGCTGTACCGGCACTACCCCAGCAAGTACGCGTTGTTCCGGGAGGAGTTACTTCGGGTCGGGCAGGCGTTCACCGCGTCGATCGTGGTGGCGGCCGAGGACCCGCTACCCGCCGCACAACGGTTGCGGCACATGCTGACCGGACTGATCGGCGCGACCGTGGAGAATCGTGCGACGGTACGGCTGGTGCGATGGGAGGGCCGCTACCTCGAGCCGACGGATCGGGTGGTGCTCGACGAGCAGCAGAGTTCGGTGCTGGTCGCGCTCGACGGGCAGTTGGCCCTCTTGCGTCCCGAATTGACCACGGCTGAGCAGCGAATGGTCTCCACGGCGATCCTCGGCGTGATCACCAGCATCGCCGATCACCACGCCGCACTGCCCGTTCGCACGCTGAACAAGTTGCTCGGTTCGGCGTGTATGGCGCTGACCGACACCGAATTGCCGCCTGCCGCGACTGTTTCGGAGCAGGGCGCCCGCGCCGAGATCCCGGAATCGTTCAAACATGAACTGCTGCTCCGTAAAGCGGTGGAGCTGTTCCACAAACGCGGCTATCCGAACGTCAGCGTGGAGGACATCGCCTCGGCGGCGGGGTTGTCGGCGGCATCGGCGGTGTACCGGTTCTATCGCGGCAAGACCGACATCCTCGCGGCCGCGTTCCGGCGGGCGGCGGATCGGGTGTCCGGGGCGATCGGACCCGCTGTCGCGAGCACGCCCGACAGCGGCGCGGCGCTGGGTGTGCTGGTCGACCAGTTCGTCGCTGACACCTTCGACGAGCGGGCGCTTGCCGTCGTGTACTACGCCGAGTTCGGGCACGTGCCCGCCGAGGAACGCGCCGTGCTGCGCAATATCCAGCGGTTGAGCGTGCAGGAATGGGCGCGGCTGGTGCGCGATATGCGGCCCGAGCTCTCCGCGGCCGAGGCGCGGTTCCTGGTGCACGCGGCGTTCGCGATGGTCATCGACCTCGGTCAGAGCTTCGGCGACAACCCGATCGCGGGCCGGGCCAGGGTGGGTTTCCTGATGCGGCGGGTGCTGCTCGGCTGACCACTTCACCCGCCGCGGATGAGGCGGACCGCTCCCGGGGCGGCATACGCTCGGCGATCAGGCCGTCGAACGGAGCGTGCATGGATCCCCGCGCGAGTGCGCTGACCAGGCGATCGTTGCTCGGTCTCGGTGCCGCGGTCGCGGTGGGGGCGGTGTTGCCCGGGTGTGGTGGTGACTCGACGTTCGGGCCGATCCACCCCACCGGCCCTCCGGATGTGCTCGCCCTGGCGATCGACGCCTACATCTTCGGCTATCCGATGATCCTGCAGGACATGATGCGCGCGGCCAGCGCCCCGGCCAACACCCTCGATCACAGCGTTCTGCCCGACCCGATGGACCGTGGAGTGGCGCTGCTCAGCCACGACATGGTGTATTCGCAAGCGTGGCTCGACCTCACCGACGAGCCGCTGGTGCTGCAGATTCCGGGGATGGAACCCGACCGGTTCTGGCTGTTCCAGCTGGTCGACGGGTGGGCCGATACCGTGCACGATCTGACCAGTAAAGATCCGCGGACCACCGTGGACGCCGACGGTCCGCCGTTCACCTACGTCATCACCGGGCCGAAGTGGACGGGCGAGCTGCCCGCGCGGATGACCCGGCTGCACATGCCGTCGGCCCTGAGCACGATCGTCGGGCGAATCCAGATCAAAGGCACCGCGGACGCACCGAACGTCAACCGTTGGCAGCACGAACTGAAGCTCATCCCGTTGAGCGCCTGGCAACGCGGTGAATACGACAGCACGATCAGCCGGGTCCACGCGATCGACCGCGGACCGGAACCGCCCGTGAAACGGATCGCCGCCATGGACGGCCGCACCTACTTGAATCGCCTGTGCCGGCTGATGCTCAGCGGTCCACCCGCCGCCGCCGACGCACCGCTGATGGCCGAGCTGGCCGCGATCGACATTCAGCCGGGTGGGGTTGTCGACAACCTCCCCGCCGACGTTCTCGACGAAGCGGTCCGCCAGGCACAGCGCCGTATCGCCGACTGGACCGACCCGACCGCCCGCCACGCCAACGGCTGGGAGATCCCCGTCGACCTCGGCACCTTCGGCACCGACTATCTCCGCCGCGCGGCCACCACCAAACGCTCCCCCGCCCTTGCCCCCATTCGCGACGTCATCTACGCGAACCGGGACGCCCCAACCACCGACGGCCGAGGCAACCCCCTCCGCTACCGGATCCGCTTCGAACCAGGCCGATGGCCCCCCGTCGAAGCCTTCGCCTCGATCACCGCCTACGACCCCCAAGGCTTCCTGGTCCCCAACCCCGACCAGATCTACTCGGTAGGCCACTTCCCCACCGTGGTCGCAGCCCCCGACGGCTCCGTGGAACTGGCCATCCAGCAACAAGACCCACGCCCCGCCACCCCCACCGGCAACTGGCTCCCCATCCCCCGAACCGGAGACTTCTCCCTCACCATGCGCCTCTACGCACCGCGCGCGGACGCCCTCGACGGCAAATGGGAACCACCACCGATGACCCGAGTCGACTGAATCGACGTCGATCATCTGAGCGGCTCGATGACGAACGCGAGGGCGGGCTCAGGGTTTGTTGGACATGGCGGCGATGAGGGAGTTGGGGCGCATGTCGAGCCAGTGGGATTCGACGTAGTGGAGGCAGGAGGTTCGGGGGGCGGCGCCGAAGGCTACGGTCCAGCCGCCGGGGACGGCGGCGAAGGTGGGCCAGAGGGAGTGTTCGCCTTCGGTGTTGATCAGGACGTAGAACTGGGCGTTTTCGTCGTCGAAAGGGTTGGTCATGGGGTGGCCTTTCTGATGAGAGTGCCGAGGTGGGCCAATGCCGCTGGGGTGCCTTCGATGTCGTTGAGGGCCAGCTCGCCGGTGCGGAACAGGCGGTCGCCGTGGGTGGGGCGGGCGGGCGTGAAGTGGGGGGTGAAGTCGGTGGTGGTGATGCCGTAAGCGGTGATGAGGGCGGCTAATCGGGTGGGGTCGGGCGGTTCGGTGAGGACCACGGTCGCGCCCACGCGCAGCGGGAGCAGGTAGCCGTGCCACGCGGTGACGTCACCGGTGCGGGCTTGGTGCAGGTAGACGTCGCGGGTGGTGAGGGTGTGGCGCGACTGCATGGCGGTTACCCGGTGGACGGCGGCGGCGTGGCTGATGGTGACGCTGTGGGTAGTGCCGGGGGGAAACAGCACGAAGGCAGGGTGTTGCGGCAGGATCGGGGCGCGATGCTCGCTCCGGGCGATCGGTTCGCTGGAGTAGGCCGACAGGTCGACCCGGTCGACCGCGACCGTCGGGATGTCGTATGCCCCGAGGTGTTCGCGGGCGGCGATGGTCAGGGCCAGTGCCGGGTTGACGACCGGTGGGAGCAGGGGGTTCGCGGTGTCTGTCGGCACTACCGCGCCCCCGGCTTTGAGGACCGCGTAGGTGGCGACCACGAACTCGATGGAACGTGGAACATCCACGAGCACAGCCGATTCCGGGCCGATGCCGAGGGCGGTCAGATGCCTGGCCAGTTGGTTGGTGCGCCGGTCGAGGTCACCGTAGGTGATGATCGATGTCGGGCCGTCGCTCGGCGCATGGACGACGGCCGGGTCGAAAGGGGTTGCGGTGGCTTGCGCTTCGAACTCGTCGAGCAGTAGCTCGTCGGGGAGGCCGGCCGAACGGGAACAGGGCCCGTCGTCCACACGGCCGACGAACTCGATTTCGGCGGTCCATGCATCGCCCGGTGGTCTGCGACGCACCAGGTCGCCGGTGGCGAACATGCGGTCGTCCACCGGGCCGATCGGGTTGGCGAGGAAGGTCGCGGCGGTGGCCTGTCTGCCGACGTATCCGCGCGCCAATTGCACACCAGAGACGTAGAGTTCGCCGATTTCGCCGTCGGCGACCGGGCACAGGTGCTCGTCGAGGATCAGCAGTTCGACGTCGTCGGCAGCCGATCCGAACGGCACGACCTCCAGATCGGCGCCGGTCACCTCGTGCGCGACGAACTCACCGGCGGTCTCGGGCCTGCCGTAGACGTGCCACAGGGTCGCTCCGCTCACCGCGCGCAGGGCGGCGGCGGTTTTCGCCAGTTGTGACCCGCCCGAGCCGAGCACGACACGCAGCGAGTCGAGGCGTTCCTCGGCATCGGGTAGCGCCGCCAGTTCGGCAAGCTCTAGATGATCGAAACATGCTGCGGTCACACCGGTTTCGGCGATCGCGTCGGCGAGAGCTTGCGAAGGCGAGACCACCAGCGTGGCGCCGGTCTGCAGAGCGAGCAGCATCTCCCCCACCGCGGCCTGTCCGGTCAGCGGCGCGTGCCAGAGCACGGAGTCGCCGATACCGATACCGCAGAGCCGTTGGCGCCAATTCGAATTCGCCTGTGCCGCACGATGTCCGACTACCACGGCGGTCGAGGCATCGACATCGACCACCAAGTAGGCCGGGTTGTCCGCACTCGGCCCCGGTAGCTCATCGGGGGTGATTTCGACGGTGGCATCGGTGTACAGAACCGGGAACCCGGCGGGGTGCGGCGTTCCGTCACTGGTGAGGATCAATGCGGGCGCGGCCAGTCCGACGGCGCGTCGTTGCTGGTCACCGGGGGTAGCGGGGTCTAGCAGGACGAAGGCGCCACCCGCGGCCAGCACCGCGTGCACGGCGACGACGAGTTCGGCCGAGCGTGGCAGCGAGACCGCGACGGTGGTCTCGGGTTCGACGCCGTGCTCGACGAGGGCCGCGGCCAGCGCGTCGACCCGCTCGGCCAATTCGCCGTAGGTGAGGATTGTCTCGCCGTCGCGCACCGCGAGGGTGTCGGGCTCGCGGTCGGCGTAAGCGGAGAAGGCGGCGAGCAGGGTCGCCGGGTCACGTGGTCGATCGCCGTCCAGGTCACGCAGGAGCGCGGCGAGGGTGGCGGCGGTCGTGACCGAATCCGTGTGCGACATCAGAGTTGTCCTTCCGAGTCGTCAACCGACCCTGCCCCGGCGATTACCGCGGCAGCATCGGTCACCAGTGTTTGCAGAGTGGAAGACAGACCCGCGGCGCCGAGTGCGGCGAGCACGCCGGGCACGAGGCCGGCCAGCGCGACGTTCACCAGCGCTTCAGGTTTCATCTTCGCTCCCATCGCCCTGCTCACCGCGGTGAGCTTGGCGTCGAGTGCTCCGTAGGAGATGGCGTGCTCGCCGTGGGCGAATGCCACGGTCGCCGGCGCGAGCCGAGCTGCCGAGCCGACGAGGCCCGGAAGATCGGCAATGGTGTAAGTGGTTGGTATCGGGGTCTTTTCGGCGTCGGTGCGCATGTCGATGGCACGCACCGCGACAGTGGGATCGGCGGCGACGGCGGTGAGGACCTTGCGGAACCGTTCGGCCAGCGCTTCGACCGTCGACGCGTCGAAAAGGTCGGTGGCGTAGCCGAAGTGGACATCGAGGCCGTCGAGAGCGCCGTTGTCCGTGTAACGCTGCAGGGCGGTGAGGTGCAGGTCGAACTTGGCTTCCGTCAGGCCGGGGTCGAGGGTTCGAACGTGTAGGCCGGGTAGGTCGATACCGCCCGGCGGCATGTTCTGGAAGGTCAACATCACCTGGAACAGCGGGGTGTAGGCGCCGGTGCGGGTGCGGCCCATGGCATCGACCACCTGCTCGAACGGGACATCCGCGTGGGAGAGGGCGGCCAGGTCGCGACGCTTCGCCTGGGCCAGCAGGTCGGTGAACGGTGCGCGCGAGTCGATCTCGGTGCGCAGGGCGACCGTGTTGACGAACATGCCGACGAGGTCGTCGAGCTCGCGGGCGCCGCGACCGGATACCGGGGCGCCGATGGTGATGTCCGCGCTGCCCGATTGTTTGGCCAGCAGGACTGCCAGGGCGCTGTGGACCACGGTGAACAGGGTGGTTCCGTTGGTGCGGGCCACCTGGTCGAGGCTGCGGGTGAGCGCGGCATCGATCTCGAATTCAACGGTCTCACCGAGCATTTCACGCCGGGAGGAGCGTGGGCGGTCGGTCGGCAGAGCCAGCAGTTCAGGTGCGCCGGCGAGTTCGCGGGTCCAGTAGGCGAGCTGCTGGGTGAGCACGCTGCCGGGGTCGGCGTCGGAGCCGAGCAGGTCGCGCTGCCAGGTACTGAAGTCGCCGTATTGGATGTCCAGCGGGCCCCAACCGGGTGCGCGCCCTTGGCTGCGATCTACATAGGCGCGCACCAGGTCCCGGGTGAGCGGGTCGATCGAGTAGCCGTCGGCGCTGATGTGGTGCACCACGACGACGAGGACGTGATCGTCGGCTCCCAGCCGGTAGAGCGCGACCCGGACCGGGGGTGCGGCGGTGATGTCGAACGGCTGCGCGACGAGGGCCGCGATCCGGGAGTCCACATCGGCGGCCGCGACCGGGATCGGGGTGAGATCGACGGCGGCGGACCAGGCGGGCATCACCTGCTGGACCGGGCCTGCGGCGGTGTCCGGGTAGCGGGTGCGCAGGGTGTCGTGGCGGGCCAGGAGGTCGGCGATCGCCGCTTGCAGGGCGGGTAGGTCGAGGTCGCCGGTGAGGCGGATCGCGGCGGGGATGTGATATGCCGCCGACTGGGGTGACAACTGATGCAGCACCCACATGCGTTGCTGTGCCGGGGAGAGGACCGCGGGGCCTTCGCTCGTGCGTTTGGTCAGTGGGGGGCGGGCGCTTGTGCGGTCGGCGGTGGCGAGGTGTTCGGCCAGTGCGGCGACGGTGGGGGCGTCGAACACGGCGGCTACCGGGACTTGGGCGCCGAGTGCGGCGCCGAGGCGGGCGGCAAGGCGGGTTGCCATCAGCGAGTTGCCGCCGAGGGCGAAGAAGTCGTCGTCCAAGCCGACGGTCGGGCAGCCGATCACTTCGGTAAAGGTCTGTGCGACGAGCTGTTCGACTGCGGTGACCGGGGCACGGAAGGCCGCCTCGGCGAAGTCGGGTTCGGGCAGTTTGGCGCGATCGACCTTGCCGTTGGCGTTGAGGGGCAACGCGTCGAGCACCACCAGTGCGGCGGGAACCATGTAGGCGGGCAGGTCGGCGGCGAGCTCGCCGCGCAGTCGGGCCGCGATGGCTTGTTCGTCGCCGGGAGTCAGGTCGGCGACCGCCGCATAGGCGATCAGGCGGGCGCCCGCTCGCTCGTCGGTCTTGGCCACGGCGACCGCGGCGCGCACATCGGCGCAGCGCAGCAGGGCTGTTTCGACCTCGCCGAGTTCGATGCGGAAGCCACCGATCTTGACTTGGAAGTCGGCGCGTTCGAGGTATTCGAGGGTGCCGTCGGCTCGCCATCGCACGATGTCGCCGGTGCGGTACATCCGCGATCCGACGCCGCGGTGTCCTGCCCCGGCGGAAAAGGTCATGAAGGGGTTGGCGACGAAGCGGTCGGCGGTCAAGGACCGGCGACCCTGGTAGCCGCGGGCCAGCTGGTCACCGGACAGGTAGAGCTCGCCTGCTACGCCGATCGGGACCGGGCGAAGCCGGGCATCGAGGACGTACACTGCACTGTTCCAGGCAGGCGTGCCGATCGGGACCACATGCGTCGGGTCTTGGGCCACTTCGTATTCGGTGATCGAGACCGCGGCCTCGGTCGGGCCGTACAGGTTGTGCAGGACAGCTTCGGTGCCACTGGCGCGGAACTCGGTAGCCGCGGCGGCGGGCAGTGCTTCACCGATAGCGAGGACGGCGCGCAGCGAATCGGGCAGTGCCGGTGCGGTTTCGGTGGCAAGGAGCATGCCGACGAGAGACGGCACCGCGTGCAGGACCGTGACGCCGTGCCGGGTCATGTTGGCGCGCAGACGATCTGGGTCGCGCTCGTCGCCGGATCGGGTGACGATCAGCGCGCCGCCGGAGGTGAGCGGGGACCAGAATTCCCAGACCGAGAGGTCGAAGGTGGCAGGGGTTTTCAGCAGGACGCGGTCGGTGGCGGTCATGGTGAAGCGGTCGTGTAGCCAGGCGATCTGGTTGACGATCGCGGCGTGCGGGACGGTGACGCCCTTGGGCCGACCGGTGGAACCCGAGGTGAAGATGATGTACGCGGGATGCGCGGGGCGCAGTGGGGCGATGCGCTCGGCATCGGTCACCGGTTCCGTCGAAAGATCCCGCAGGGCACGGTGATCCAGTTCGAAGACGGGTACGTCCACGGAGATCGGCAGGCCGTCGGCTGCGGTGGTGAGCACGCACAGCGGTGCCGCGGTGGCGACGATGTAGGCGATGCGGTCGACGGGGTGGTCGGGGTCGATCGGCACGTACGCGCCGCCCGCCCGGACCACGGCATGCATGGCGATCACGAGGTCGATGCCACGGCGCATGGCCAGCACGACGGTGCGTTCCGGGCCGACACCCTCGGCGATCAGGAGCCGGGCGACACGGTTGACCTGGGCATCGAAGGTGGCGTAGTCCAGGGATTCGCCGGTCTCGTCGTCGACCAGCGCGAGCGCGTCCGGGGTCCGGTTCGCCTGGCGGGCGACCAGTTCGGTGAGGGTGGTCTGCTCGACCGGATGGGCGGTGTCGTTCCACGTTTCGAGGAGCAGGGTGCGATCGGTGCCGAGTAGGTCGAGGTCGCCGACGACGACATCCGCTGCGGTGGTGACGGATACGAGAACGCGGCGCAGCTGATCGGCGAAGCGTTCGGCAGTTCCGGCGTCGAACAGATCGGTGGCGTAGCCGAGGGCCATCTCGATGCCCGCTGGGGCGCCATCGGCGGCGTAGTTGTCGAGGGCGAACAGGTGCAGGTCGAACTGCGCTACGCCGGAATCGAATTCGATACTCGAGACAGTGAGGCCGGGGAGTTCCAGCTGACCGCGCTCGTGGTTCTGGAACGAATAGCCGACCTGGAACAGCGGGTGCCGCGCGGTGGAGCGGGCCGGGTTGAGCACCTCGACCAACCGCTCGAACGGCACATCGGCGTGTGAGAACGCGGCGATGTCGGCGGTGCGGGCCGCGGCGAGCAGGTCGGTGAACGTGGCGTCACCCATGACCGGGGTGCGCAGGACGAGGGTGTTGACGAACATGCCGATGACCTCGTCGAGTTCGGCTTCGCCGCGGCCCGCGTTCGGGGTGCCGACAGCGATATCTGCGGTGCCGGAGACCCGGGCCAGCAGGGCCGCGAAGGCCGCGTGGACCACCATGAACAGCGTGGCGCCGTTGCCACGGCCGAGGGCGATCAGCGCGGCGTGCAGATCGGCGTCGACGGTGAAGCTCACCTTGTCGCCGCGCAGGCTCTGCCGGGCCGGTCGCGGCCGGTCGGTCGGCAGGGCCAGCTGATCGGGCAGTCCGGCGAGCTGGGTCTGCCAGTAGCCGACCTGCTGGGCGGCAACGGATTCCGGGTCGGCTTCGTCCCCGAGCAGGTCGCGCTGCCACAGTGCGTAGTCGGCGAACTGCACGGCCGGCGGTGCCCAGCCGGGTGCGGTATCGGCGAGCCGGGCGGTGTACGCCCGCATCAGGTCGGCGACGAAGGGTGCGATGGAGGAGCCGTCGGCCGCGATGTGGTGCATCACGGCGGCCAGCACGAATTCGGTGTCGGCCACCTGGAACAGGCGCATGCGCACCGGGATCTCGGCGGTGACATCGAAGGTGGTCTCGGCCAGTTCGCGAATCGCCGCGGGGAGGTCGGCATCGGTCATCGCGATCGGTTCCAGCGACGGAACGGCGTCGGCGGCCGCCACGATCGACTGCATCGGGGTGCCGTCGACGTCGGTATCGGCGGCTCGCGAGACCGGGTACATGGTGCGCAGTGACTCGTGCCGGGCGACCACGTCGGCCATCGCGGCCCGCAGGGCTCCGGTATCGAGCGCACCGCTCAGGCGCAGCGCGAACGGGATGTTGTAGGCCACCGACGCGCGGTCGAAGCGGTTGAGGAACCACATTCGCTGCTGGGCCGGGGACAGCGGAAGGACCTCGGGACGGGCCCGGCCGACGAGCGCGGGCCGATCGACCGTGGACTGGGCATCGACCGCCGCGGCCAGCTCGGCGACGCGCGGCGCCTCGAACAGGGTCCGCACACCGACACGCCGGTCCAGCGCGGCACCGACCCGGGCCACGGCCTTGGCTGCCAGCAGAGAGCTGCCGCCGAGGGCGAAGAAGTCGTCGTCGGCGCCGACCGGCTGGTCGTCGGTACGGCCGAGGACCTCGGTGTAGACGTCGGCGATGATCTGCTCGGTGATCGTGGCGGGCTTGCGGTAGACGGTGGTCTCGAAGACGGGTGCGGGGAGTGCGGCACGGTCGAGCTTGCCGTTGACCGTGAGCGGGATGCGGTCGACCGGCACGACGGCTGCCGGGAGCATGTGCTCGGGCAAGGTTCGCGCCAGTTCCTTGCGCAGGGCGGCGGTGTCGATGTCGGCGGACTCCGCGACCAGGTAGGCCACGATTCGCGGCTCGTCGACGAGGTCGGTACGGACCAGCACCGCGACTTCGCGCGGGGCCACCGAGCTGTGCAGCAGCGCCGCCTCGATCTCACCGAGTTCGACACGGAAGCCACGCAGGTTCACCTGCTGGTCGGCGCGGCCCAGGTATTCGAGATCGACGCGGGTGTCGACGGTCGCCGAAGGTGACAGCGCGAGATCGTCGGGCACAACCGTCCAGCGGGCGAGGTCGCCCGAGCGGTAGGCGAGGGATCCGGGCGGTCCGTAGGGGTCGGCGACGAAGCGGCTCGCGGTCAGGTCGGGTCGGCCCAGGTAGCCGCGCGCCAACTGTGGTCCGGAGACGTAGATTTCGCCGGGGACGCCGACCGGGACAGGGCGCAGACGCGAATCGAGTACGCGCACTGTCAGTCCCGCGATGGCGCCGCCGATCACGCTGGCGGAGCCGGTGTTCGGGGTGATCTCGCGGTAGGAGGCGTGGACGGTGGTCTCGGTGATGCCGTACATGTTCACCATGCGGGGCGAGTCCGGGTGGCGGGCGAACCAGCCTGCCAGGCGCTGGGGCTCGAGTGCCTCGCCGCCGAATATCACTGTGCGCAAGGCGTATTCGATGGGCGCCGGGGTGGCCAGGTCCGCGGCGATGAGCTGGTAGAACGCGGACGGCGTCTGATTGAGGACGGTGACGCGTTCGGTGCGGAGCAGCTCACGGAACTGTTCGGGCGAGCGGGACGTGAAGTAGTCGACCAGGACGACCGAGCCGCCGTGGAGCAGGGCGCCCCACAACTCCCATACCGAGAAGTCGAAGGCGTAGGAGTGGAACATGGTCCACACATCCGACGGGCCGAAGCCGAAGCGCTGTGCGGTGTTGTCCAGCAGCGCAATAACATTCGAGTGCGGAACGACGACGCCCTTGGGGCGGCCGGTCGAGCCGGAGGTGTAGATGACGTAGGCGGCGTTGGCGGGGGCCAGTGGCGTCCGCCGGTCCGCGTCGGTCAGTGGCTCGGCGGCGAAGTCGGACAGGTTGGC
Organism: Nocardia sp. NPDC058519; assembly: GCF_042719755.1. NCBI lineage: Bacteria > Bacillati > Actinomycetota > Actinomycetes > Mycobacteriales > Nocardiaceae > Nocardia > Nocardia sp. NPDC058519. The sequence continues at coordinate 167,163 of NZ_JBHXNK010000003.1, read as the reverse complement.
CGCGGCGGGGTCGATGACCGGGCCACCGAACCAGTCACGTGCCAGGCCGGTGTCGTCGTTGCTGATGGCGCAGTGCGGGCGGGCGTCGTCGAGGACGTATTCGATGCGATCGGCGGGGTAGTTGGGGTCGATCGGCAGGTAGCCACCGCCCGCCTTCAGCACCGCGAGCAAGGCGACGGGCAGCTCCACCGAGCGCGGAAGTGATACCGCAACCAGTGATTCCGGGCCGACGCCCGCGGCGACGAGACGTCGGGCGAGCCGGTTGGACCACTCGTCGAGCTCGCCGTAGGTCAGGGCGAGCTCGCCCGCCTTCACGGCGACGGCGTTCGGGTCGAGGGTGGCGGCGCGGGTGAACCGGTCGACCATGGTGTCGGCGGCGGCCACCGAAGCGCCGGTGGACGACCAATCGTGCAGGGTGCGCTGCTGTTCTTCGGCGCTGAGCAGCTGGATGTCGCCCACCACGACGGTCGGGTCGGCGACGACGGCGGCCAGCACCTGGGTGAAGCGGCGGGCCAGTACCGCGACGCTTGGCTCATCGAACAGATCGGTGGCGTAGGCGATTTCGATTGACATGCCGTTCGCGCGACCGTCGATGTCGACGGATTCGCCGACAGTGAACTGCAGGTCGAACTTCGCCACGGCGGCATCGAAATCGACCGGCTCCACGCGTAGTCCCGCTGCCGCGAGCGCGGGGACGGTGAAGTTCTGCAGTACCAGGGCTACCTGGAACAGCGGGTGGCGGTTGCGCGACCGCGCCGGGTCGACGGCATCGACGACCTGCTCGAACGGGATGTCGGCGTGCGAGAGCGCGTCGAGGTCGCCCGCGCGGACGGCGTCGAGGGCGGTTTCGAATTCGGCGCGCGGGTCGATCTGGGTGCGCAGGACCAGGGTGTTGACGAACATGCCGATCAGTCCGTCGAGGGCGGCCTCGCCACGGCCCGCGACCGGAGTGCCGATGGCGATATCGCCGGCGCCGGACAGCCGGGCCAGCAAGACGGCGAGGGCCGCGTGCACCGTGCTGAACAGGGTGGCCTCGTGCTTGCGGGCCAGTTCGCGCAGTTCGCTGTGCAGATCGGAGTCGATCTGGAAGCGGTGGACGGCGCCACGGTAGGTGGATTCGACGGGGCGGGGCCGGTCGGTCGGCAGGTCGAGCTGCTCGGGGAGACCGGCTAGGCCACGGCGCCAGAAGGCGAGTTGCGTGTGCGCGAGCGATTCGGGATCTGCCGCGTCACCGAGGTTTTCGTGCTGCCAGAGCGCGTAGTCGGCGTACTGGATCGGCAGTGGTGCCCAGGTGGAGGTGACGCCTTCGCGGCGGGCGGCGTAGGCGGCCATCAGGTCGGCGGCCAGTGGGCCGAGCGAGAAGCCGTCCGCGGCGATGTGGTGGACCACCAAGACGAGTATGTGGTCGCCGTTCACCGCGAACAAGGCCGCACGCAGCGGGATTTCGGTGGTGAGGTCGAATCGGACCGCGGCACAGGACACCAGGCGTTCGGGCAGTTCCGCCTCGGTGATCTCCTCGGGCCGCAGGGTGAGTGCTGTTGTGGCCGAGATCAGCTGTTCGGCGCCCTCCGGCCCGTCGGGGTAGCTGGTTCGCAGGGATTCGTGCCGGGCGACCAGGTCGGCGAGGGCGGCTTCGATGGCAGCGATATCGAGGTCGCCGGCGAGTCGGAGCGCGACGGGAATGTTGTCGACAGCGTCGCCGATGCCCTCGACGTCGGCGAGGTAGCGGTTGAGGAACCACATCCGGCGCTGTGCCGCCGACAGCGGAATCCGCCGGGGTCGTTCGCGGGTGGTGAGTTCGAGGCGGCCACCGGTGCCGCGCAGGGCGGTGCACCGGTCGGCCAGGTCGGCCACGGTCGGTGCGTCGAAAAGCAGCCGAACCGGGATCTGGGTGTCGAGGGCGGCGCCGAGGCGAGCCGCGACCTGGGTGGCATTGAGGGAGTTGCCGCCGAGGGCGAAGAAGTCGTCGTCGAGACCGACTTCGCGATCGGCGGGAAAGCCGAGCACCGTGGCGAAGGTGGCGGCGACGATGCGTGCGACCTCGGTGGTCGGCGCACGGAACACCGCGGCCTCGAAACTCGGTGCGGGCAGCGACTTTCGGTCGAGCTTGCCGGAGGCGTTGAGCGGGAATTCGTCGAGCACCACGAAGGCGGCGGGAACCATGTAGGCGGGAAGGGCGCGGATCAGCGTGGACTTCACCGCGTCCACGTCGACGTGTTGTGGCGCGACGAGATACGCGACCAGGGTCTCGTCGCGGACGACGACCGCGGCCTGGGTGATCTCGGGAAGTCCGGACAGTACGGCTTCGATCTCGCCGAGCTCGATCCGCAGACCACGCAGCTTCACCTGGAAGTCGGTGCGGCCCAGGTACCCCAGTTCACCGTCGGCCGTCCAGGTGACGAGGTCGCCGGTGCGGTACATGCGTTCGCCAGGGGTGAAGGGGTTGGCGACGAAGCGGTCCGCTGTCAGATCGGCGCGGCCCGCGTAACCGCGTGCGAGTTGAGCGCCGGCCAGAAACAGCTCGCCGGGAACACCGACGGGGACCGGGCGTAGTCGGCCGTCGAGGACGTACACCTGGGTGTTGTGCACAGGTGCACCGATCGGGACGGAGACGGTGTCGGCGTCGATCACCTCGTGGAAGGTGACGTCGACCGCGGCCTCGGTGGGCCCGTACAAGTTGTGCACAGCCGTACCGGTGCGCTGACGCAGCAGCTGGGCAGGTGCGGGCGGCAGCGCCTCACCCGACGCGAACACCAGGCGCAGCGATGCGCAGTTCCCGGCCGGTTCGGTGCTTGTGGCCTGCACGATCGCGGCGACGAAGACCGCGAGCATCGATGGGACGAAGTGGGCGACGGTGATCTGCTCGGTGTCGATCACCTGGGCCAGGTAGGCCGGATCGCGGTGCCCGTCGGGCCGGGCCAGGACGAGGCGGGCCCCGATTTGCAAGGGCCAGAAGAACTCCCACACCGACACATCGAAAGTTGCGGGCGTCTTCTGCAGGACGGCGTCGTCGGGGGTCAGGCGGTAGGCGTCCTGCATCCAGACCAGGCGGTTGACGATGGCGGCGTGGGAGACGACGACGCCCTTGGGCTTGCCGGTGGAGCCGGAGGTGAAGATCAGGTAGGCGGCGTTCCCGGGTGTCAAGGTGCCGAGGCGGTCGGCGTCGGTGATCGGTTCGGACGAGTAGTCCGTGGTGTCGAGTTGCTCGAGATCGAGAATCGCGGGGCGAACGGTGGCGGGCGCGTCTTCGGAGTCCACCGCGGAGAGGTCGATGTCGTCGATCGCACGGGTCAGGACACAGATCGGGTCGGCGGCGGCGATCACCTGGGCGATGCGCTCGGCCGGGTGGTCCGGGTCGAGCGGCACATAGGCGCCGCCCGCGGCGAGGACCGCGTACATGGCGACGACGAGGTCGGTCGAGCGACGCATGCCGAGAGCCACGGTGCGGTCGGGACCGACGCCGATCGAGATCAACAGGCGGGCCAGGCGATTCACGTTTTCGACGAGCTCGGAATAGCTCAGCGATTCGCCTTCGAAGGTCACCGCGGTCGCATCCGGGGTGCGCTCGGCCTGCGCGGTGAACAGCGAGACCAGTGTCATGCGCTCGTGGACCGGGTACGCGGTGTCGTTCCAGACGTCGAGCAGGTGGGTGCGCTCCGCGGTATCGAGCAGGTCGATGTCGCCGATCACGACGCTGGGATCGGCGGTCACCGTATCCAGCAGCCGCAGGAAGCGGGTGCCGAAATCCGCGACGGTCTGCGCGTCGAAGAGGTCGGTGGCGTACTCGAAACGGCCGAGCAGTCCGTCCGCGGTCTCGCGCAGGGTCAGGTGCAGATCGAATTTGGCTGTGTGGGTGTCGATCTCGATCTCCGAGGCGGTCAGGCCCGCGAGTTCGAGTTCGGTTCGGGAGTTGTTCTGGAAGTCGAGCATCACCTGGAACAGCGGGTGCCGGGCGGTCGAGCGCTCGGGGTTGAGCACCTCGACGAGACGGTCGAAGGTGACGTCGGTATTGGCGAGGGCGCGCAGGTCGCCGTCGCGGACCGTGGCGAGGAGTTCGGCGAAGGTGGCTTCGGGCCGGAGCTCGGTGCGCAGCACGAGCGTGTTGACGAACATGCCGACCAGGTGGTCGAGCGCCTGGTCACCGCGACCGGCGACCGGGGTGCCGATCGAGATGTCCTGCTGGCCGGACAGTTTGGTGAGTGTGGCGGCGAATGCGGCGTGCAGCACCATGAACAGCGAGGCGTTGGCTTGTGCGCCGATGCCGCGCAGTCGCTCGGTGATCGCGGCGGGAATCGTGAATGCCTGGCGCGCACCGCGCCCCGAGGCTACGGCCGGGCGGGGACGGTCACTCGGCAGGGAGAGCAGGTCGGGGAGATCGGCCAGTTCCGTTGTCCAGAAAGCGATCTGCCGCGACATGGACGAATCGGCGTCGTCCTCGTCGCCGAGCGCATCGCGCTGCCAGAGGGCGAAGTCGGCGTACTGCACCGGCAATGGCGTCCACTGCGGTGCGGTGCCGGACCGGTGGGCGGCGTAGGCGACCATCACGTCGCGGGTCAGTGGTGCGACGGACCAGCCGTCGGCGGCGATGTGGTGCAGCACGAGGACTAGGACGTGCTCATCGGTCGCGGTGTGCAGCAGGTGCAGGCGGACCGGGGGTTCCTGGTCGACCACGAACGGGATGGCGGCCAGCGCGCGGATCCGGGTGTCGAGGTCGATCGGGGCGATCGCGTGCGGTTCGAGGGTGATCGTCAGCTGGCCGGCGTCGAGCACCTGCTGGAACGGGATGCCGTCGACGGCGGGGTAGCGGGTCCGCAGGGCCTCGTGCCTGGCGAAGACCGCGGCGACGGCGGCGTTCATCGCGGCGTAGTCGATGGCGCCGGTCAGGCGGATGGCGGCGGCGATATTGTCGGCGACCGAGTCGGCGTCGAACTGGTTCAGGAACCACATGCGCTGCTGGGCGTAGGACAGCGGAATCCGTGGCGGCCGTGGCCCTGCCACCAGCGCGAGCCTTGGCTCGACCACTTCCGCCGAGCCGAGCAGAGCAGCCAGAGCGGTGACGCTCGGCGCCTCGAACAGCGCCTTCAGCGACACCGCGCGACCGAGCGCGGTGCCGAGGCGCGACACCACCTGGGTGGCGACGAGAGAGTTGCCACCGAGCGCGAAGAAGTCGTCGTCGGCACCGACCTGCTCGACCCCGAGCACCTCGCCGAACACCTGAGCCACCACGGACTCGGTGCCCGCGGCGGGCGCACGGAAGGCGCGCGCGGTGAACACCGGCTCCGGCAGCGCCCGGCGATCGAGCTTGCCGTTGGGGGTGAGCGGCAGCGCGTCGATCACGACGAACGCGGACGGCACCATGTGCGGGGCGAGGATGCCGCGCAGGGCAGCGGTGATCGCGTCGACATCGGTACCGACCACCTCCGCCATTCCGGCAGCCTCGCGTCCGGCATGCGCTTCGCCGATGGCAGCGGGCACGAGGTAAGCGACGAGTTGGTCGCCGCGGTGCGCGTCGGCGCGGACGAGCACGACGGCCTGGCGGATCGACGGCAGCGCGAGCAGGGCGGTTTCGATTTCGCCGAGTTCGATGCGGAAACCCCGGAGTTTGACCTGGTCGTCGTTGCGGCCCAGGTATTCGAGGGTGCCTTCGGTGGTCCAGCGGACCAGGTCGCCGGTGCGGTACATGCGCTCGGACGGTGCCCACGGGCAGGCGAGAAAGCGGGTCGCGGTGAGGGCCGCGCGGGAGCGGTAGCCACGGGCCACCTGGGCACCCGCGACGTACAGCTCACCTGCGACGCCGGCGGGGACCGGTCGCAGGCGGGCGTCGAGTACCCACTGGGTGATGCCGCGCAGTGGCGTGCCGAGGGTCAGCGGGGAATCGGCGGTGAGGGGGGCGCTGATGTTGGTGGCGACCGTGGTCTCGGAGGGGCCGTAGGCGTTCACGAACGCGCGCGGGACGGGTCCGGTGGTCCAGCGGGCGATCAGGTCGGGCGGGCAGGCTTCGCCGCCGACCATCACCATGCGAAGGGCGTCGAGCCGGGTGGGGTCGAGAACGGCCAAGCCGGACGGGGTCATCAGGGCGTGTGTGACGCGCTGCTCCGAAAGCAGCTGGGCCAGTTCGTCTCCCACGTGGCGACCCAGCGGGGCGATCACCAGCGTCGCGGCGGAGTTCACGGCGAGCAGGAATTCCATCACCGAGATGTCGAAGGACGGGGAGCCGACCTGCAGGACGCGGGCGTCGGCGGTGCCGAACATGCGGGCGGTTTCCTCGGCGGCGAACCCGGCGATGCCCGCCTGGGTGACCAGCACGCCCTTGGGGAGTCCGGTGGAGCCGGAGGTGTAGATGACGTAGGCGAGGTGCTGGGTGCGCAGGGGGCGGACGCGGTCTACGTCGGTGACGGGATCACTGGAACGCCAAGCACATTCGGCCATCAGCTTCAGTTCGTCGAGGACCAGCCAGTCGATCGGGCCGGGCAGCGCGGGCTGCGACTCGGACACTGTAAGACCTAGTCGCGCACCGGAATCGGACACCATATGGGTGATCCGATCGAGCGGGTAGCTCGGATCGACCGGCAGCCAGGCGGCACCGGACTTCGCGACAGCCCACACCGCGAGGACCGATTCGATGGAGCGGGGGATGCCGACGGCGATCACATCGTCGGGGCCGATCCCACTGTCGATGAGGACCCTGGCCAGGAGTGACGACGCCCGGTCGAGTTCGCGGTAGGTGAGGGTGCGGTCGCCGTCGGTCACCGCATCGCGATCCGGGTCGGCCGCGACGGCGGTGGCCAGCAGGTCGGGAAGCAGACCGGTGGCGGTCACCGGTCCTCCGCGCATACCGGTGAGCTGGGAAAGTTCGGGCGCCGACAGTAGTGATAGGTCGCCGACCGCAGTGTCGGGGGCGGTGACTGCCGCCGACAGTAGTCGCACGAAACGCGCACCTAGTGTGTGCATCTCGGGTTCGTCGAACAGGTCGGTGGCGTAGAGGGTGACGGCTTCGATGCCTGCGGGTTCGCCCGCTGCACCGCGTCGTTCGGCGAGGGTGATCTGCAGGTCGAATTTGGTGATGTCGAGTTCGATCTCACCGACCGTGACCGGCGAGCCCGCCAGCTCGAAAGTGGTGTCGAGAACGGCCTGGAAGTTGAGCGCCACCTGGAACAACGGGTGACGGGACTGCGAGCGAGCCGGGTTCACGACGTCGACCAGGCGATCGAAGGGAACGGTGGCGTGCGCGAAGGCGGCGAGATCGGTTTCGCGGGTGTGCTCGAGCGCGGCGATGAAGCTCGCGGCCGGGTCGACCTCCGTGCGCAGCACCAGGGTGTTGACGAACATGCCGATCAGGTCGTCGATGGCGCGGTCGCCGCGGCCCGCGACACCGGTACCGATGGCGATATCGGTGGTCCCGGACAGGCGCGCGAGGAGCACGGCCAGCGCGGTGTGCAGGACCATGAACAGCGAAGCGCCTGCCTGCTGCGCCAGGTCGGCGAGCTGACGGTGCAGGTCGGCGTCGATGGTGAAGGCGGTGCGTGCGCCGCGCATGCTCGGCTCGATCGGCCGCTGACGCGCTGAGGGCAGCTCGAGCTGGTCGGGCAGACCCGCGAGAGTCCGCTCCCAGAACGCGATTTCGCGCGAGGCAAGCGACTGTGGATCGGTTTCGGCGCCGAGGAGTTCGCGCTGCCAGAGGGCATAGTCGGCGTAGTGCACGCTCAGCGGCGACCAGCCAGGGTCGACGCCGTCCGTGGCGGCACGATAGGCGGTGAGCACGTCGCGCACCAGCACCTGCAACGAAACACCGTCCGCCGCGATGTGATGCAGCACGACAGCGAGTACGCACTCCGGCTCGCCGACGAACGCCGCACCATCGCTGCCGACGGGCTCAGTGGCGACGCCGGATCGGCGCGGTGCGGAGTTGTCCACAGCTGTGTCGGCGGTCGCCGGGACGACGAAGATGCCCGCACGGAACGGAGCTTCGCGTTCGAGATCGAATCCGGCGCGAGCGAACCGAGTCAGCTCGGCATCGAGCTCGGCGGCCGACACTTCGGTGGGATCGCCGATGCGGACCAGTCCGGCATCGCGGATGACCTGCTCGGCGACCTCACCGCCAGGGGCATCGACCGCGGGGAACACGGTGCGCAGGGCTTCGTGGCGGTCGACAACCGCGTTCAGGGCGGCGACCAGGGCGGGGAGATCCGCGGTGCCACGCATGCGGATGACGAAAGGCATGTTGTAGCCGGGGGCCGAGGGGTCGAAGCGGTTGAGGAACCAGATTCGTTGCTGCGCTGGAGAAAGCGGAATCAGCGCCGGGCGGGAGCGCGCGGTGAGCACCGGGAGCTGGGCCGAGACACCGGTGTCGTCGCGTTCGGTGATGGCGGTGGCGAGGCGGGCGACGGTGGTCGCGCCGAACAGGTCGCGCACACCGAGGCGGCAGCCGAGGTCGGCGCCGAGGCGCGCCGCGACCTGGGTGGCGACCAGGCTGTTGCCGCCGAGGGCGAAGAAGTCGTCGTCGCGGCCGACGCGGTCGAGGCCGAGCACCTCACCGAACACCCTGGCCACCGTCTGTTCCACCGGGCCGACGGGTTCGGCGTAGGTGACGACGGTGCGGGTGGGGGCGGGCAGCGCCTTGCGGTCCAGCTTGCCCGACGCGTTCACCGGGAGGGCATCGAGCAGCACGAACGCGGCGGGCACCATGTAGGCGGGCAGCGCGCGCAGTGCGGCCTCGCGCAGATCAGCGATCGCGACCGAGCCCGGCTCGGCTTCCACGACATAGGCGACCAGCTGCTCGCCGACACCCGCGTCGTCACGGACCAGCACAACGGCACGCGCCGCGGAATCGACACTCTCCAGCACGGCCTCGATCTCGCCGAGCTCGATCCGCAGACCACGCAGCTTCACCTGAAAGTCGGTGCGCCCCAGATATTCCAGCTCGCCGTTGGTGGTCCAGCGGACGAGATCGCCGGTGCGGTACATCCGCTCACCCGGCAGCGGGTGCGTGACAGCGACACCGGACCCGGCGTCGGTGGCGACAACCGCGGGCGCGGCGACGAAACGTCCGGCGGTGAGCTCGGGACGTCCTACATAACCCCGGGCGAGCTGTACCCCCGACAGATACAGCTCACCCGGAGCCCCGACCGGAACAGGCCGCAGCCGTGAGTCGAGAACATGGAGCCGGGTGTTGAACACCGGCGCGCCGATCGGCACCGTGACCCGGTCGCTGTCGTTCACCTCGTGGAAGGTGACATCGACGGCGGCCTCGGTCGGGCCGTAGAGATTGTGCAGCCGGGCACCGGTCAGCAGCCGCAGCCGCTGGGCAGGCGCGGCGGGCAGTGCCTCGCCGGACGCGAAGACCAGTCGCAGCGAGGTGCGCTCGGCGATTTCCTGTTGGGCCAGAAAGACTTCGAGCATCGACGGCACGAAATGCGCGACGGTGACGCCGTATTCGGCGATCACACGGCGCAAATACCCGGGATCGCGGTGGCCGTCCGGCTCCGCTAGCAGCAGGGTGGCGCCGATCTGCAAGGGCCAGAAGAACTCCCACACCGACACGTCGAACGTCATCGGGGTCTTCTGCAGCACCACGTCGGCACCGTGCAGCCGGTAGGTCTGCTGCATCCACACCAGCCGGTTCACGATCGCGGCGTGCTCGACCGCGACGCCCTTGGGCAGACCGGTGGAGCCGGAGGTGAAGATGACATAGGCGGGATGACCGGGGCGCAGCGGCGCGGTGCGGTCGGCGTCGGTCAGCGGGGCGTCGTCGTAGTCGCCCAGCTCGATGGCGTCCACGGCCAGCACCGGCAGCCCGTCGACGTGGGCACGGTCGCGGGTGGTGGTGAGTACCGCGGCCGGGGCGGCGGTGGCGAGGATGTGCGCGATGCGCTCGGCCGGATGATCCGGATCGATCGGCACGTAGGCCGCGCCCGCGGCGAGCACCGCGTACATCGCCACGACCAGCTCGGGCGAACGCCGAATACTCAGCGCCACCAGCGATTCCGGGCCGATGCCGTCGGCCCGCAGCCGCCGGGCCAGCCGGTTGACCCGCTGAGCCAGCTCGCGATAGGTCAGCGTCGCGTCCCCGGAATGCGCGCCGTCGGCATCGCTGGGCGCGTCGGTGCGCGATGACGTCGCCATGCGCACGGCCACGTCGTCGGGGGTGCGCGCGACCTGGGCTTCGAACAGGGCGGGCAGGGTGGCCACCGGCGCCGACCGCTCGGCCAGCGCGGCGTCGACATCGAACCGGGTGGAATTCCAGATTCGGGTGCTGACCTGGAGTTCCAGCTCGGTCGCCACCTCGATCGCGCTCAGCGCGGTGTCCAGGTCGGCAGCGGCCAAACGCTCGAGGAAGCCGAGGAAGCGGGCGTGGTGCCTGGCCAGGGTGTCGGCGTCGTAGAGGTGGGGGTTGGCCTCGAAATCGACGTGCACGCGGTCGCGGTCGCCGTAGTAGACGTTGAGGCTCAGGTCCTCGATCGGGCCGGTGGACAGCACCCGGTATCGGCCGGTGGTGGTTCCGAGCGTGAGGTCACTGCGGAAGAGCATGAAGTTGGCGAGCGGGCCGAACAGCGCGCGCCGGGCGGGGCGGCCGTCGTCCTCGGCGTCGCGGCGGATGTCCTCGGCACGGTAGCGCTGATGACGCAGCGCACCCGCCACCTCGACCCGCGCCGCGCGCAGCAGCTCACCCCAGGTGGCGGCCGAACCCGCCGCGCCCGTCGGCAGTCGCAGCGGCACGATATTGGACAGCATCCCCGCCGAGCGACGCATGACCGCGGTGGTCCGGGCAGTGACGGGCAGGCTCAGCACCGCGTCCGGGCGGTCGGTGAGACGGCCGAGATAGGCGGCGAAGGCGGCGAGCAGTACCGCGGAGATCGTCGAATCATCGCTGGCGGCAATGGTTTCCAGCCGGTCGACCAGTTTTTCCGACAGGCGCCCGCCGGTCACCAGGTTGATCGCCGAACGCGGCGCGGTACGGCCGTCGAGCGCGGTGGGGCTGTCGAGGCCGGCGATGCGCTGCGCCCAGTGCTCACGGTCGCCGACGAAACGGGTGCTCTCGCGATAGCGCTGTTCGCCCTCGACCAGCACCGACAGCTCACCCGGCACCACCTCGCGGGCCGGGGCGTCGAGCATCCGCGCGGTGTAGAGCTCGGCGATGCGCTGGGAGTTGGTGAATGCGCCGTACCCGTCGAGCACGATGTGATGGCCGCGTAGGTACCAGAACCAGCGCGCGTCGCCCACCCGCAATACCGCGCCGGCCACCAGCCGGTCGGTGAGCAGGTCGATCGGGGCGCCGAACTCCGCGCGCATCCATTCGTGCGCGGCGGCCACGGGGTCGTCGTGGTGGCGCAGATCGATCAGCGGCAGCTCCTGCTCGACCGCGATGGTGTGGTCGACGTACTGGTGCGGGACGCCGTCGAACTCGCCGATCCGCACCAGCGGTGAACCGTACGCGTGTGCGGCCTCGGCCGTAACCTGTTGCAGCACAGCGGCATCCAGCTCACCGTCGATGTCGACGTACTGGGCGATGGTGATCGGGACGTCGGGGTCGAGCAGCTGCGCGTACCAGACACCCAGCTGGGCCGGGGTCAGCGGAAACGGCAGACCGACAACCTGTGCTTCCTGTGGTCGCGCACTGAACCCACCCAACTCCGTACCGTGCACCAGAGCCTCCTCGTATCGCGAAAGAACAGCAGATCGAATGTTTTCGGGCAGCACGAATACACCTCGTGAACCGAAAGATTCGATATGAACGCGGTGGGCGTGCCGCCACACTCGCGCAAGATCCCCGACAGATCATGTGGACGAGATCGACGACCGAGGGGCCGCCGAGGCAACGGACGAGGTGTCCGTCGCGGGTGCCTAGCTGTTGATCATTCCTCCAACGGCTTTGTCAGTTACATCACATGGGCGCCTGTCCATGCAGTGCCGACAGTAAGCCTTCGATTAATAAAAAGGTACTTTTTCCGGTAAAAAACCTCGGTCGATTGTCCAGTCCGTACCGGGGGTTGGTCACGACCATGGCACGAGTGTGGGCTCCAACACATCGGCCACCGATATGTGAGCCATCACACCTTCAGACCGGGACACTATGATCCGAAACGTTGCATCTGCGTTGCATCGGCGCCGATGCGCCGGTCGAGCACCCGGATCTTGGCTTCTATCTGCGCATACAGCGGCGAATCACGATCGACAGTCGACCGGTACGCGGCCCACGCCGCGGCATCGTCACGCCCTTCCGGGCACGACGTCCAGCGACGCAGCACGCCGGTATCGGGGGTGGCCAGCACGGCCGTCCGCAAACGGACCCGGAGCTCGTCGCGGATGTCGCAGATGCCGGGCGCCGAGGAGCGCGGGAGCACCGGACCCGCGTACAAGCGCAATGCGGATTCGATATCACCGGAGTCGAGCGCGGCCCGCAAGGCCTCCACATCGGTTGCGACATGCACGCGCAGACGGTAGGGGCGCGATCCGACGACCGAGGCACCGACCACCGACCGCAGCCGCGACATCGCCGCGCGAATCGTGCCGTTGTCCAGATCGGTGTCGTCCAGCAGCAGTGCCAAGTGGTCGGCGCCGAGGCCTTCGGGATATTCGGTGAGCAAGAGCAGGATCTCGGCATGACGCTGCGAGAGCGGCACCCGCTCCCCCGCGATGCTCAACTGAGGTTGACCCAGCCCGAGCACGTCGAGGCCGAGCTTGGCCTGCTCGGTGTCGTCGCGGTTCGCCGGAGCCGGTGCCGCGATGCCGTGGCTCGCGCGCATCGCCCGCAGCACCAGGTCCATTTCGGCGGCGGTCGCGGCGGCTTTGACCAAAGCGAGGATTTCAGGCTTGGCCACCCGCATCCCGCCGGCAATCATCAAAACGCCGATCAGGCGGCCATCCGGCTCGTGAACGGGGGCCGCGGCGCCGGTGATCTGGTGCATGCGATGCAGGAAATGTTCGGGTCCGTGGATCCAGGTGGCGCGGCCGGTGCGCACCACGAGGCCGACGGCATTGGTGCCGATCCGGCGTTCGCTCAGATCGTCACCCTCGCGCACGCCGATCTCGGCGGCGGCGGCGACCTGCTCGGGATGACCGTGCACCGACAGCACACGACCGAACTGGTCGGCCACCGTCACGATCAATCCGGCCTGCGACGCGTCCTGGACCAGCAGTTTGTCGATCAAGGGCATCAGTGCGGCGATGGGATGGGCATCGCGATAACGCTCCAGATCGGCGCCGCGCAGCCCGCGACCGTCGATGACGTCCGTCGGATCGACACCGCCGCGCACACCGCGCAGCCATGATTCGAGAACGAGCGGACGTAGTAGACCGGCCAGCTGGGTAAGCTGTTCACCACCGGCACTGAGAAATCCATGGGCCTGTGCGGCATAGGCTTCCAGAGCCCCGAGCTGCGCGCCCGACTCCGATGCCTGCCGTGGGGGCCTCCCACCTGCAAGATTGCTGACCATTTGCCTTTCTTTCCCGCTACAAACTGTACCGGGCAGTTATCGGGCGAAACGACAGAAGTCTGGGTTTGTCCCGCAGGTCACATCGTGGTATCGACTGTCACTTCGTCACGCCCCCGTGTAGTCCGCTATAGCTGCGGCGAGCATCACTGTCGTGGCCTGTGGACCACGGCCCAGCGGGACCGGCACGACCGACAGATCGGCGACCGTCAGGGCTTCGATGCCGTGGACGCGGCCCTGTTCGTCGACCACCGCGCGCTCGTCGTGCGCGGGGCCCATGCGGCAGGTACCGGAAAGATGTTGAGAAGTACCCAGGTTGGCCTGCAGCCAGGCATCGTCGATGGGGCCGATTCGCCGACCGAGCAGATCCGCGGTGAACGCTACGCCGTCGCGAAGGCGGGCGCGGTCTCGTTCGCCGCGGAGATAGCGCTGGTCGACCTGGGCGGGGACGGCCGGATCCGCCGAAACCAGGGTCAGCTCGCCCGTCGACTCGGGATGCATCAGGGCGACCCCGATCCTGCGAAGACCCGGCGTGAACATCGGGGTGTACGGGCGTAGTTCCAGGTCGCCGATTTCGAGGACGTATTCGAGCGGGACGGCGGGCTCGGCGGGCCCGTGGTCGGGGAATTCGACGCCGATCTCGGGGTGATCGGTGCACCACGCGCCGACCGGAGCGGGCCGCACGATCGGCACACCGAGCGAGCGCAGCAGTGGTTCGGGCCCGATTCCGGATCTGATCAGCAGTGCGGCCGACTCCACCGCACCCGCGCACAACACCGTCTGATCGGCATAGGTACGCCCGCGCTCGCGACCGCGCGCCCACTCCACACCGATCACCCGGGTACCGCGCAGTAGTAGCCGGGTCACCATGGTGTCGCCGGTGACCGTCAGATTCGGTCGCTCCATCGCCGGATAAAGATGAGTGAAAGCGGGCCCCGCTCGATGACCTCGCGACACCGCCAACGGCACCGGGCCGTATCCATCTGTGTGGTTCGCACCGGGCCCGGTCGGTTCGTTGAGGTCGGGGATTTCGGTGAATCCCGCTGCCGCGCAACGCTCCGCGAATTCAGCGCTGAACGCGGTGCAGTCGCTGGTTCGTGAGATCGGGATCGGGCCTGCGACGCCGTGGCCGGGGGACGAGCCGAAATCCAGGTCGTGTTCGAGGTCGCAGAAAACGGGCAGCACCGATTCGAACGACCAGCGCGGGCCTGCCACCGCACTCCATGCCGCGAAGTCGGTGGCGGGTGGGCGGATGAAGTAGCTGCCGTTGATCGAACCGGATCCACCGATCAGCTTGCCGCGCACCAGGTTTCCCGGGTACCGCCACACCACCCGGGAGTCGGGACCGACCGGGAGGTGACCCGGGTCGAGCAGTTCGGTGGGCAGCTGCCCCATCGTCCGGTAGGCCGGTCCGGCTTCGAACACCAGCACCGAACGCGCCGGGTCAGCACTGAGCCGGGCGGCGAGCACACACCCCGCCGACCCGGCTCCGACGATGAGAGTGCTCGTCACGCAGTCGTATTCAGCGGGGTGGCACGCTCGGTTTGAGCGCTTCGAAACTGCGCGCCCGGATGACGCCGAGCCACAGGCCCGTGCCGTAGGCCACGTCGTCGAGGCGTTTGTAGGCCACATAGCGCAGCGGGTCGAGGCCACCCGCGTCGCGATGGGTGAACCAGTCGGCCAGACCGTCGGCGAGTGCCATCGTGATGGCGATCTTGCGGATCCGGCTCGACGCGATGACGGCGAGTAGCGTCACCGGCCAATAGTCCCGGCACATCGCCGAAGCCAGTCGCCACATGCCGGCGAAGTAACCGCGCGCCAGGTAGACCGCGGCGATCCTGGTCGGGTTGTCGAGTTCGGTGAAGACCCGGCGCAGGCGGACGAGGGCCGTGGCGAGGGTGACGAGTCCGCCGAGCAGACCCCACTTCGACAATGTCGCGAACAGCAGACTCGCCAGCACGGTCCAGGTCGGCACCGACAGCGGCGAGACCAGGCCCGAGTGCCGTTTCCCCAGCGGTGCGGCACCGGTGCCGTAGAACAGCTTTCGCCCGAACCAGGCGCGGAAGGCCACCCGGTGATCGTGGGCGACGTGCGCGGCGGGCTCGTAGCGCAACCGCCAGCCCGCGCGTTCGAGCCGCCAGCACAGGTCGACATCCTCGGCCACCTGCATCGATTCGTCGAATCCGCCCTCGCCGAGCAGCGCGGCGCTCCTGGCCAGCAGCGCCGCGCTCGGCACATACGACACGATGCCGCGCGCGTGCACCGCCGACTCACGGCGGCCGAGGTCGAGGGAGGATCGGGTGTGTTCGTAGCGGGCGAGCGCGTTGGATTCGGAGTCCAAGGCGACGATGCGCGGCGCGACCAGCGCGACCTGCGGATCGCTGAAATGTCCGAGCATGACCTCGAGCCATCCGCTGCGTGGCACCACATCGGAGTCGAGGAACGCGACGAAGCCCGTAGTCGCCGCCTGCAATCCGGCATTGCGCGCGGCCGCGGGGCCGAGCGGGCTTTCGTGCCGCAGCACCGTCACCTGACCGCGGCCCGGTCGCGGCGGGATGCGGACCGGCTCGTCGGAACCGTCGTCGACGACGATCACATTGTGCCCGCGCAGCACCGCCAGCAGACGTAACAGCCCGTCGGCGTTGTTGTAGAGCGGGATGACGACGGTGACATCGTCGAGTGACGGTTCGAGCCGCGGACGTGGGTTGGCCACGCCGGAATCGAGCAGTCGGCGGGCGACGATCGCGGACTTGGTGTCGGTCACCTCCAGGTATCCGTCGCCGATCAACTCGGCGGCCTCCGGGGCCAAGCGCAGCATCCGTGCGGGCGATCCTCCGATCAGGATCCGACCCCCGGAAAATGCGCGTACCCGTGGATCGATCCGTACCCCGAAGCCGTCGGGCAGACGATCATGGCGCATTCCTCGCATGCTATGCGCAGTTGGCCTCTCAGACATCATCACCCCACAAAAAAGGAGGAAAGTCTGCCTGAAATGCCGCCCTGACCGGTTGCCGGACGTGTCAACAAGATCGGCAGCGCATTTCCGGCAACCAGCCTCGGGTCAGCCGAGCGGACTCTCGTTGCACGCCTTGGCAGGTGGGCGCTTCACGGTCAGCGGCAGCGACACCCTGGCCCGGCTGCGAACCGGGCGGGAGTGGTCGACAGCAGGGCGCGGAATGGTGCGCCCTGGTGCCGTCAGCGCCGCTTCGCCATAGCCCTGCACGCACTCCGGATCCGGTCCGTTGGCAGGCAGGCCGGTGAAGAACTTCGCCGCCATGCAGCCGCCGCGGCACGAATCGTAGTGCGAGCACTTGGTGCACGCGCCACCGTCGACCGGTTCGCGCAGTTCGGCGAAGAGCTCCGAGTCGGTCCAGACCGCGTCGAAACCACCGTCGGCGACGATGTTTCCGGCTTTGAAGCGGTCATGGATGGCGAACGGGCAGGCGTAGACGTCGCCGACCGGGTCGACCAGGCAGACCACGCGGCCCGCACCGCACATGTTCAAACCCGGTAGCGCCGAGCCGAATGCGGACAGGTGGAAGAACGAGTCGCCGGTGAGCACACCCTCGCCGTTGAGCACGAGCCAGTCGTAGAGCTCGCGTTGCTGTTCGGGCAACGGGTGCAGTTCGTCCCACACGTCGGCGCCGCGACCCGAGGGGCGCAGCCGAGTGAGTCGCAAGGTGGCGCCGTATTTGTCGGCGATGGCCTTGAACTCGTCGAGCTGGGAGATGTTGTGGCGGGTGGCCACGACCGAGAGTTTCGCGTCCTTGAAACCCGCCGCGGCGAGGTTCGACAGCGCCTTGATCGCGGTGTCGTAGGAGCCGGGGCCGCGCACGGCGTCGTTGACCGCGGCGTCGGCACCGTCGAGGGAGATCTGCACGTCGACGTAGTCGCTGGCCGCCAAGCGCGCGGCGACCTCCTCGTTGATGCGAACGCCGTTGGTGGAGAACTTGACCCCCACATTGTGCGCGGTGGCGTAGTCGACGAGTTCCCAGAAGTCCGGGCGCACGGTCGGTTCACCGCCGCCGATGTTGACGTAGAAGATCTGCATGCGCTCGAACTCGTCGATCAGCGCCTTGCACTGTTCGGTGCTCAGTTCGTTCGGGTCGCGCCTGCCAGAGGAGGACAGGCAGTGCACACACGACAGGTTGCAGGCGTAGGTGAGTTCCCAGGTGAGGCAGATCGGTGCGGCCAGACCTGATTCGAAACGATCGATCAGCCTGCCGCCCTGCGTCGCGGGGCCCGCCTGCGGTGCGGCGGCGTGAATCGGGGCGGGTGCGGCGGTGACCGGGCCTGGTGTCGGCACGATCATGTCGGTATCGGCCAGCTGCCCGAGCGCGGCGAGGTGCGCGTCGGAGGCGTCGATGCCCTTGGCACGCAGTGCGTCACGCACAGAACTGTGCGCGGGCAGCGACCGGACCACGTCGACGAGATCGCGGCTCTTGAGGAACGAGAGCTTGCGGGTCCCGAAGTGGTACAGCAGCGCGCCGAAGGACTCCGGGCGCAACGAGACCCGCGGGTGCAGCGTCCAACGGGTGTCGAGATCGAGCATGGTCAGTACACGCCGCACATGCCGTCGATGCTGACCTCTTCGATCAGCGTCTCGGTGACCAGGTCCTCGTCGGATTCGACGGTCGCAGGCGTGGTGTTCTCAGGCATGACTACCTCCATTGTGTTGCCGGTCACCTCGGACCTTAACGTCAGTGACTGCCATAAAGGGCGGAATCGGAAAATCTTTCTCTGAGCACACCCCACCCCCATCGCGTGCGAACCCCTCTAGACTTCCGGGGGCAGGATGGGAAAAGGGCTGGTGGCCCGGAGGAGGAAGCTTGCGTAACCACGGAGGGGCGGGGAGTGGCGCAAATTCAACTCTGTCCGAGGCGGAGATTGTCGATGCGGCGCTCAAGGTGGTGCGCGAGGACGGGGTCGAGAAACTATCGATGCGTCGGCTCTCGCGCGAGCTCGGGGTGTCGCCGATGGCGCCGTACTACTACGTGGCCGACAAGCGCGAGCTACTCGACCTAGTCGCCAGCGCCGCACTGCTCGGGGTGCGCAAGCCGCCGCGCGAGTCGGGTCCGTGGCAGCAGCGCCTGCGCGATCTGATCGATCAGATAGACGATAAACTGCGCACGCATCCCGGCCTGGGCGACATCTTGCTCGAGCAGATGCTCGGCAAGCAGCTCGACCTGATCGACGCCGTGATGGAGATCCTGTTCGACGCGGGCTTCAGCGACCGCAATGTGCTGGCCGCCTACGCGACCATCCACACCTACCTGTTCGGCCGCAGCAGAGTGAACCCGCGCGACCGTTCCGCGCCGGCGGATGTGTTGTTGCCCGAGGCCGTGGCCCGAGCCACGAAGTACATGTCCGACCTGCGCGGCAAGTACTCCTACGACTTCGGGATGGAGGTCCTGGTCGCCGGACTCGAGGCACAGCTTGCCCTGCAGGCGCGTCCCGGCCTAGCATGAAACTGAAACACGTTCTAGTTTTGCTCGAGAGGACGACATGACCACAGTCGAGGTTCCGCACGGCTCGCGCTCGGTGGTGCTGCGGGTAGCCGCGGTGATCGCCGAAACAGCCGATACCCACTCCGTGGTCTTCGAGGTGCCCGCCGAACTGCGCGAGCGCTTCACCTACTCCCCCGGCCAGTTCCTGACGCTGCGCATCCCGAGCGAGCAGACCGGATCGGTCGCCCGCTGCTATTCGCTGGCCAGCTCGCCGTTCACCGATGATCTACCGAAGGTGACCGTCAAGCGCACCGAGGGCGGCTACGGCTCGAACTGGCTGTGCGACAACCTCGCCGCCGGCGACGAGGTCGAGGTGCTGCCGCCGTCGGGTGTGTTCACGCCCAAGAATCTCGACGAGAACCTGCTGCTGTTCGGGGCGGGTAGCGGGATCACGCCGGTGATGTCGATCCTGAAGTCGGCGCTGTCGCAGGGTTCGGGCAAGATCGTGCTCGTCTACGCCAACCGCGACGCGAACTCGGTGATCTTCGCCGACGAACTCCGCGATCTCGTCGGCAAGCATCCCCAGCGATTCACCGTCATCCACTGGCTCGAACCGCTGCTCGGACTGCCGACCGCCGACATGCTGGCCACCCTGGTCGCGCCCTACACCGCCTACGAGGCGTTCATGTGCGGGCCGAAGCCGTTCATGGACCTGGTGCACGACTCGCTGGCCGCGCTCGAGGTGCCGCGGAACCGGACCCATGCCGAGGTGTTCAATTCCCTCGCGGGCGATCCGTTCGCCGACCACGCACCCGCCGAGGTGTCCGAGGCCGAGGCCGCCGACGCGGCGACGGTCGAGGTGGAGCTCGACGGTCAGGTGCACGAGATGTCGTGGCCGCGCAAGCAGACGCTGGTCGACATCATGCTCGACAAGGGTCTCGACGTGCCCTACTCCTGCCAGGAGGGCGAGTGCGGGTCGTGTGCCTGCACCGTGCTGGAAGGCAAAGTGGAGATGGCCAATTCGGAGATCCTGGATCCCGAGGACATCGCGAACGGGTACATCCTGGGCTGCCAGGCGCGGCCGGTCACCGATCGGCTGCGGATCCAGTTCTAGCGCATGGCGCGGTAGGCGGCGCGTTGCTCGGGGTCGAGGTGTTCGGTCGCGTAGCTCAAAGCGGTGCGGCCCAATTCGGGCGCGTTCTTGTCGAGGAAGTCGGTGAGCGCGGCCGGGTCGACGCGTTTGCCTATTTCGCGCAGCATCCAGCCGAGTGCTTTCTGGATGAGGTCTCGGCGGTCCGCCCGGAGGATTTCGGCGAGTTCCAGCGTCGTGCTCGGGTCGCCCGCCTTGATGAAGGCGAAGGTGGACAGCAGGGCTACCCGGCGCTCCCAGAGTGAATCCTGCTCGGCCAGTTCGAAAAGCAGGGTGCGGTCTTTGTCGAGCAGCCACGGGCCGATGATGTTCTCGGCGGAGGCGTCGACCAGGTCCCAGTTGTTGACTCGGCCCCTTCGGACCGCCGCCAGGTAGAGGTCGACCATCTCCTCGCGGGCCTTGTCGTCGAAGACGCGCGGTTTCGATGCCGCGGCGAAGCGGGCGTTGAGGATGAACAGGGCGGCCAGGCGTTCCTCGTGGAGGGGGCTGTCCAGGAGTTCGTCGATCTGCGACAGGGGAAGTGTGGCGAACTTCTTCGCCACACTTCTGGTGACGGGGACTCGGATGCCGAGGAAGATGTCGCCCTCGCCGTATTCGCCGGGGCCGGTCTTGAAGAAGCGTTGCAGGTGATGCGCATCGGTGGGGTTCGCCAGGTCGGCGAGGGCCTTGCGCACCTGTGCAGCGGTGGGGAGCTCGGACACACGCACCTCCGGGTCGAGGGATTCTCTCCGCATTCAACACGGGTGCGGTGACATGTTCGCGCAGGCGGCCGCCTGCCGATCAAGCGGGCAGCGCGCCGAGCAGGCGGCCCGACTCGAATGTCGCCGCACCGGAGGGCAATTCGCCCGGCCGCCCGCTCGTGCGGACGGTGACGGTGCCGGTGCCGGTGGTGGGGCGGCCTAGCTCGTCCATCTTGCGGAGGGTTTGGGCGGCGACGGCCTGGGCGCTGTCGAACAGGCGCACGCCGTCGGGCAGGGCGGCGACGATGGCGTCGATGACCAGCGGGTAGTGCGTGCAGCCGAGGACCACGCCCTCGACGTCGGCCGGGGTGCGCGCGGCGGAGTCGGCGATGGACTCGCGGATCGCCGTGACATCGCCGCGGTCGATCGCGTCGGCCAGTCCGTGACAGGCGACCCCGACGACCTTCGCGTCACCGCCGAACCGGGCGATCAGGTCGGCTTGGTAACGGCTGGCGGTGGTCGCCGCCGTCGCCCATACCGCCACCGAATTGCATTGCGCGGCAGCCGGTTTGATGGCGGGCACCGTGCCGATCACCGGCACCGAAGCCCCCACCTCGGCCCGCACGTGATCCAACGCCGTGACACTGGCGGTATTGCACGGCAGCACGATCACCTCGGCCCCCGACTCGACCGCCTGCCGCGCCGCGCCGACGACCCGCTCGACCACCCACTGCTCGGGCTTTGGCCCCCACGGCGCGCCGTCGGGGTCGAGCAGCAGCAGCAGATCGACGTCGGGCCGCAGCTTGCGCAACCACGAAGCCGTAGGCAACAGGCCGAGGCCGGAATCGATGAGCGCGACGATCACCGCTACACCGTATTACAGGTGCGAGATCGGCCCTGCGCGCCCATGTGTGCGCCGCCCCTCCTACCCGGGGTCGAGTAGGCGTCTGGTCTGATCCCACAGTCCGTCGAGCAACAGGGGATTGTTGTGGAGCTTGGCGAACAGCAGCGCTCCCTCGAGTTGCGCGAGCACCGAACGGGCAGTGCTGACGGGATCGACGCCGTCGATCTCGGACACCAGGTCGGCGACGATCGTTGTCTGTTCATCGAAGATCTCTTGAATCCTCCTGCGCACCAGAGGTTCTCGGTCACTCAATTCGAGCCCGACGTTTGCCAGCATGCAGCCGCCGAGGTTGCCGGTGGCTGCCCGGTATACGTACTGAGCCTCGACTTGGGCGCGCACCAGCGATTCGAGGCGGGATGCCGGTGCGGTATCGCCGTCACGGGCGGCCAGCCACGTGGGGCGTTGCCCCTCCCAGTAGGCATCGATCACGGCGATCGACAGCGCCTCCTTGGAGGCGAAGAAGTGGTAGAAACTGCCCTTCCGCACGTCAGCACGCGCGCAGATCTCGGCGACGCCGATGGCGGCGTAGCCGCGCTGATGCATGAGATCCCCCGCGGAGTCGAGCAGGCGCTCTCGGGCATCACTCGTTCTTCCCATTTCCCCACAGTAGACGACCGGTCAACTTTCTGTTTATAGTTGACCGGTCGTCTACAAATGAAGGATGGACATGTCCACAATCACCGTTGCCGTCGCTTATCACAGCGGATACGGCCACACCGCGCGGCAAGCGAAGGCCGTAGCGTCGGGAGCAGAGAGCCTCGACGGCGCAACAGCCGTGCTGGTCGACGTCGAGGAACTCGGCGAGAACCTGTGGAACACCCTTGCCTCCGCCGACGCCATCGTGTTCGGCTCGCCCACCTACATGGCCAGCCACACCGCGGTGTTCCAGGCTTTCGCCGAGGCCAGTTCCGGGGTATGGCTCGAGCAAGGATGGAAGGACAAGGTCGCAGCCGGATTCACCAACTCCGCCGGTGTCAACGGCGACAAGCTCAACACCCTGGTCTGGCTTTCCCTGTTCGCCGCGCAACACGGGATGACTTGGGTCGGCCTCGGTCTGCCGCCCGGTTGGGCCTACACCGCTGCCGGTGAACGCGACTCGCTGAACGCGCTCGGCGGTTTTCTCGGCGCGATGGCGCAGTCGCCGTCCGACGTGGGGCCGGACGAGGCGCCTGTGCGCGCCGATCTGGACACCGCCGCGCACCTGGGCCGTCGCGTCGCCGAGCAAGCGCTGCTGCTGGCGCACGGCCGAGAGGTTGTGCCCCAGTGAACGCATTCACCGAACTGATGGGAATCGAACATCCCATCGTGCAAGGGCCGTTCGGCGGTGGGCTGTCCACGGTCGAGCTGCTGGGAACCATCTCCGACGGCGGCGGGCTCGGCTCCTTCGGCGCACACATACTGGATGGGCAGGGCATTGTTGAGCTGGTGACCGAATGCCGGGCACGTACCCAGCGACCTTTCAACATCAATCTGTGGGTACCGCAACCGGACGAACCCACAACCCTCGCGGCTGCGGACAAGCTCCGGCTCCAACCGTTCTACACCGAACTCGGCACCGAACCGCCGCACGGCATCTTCACGCCGGACTACGCGGAGCAGCTCGCCGGGGTACTCGAAGCGGCGCCACCGGTAGTGAGTTTCGTGATGGGCATTCCCGACGCGGGATTTCTCGCGGCCGCCCGCAAGCGCGGGATTCTCACGCTCGGCACCGCCACCACGGTCGACGAAGCCGTTGCCATTGAGGCCGCGGGCATGGACGCGGTGGTCGCGTCCGGGTCCGACGCCGGTGGACATCGCGGCGCGTTCCTAGCCCCGGTGCACGAGTCGTTGGTCGGCACATTCTCACTGATTCCCCAGGTAGCGCAGTCTGTTTCGATCCCTGTCGTGGCAGCAGGCGGCATCGCCGACAGCCGTGGGGTCGCTGCCGCGCTGCTGCTCGGCGCGGACGCTGTGCAAATCGGGACCGGCTTTCTGGCCACCGAGCAATCAGGTGCGAGCGCGGTGCATCGCGCCGCGCTGCGCTCGGCAGGTGCCCGTACGACGGTGCTCACCCGACTGTTCTCGGGGCGGACGGCACGGGGCATCGCGAACCGCTTCGTGCGTGAGATGGCCAGGTACGAAGCCGAGGTACCCGCCTATCCCGCACAGAACGCCCTCATGATGCCGATCCGGAAAACCGCCGCACAGCAGGGTAGTTCAGAGCTGCTCAATCTGTGGTCCGGGCAGTCGGCGGCGCTGGTGGGCAGCACCGCCGCCGCCGAGTACCTGGCGGAGTTGGTCACCGGGCTGGGCAACCAGCAGGTCCCTGCCCACCTATGAGGTTCAGCCCGCTGCGGCGAGGAGGTCGGCTACCGGGGTGGGGGTGGCGAGTTTGGCGCGCAGTTTCATCACCTGGCCGGTCAGGCCGGCGCCGAGAACGGCGGTGAGAACGCCGTCGCGGGAGTAGTAGGCGAGGAACTTGCGGCCGTCGTCGGTGACGATGGTGACGTCATCGTTGGGCGATGGGGTGCCGAGTGCCTGGATCTTGACGTCGTACTGGTCGCTCCAGAAGTACGGTACGCGGGCCATGGTGGGGGGCGCGCCGCCGAGGAGGGCGGTGACCAGGAGTTTCGCCTGTTCACCGGCGCTGGTCCAGTGTTCTACGCGCTTGCGGACGCCGCTGTCGTGCTGCCAGGCGGCGACGTCGCCGACGGCCCAGACGGCGTCGGCGGAGGTGCGGCCGACCTCGTCGGCGAGCACGCCACCGCCCGCGGACCTGTCGGCCAGTTCGATGCCGGAGTCCGCCAGCCAATCGGTGACCGGGACGGAGCCGACGCCGACCACGACCAGGTCGGCGTCGATTTCGGTGCCGTCGGTGAAGACCGCGCCACGCACCCGGCCGGAGTCGTCGGCGCGCAGGGTGTCGACGCCGACGCCGCAGCGCAGGTCGACACCTTCGTCACGGTGCATGCGCGCCACCAGGCCACCGACCTGCTCGCCGAGGACCGAAGCGAGCGGGGTCGGCTGCGGTTCGACCAGGGTGACCTCGACTCCGGCAGCACGGAAGCTGGCCGCGAGTTCACAGCCGATGAAACCGGCGCCGATGATCAGTGCGCGGTTCGCACCGTCGAGTTCGGCGCGCAGGGTTTCGGCGTCCTCGTGGGCACGCAGCACGTGCACGCCCGCGACGTCGGGCAAGCTGGGGAGCCTGCGGGGGCGCAGACCGGTCGCGATGATCAGCTGGTCGTAGGCGACGGTGCCGCCGTCGGCCAGGGTGACGGTGCGCGCGGCGGTGTCGACGCCGGTGACGGCGGTGCCCAGGCGCAGTTCGATGTTCTTGTCCGCGAAGAACTCCGGCGGCCGAAGGGTGGTGTCGTCGGTCTCGCCGCGGACGAACTGCTTCGACAGCGGCGGACGGTCGTACGGCGGGCGCGTCTCGTCGCCGAGCAGCAGCACCCCGCCCTCGTACCCGGCCCGACGCAGTTCCTCGGCCGTGCGCAGGCCTGCCAGACCCGCTCCGACGATCACGATGGGCGCGCTCATGTTGTGTCCTCTCGGCATGCTCGGTCACCGACCACCCATGCCATGTTCTGCTGTGTCGCGGACCACTACGGCCCCCAGATGTTTGTACCAGTGCGCCGGGCCGCTGTGACACCCACGTCGCAACCCAACCGTGCCGCTTCCGATATCGACCGGGCGGTCAATCAGGAGTAGACCGAGGTCAGAAGTATTTTCGTCTCATCGAGGAGGCACAACCTATGTTCACCAACAGTCGCGCACAGGATTTTCTCGCTGTCGTGCTCGGCGCATTCACCGCACTGTCGCCCCTGTGGCTCGCCACCAACGACAACGCCCGCTGGACCCTCATCGTGCTCGGCGTACTCATCGCCGCGACCGGTCTGATCCAGATGGCCAGGGATGACCTGATCGTCGCGGACTACGCGATGGGCGTATTCGGCGTGCTGCTGTTCATCTCGCCGTGGGCAATGGACTTCACCGCCTTCAGCGGCGCGTCCTGGACCGCATGGGTGGTCGGAGTGGTGACGGCGGTGGTGGCGGTCGCCGCACTGCCCGCGATGAACCAGCGCCTGCACAACATGGCTCCACATCACTGATGCCGGGCCGACGAGTCGGGCGCCGCAACGCGAAACGCGATGGCGACGCCCGGCAACTCATCCTGGATGCCGCCGAAACCCTGTTCGCCACGCAGGGATTCGATGCCACCGCGACCGCCGCCGTCGCCGCGGCCGCCGACGTGCCGAAAGGACTGGTCTTCTACTACTTCCCCACCAAGAACGCGATCCTGTCCGCGCTTATGCGCGAGCGCGTCCCGGAACACCCGATCGACGACCTCACCGCCGTGGTCACCCCCGGCGATCCGGCCGCCAGCCTGATCAACCTCGACACCGCGATCAACCTGCGTGACCACCATTCCTCGGTCCTGCGCGTGATCATGTGGCGCGAGGCCGACACCCACCCCGACGTCCGCCGCACCCTCCGCGCCCTGCGCGACCAGCTCCTCGACGTCACCGCCCGGGTGCTGCAAGCCAGCACGCCGGTCCCCGTTCGGCCCGGCACCCTCCACGCGTGCGCCGCCGCCTGGGTGTCCGCCATGTTCGCCATCGCCAGTACCGACCGTCTCCACGCCCTCGACGGCCTACCCGTTCCGACGGCCGATGACCTGATGAATGTCGCCCAGGTGGTCGCGGCGGGCATGACCCAACTCGGCTGAGCCCGGCTCGATCCGCGGGACGCCCGGCGAATTGCCGCGGAGCAGGCGGATCGCCGCCAGCCCGAGGACAGCGTGCAGGAAGGCCGCTGTCGCGGCGACCACATGCAATCCGCTGACGAAAGCGCTGCGAGCGTCCGCAAGTACGGCGGGGGCAAGGGCCGGGAGACGCAGGGTTTCGCCGAGGGTGGGAGCGAGGTCGGGGCCGTCGACGCGGAACAGCACGGCGGCCAGGGAACCGAAGAGGGCGATACCGAGGGCGTTGCCGAGCTCGTTGCCGGTTTCGGCCAGCGCGGCGGCCGCCCCTGCCCGTTCGACCGGAACCGCGGCGACCGCGATATCGGCGACCACGCTGAACGAGATGCCGTAGCCGATGCCGGCGACCGCGGTCGCGGCGATATACCAGCCGACACCGCCGCCGGTGCTGGTCGGCAACAGCAGTATCAGCCCGACCGCGATCGTGAAGTGGGCGGTGATCAGCGCTGCCGAGTGGCCGATGCGGGCGACGACGGCCGGGGTGACGACGGCGGCCACGGTGAGAACGAGGGCTCCAGGGACCGCGAGCAGCGCGGCGTCGGCGATGGACATCCCGAGGACCGATTGCAGGTAGGTCGCGGCCAGGTACGCGGTCGCCGACCAGGCTGCCAGTGGCAGGAACCCGGTGATGATCGCGATGGTGAAGACCCGGTTGCGGAACAAGGTGAAATCGATGAGCGGATTGTCGATGCGCCCCTGCCTGCGGCCGAACGACCCGAGCAGAGCCATACCGGCCAGACCGGCGATCACCGATGATATCGAGATACCTTGCGCAGCAATATGTTTCACCGCATACATCGTCAGCAATAGCCCGGCCGCCGAGGTGAGCACGCTCGCCACGTCGATCCGACCGAGCCCGGTCGCGCGCACCTCACCGAGCAGGACCGGCGCCAGCACCAGGAACACCAGCACCACAGGCACATTGATCAGCAGCACCGATCCCCACCAGAACCGGGTGAGCAGCTGACCGGCCACGATCGGGCCGATCGCGAAACCCGCGGCGAAGGCGGCGGCGAAGATGCCGATGGCCCGCGCGCGTCGACGTGGGTCGGTGAACAAGGTGCCGAGCACTGCGAGCGCCGACGGCAACAGCGTCGCACCGGCCACACCCATCAGGACGCGGAAGGCGATCAGCAGTTCGGGGCTGGTGGCGAAGGCCGCGCCCACCGAGCCGAGGCCGAACATCACCGCGCCGATCATCAGCAGGCGCTTGCGGCCGTAACGGTCACCGATGGTGCCGAACGCGATCAGCAGTGCGCCGACCGCGAAGCCGTAGCTGTCCAGGATCCAGAGGGATTCGTCGGCCGAAGGCGACAGCGCGTCGGTGATGGCGGGCATCGCCAGGAACAGCACCGACCCGTCCATCGCGACGAGCAGTACGGGGCCGAGCACCACCAGCAGGCCCAGCCAGGACCGCAACTCGGTGTCATGGGTTCGATTCATGTCACCGAGCTTGCGATCGGGCGCGGGCGGCAACCAGACCCCTGACGTGGGTACACCCAGCCGGGGTAGGCAGCACCGCGCCCAGGTGCCTACGATCGGAACGATGGAGTTGGAAAGCCTCGGAACGTTCCTCAAGTCCCGCCGCGACCGCACCACCCCCGAACGGATCGGCCTACGTACCTTCGGTGTCACCCGCCGCGTGCCCGGCCTGCGTCGCGAGGAACTCGCTCAGCTCGCCGGGGTCAGTGCCGGGTACTACACCCGCCTCGAACAGGACCAGGCCGGAACCGTCTCCGCCCAGGTCATCGATGCCATCGCCCGGGTGCTCCAGCTCGACCCCGCCGAAACGGCCCACCTGCACAACCTCGCCGGTCAACCGGCCGTCCCGCGCCTGGTCAGGGCCGAACCGGAACAGCCCCACCCACGGGTACTCACGCTGCTCACCTCACTCGGGGACACCATGCCCGCCGTCGTCCTCGGTCGCCGTGGCGATGTGCTCGCCTGGAACCGTGCCGGACACGCGCTCGTCGCCGAGCACCTCGACTTCACCGCGCCCAGCGATCCCGCGCGACGCCCGTCGATTCCGCGCCTGTTCTTCCTCGATCCCCTCGCCAGGGACCTTTACCGCAACTGGGACGAGCTCGCCCGCATTCACGTCGGCTACCTGCGGCTGACCGCGGGACGGTATCCCACCGACGCGCATCTGGCCGAACTGATCGGCGAACTCGCCATGCGCAGTACGACTTTCGCGACGCTGTGGGCTGGGGCGGAGGTCGCCGATTGCACCGTCGGGCCCATGGATCTGCGTCATCCGACGGTCGGGCGCGTGGATGTCGACTATCAGGTGTGGTTGCAGCCCGACAGTCCTGACCATCGGCTCGAGGTCTACACCGCGCGCGATGAGAGTTCGGCCGATGCGCTGCGCCTGCTGGCCGCATCCGCAGGGACGCGCCAACTCCCCGCGATGGTCGACTCCGAGACGTCGGACGGAACCCACCCGTAGGCATCACGGACGGAACCGGTGACGCCGCACGCAGTGCGACGCCACCGGTTTCGATCAGCCGCCCGTGATGATCGACTCGGCCGCACCCGGTGGGACCGGAGCATAGGAGTCGAACACCATCGAGTAGTTCGCTCGGCCACGGGTTTTCGAGCGCAGGTCCCTGATGTAGCCGAACATCTCCTGGAGCGGGGTCAGTGCGCGGATCACGTGCGCGCCACCCCGTTCCGTGAGGTCGGTGACCCGGCCACGACGGGCGTTGAGGTCACCGATCACCTCGCCGACGTACTCCTCCGGTGTCACGACCTCGACGGCCATCACCGGTTCGAGCAGTACCGGCTTCGCCCTCGCAACCGCGGCGCGCACCGCTGCCGCACCCGCGAGACGGAACGCCAGCTCCGACGAATCCTGCACGTGGGCGGCGCCGTCGAGCAGCGTCACCTTCACGTTCACCAGGGGGAAGCCGCCGAGCGTGCCGACGCACAGCGCGTCCTGTGCGCCCGCGTCGACCGCGGGGATGTACTCCCGCGGTACGCGCCCGCCGGTGACCCGGCTTTCGAACTCGTAGATCGCGTCGTCATCGGCCACGTGCGGTTCCAGCGCGATCACCACCTTGGCGAACTGCCCGTGCCCACCCTGCTGCTTGCGGTGGGTGTATTCGAACAGATCGACTGCAGCGGTGATGGTTTCGCGGTAGGCCACGCGTGGGGCGCCGATGTCGGCGTCGACCCGGAACTCCCGTTTCATCCGGTCGACCAGGATCTCCAGGTGCAGTTCGCCCATGCCACCGATGACCGTTTGACCGGTTTCGGCGTCGACGTGCACGGTGAACGTCGGGTCCTCGTCGGCCAGACGGGCCAGGGCGGTGCCCAGCTTGTCCTGGTCGGCGCGGGTCCTCGGTTCGATCGAGACGGCGAGTACCGGGTCGGGGAAGGTCATCGACTCCAGCACGACGGGGGCTTCCCGATCGCACAGGGTGTCTCCGGTTCCCGTCGCCTTCAGGCCGATCACGGCACAGATCTGACCGGCCTGCACTCGCTCGACGGCGATCTCGGTGCTCGAATGCATCTGGAACAGCTTGCCGAGGCGCTCCTTTCGTCCAGTGGTCGAATTCGATACGGTCGCTCCGGGTTCGGCGGTCCCGGAGTACACCCGCAGGTAGACGAGCTTGCCGAAGAACGGGTGCAGCGCGACCTTGAACGCCAGGGCCGCGAACGGCTCGGCGATATCGGGCGCGCGATGGATGTGCTCACCAGCCGGTGAGAATCCGTGCACAGCAACAACATCCAACGGTGACGGAAGGTAGTCGACGACGGCGTCCAGCAGCGGTTGCACGCCGATGTTCGCCAGGGCCGAGCCACACAGGACCGGGTAGGCCTGTGCGTCGATCGTCATCCGCCGGATGGCCGCTTTCAGCATGTCGACGGTGATCGGCTGACCGGCGAGGTAGCGCTCCAGCACTTCCTCGTCGGCTTCGGCGACCGCCGCTTCCAGCGCCTCGCGGTGTTGGAAGGCCTTGGTACGCAGCTCTTCCGGGATCTCGACCGTCTCGAAACGTGCACCGTGGTCGGTGTCGCCACGCCACACCTTCGCGGTCATCTCGACCAGGTCGATAACCCCTTCGAACTCCCGTTCCGCACCGATCGGCAGCTGAATCACCAATGGGCGCACCCGCAGTCGCTCCGCGATGGTCCGCACGGTGAACGCGAAATCGGCACCGAGCTTGTCCATCTTGTTCACGAAACAGATCCTCGGGACGCCGTACTTGTCGGCCTGGCGCCATACCTGCTCCGATTGCGGCTCCACGCCTTCCTTGGCGTCGAACACGGCGATCGCACCGTCGAGCACCCGCAGCGAGCGCTCCACCTCGACGGTGAAGTCGACGTGGCCAGGAGTGTCGAGGATGGTGATCTGGTGCTCGTTCCACGAGCAGGTGGTCGCCGCCGCCGCGATCGTGATGCCGTGTTCACGCTCCTGGATCATGCGATCCATCACCGCGGTGCCGTCGTGTACCTCGCCGAGGGTGCGGGTGACACCGGTGTAGAACAGCACCCGCTCGGTGGTCGTGGTCTTGCCCGCGTCGATGTGGGCGGCGATGCCGATATTGCGTATGCGGGCGAGATCGATTCTGGTCATGGGAATCCCCCAGGCTGGTTCGGTCGATGAATCGACGCTCGCCGGTTGTGCGTTCCTGGGACGGCACGGGCGTCGGATCACGCGGCGCCGCACCGGCGCCGAAGGACCCGATGCGAGCTAGAACCGCGACTGCGGACGTGCTGTAACCATGCGACAAGTTCTACGCGAGGAGACGGCGCGCTGTCGACCGGATTTTCGCCGCCGGGCATAAACACGCCACCACCACGGTTCGTCACAACGAGCAGCCCCGCAACCACTAGGAGCCGACCGATGCCCGAAACCCCACTCGACCTGCACGCCCTCATCGCCGACTCCCGCATCGGCATCCTCGCCACCATCAAGTCCGACGGCCGCCCTCAGCTCTCCCCGGTCACCCCGTACTACGACCGCGCGGCGGGCATCATCTACGTCTCCATGACCGAAGGGCGCGCCAAGACGGTCAACCTCCGTCGCGATCCGCGCGCCGCCATCGAGGTCACCAGCGCCGACGGATGGTCGTGGGCCACCGCCGAAGGCACCGCGACATTGACCGGTCCCGGTACCGATCCGAATGGACCGGAAGTCGAGGCATTGGTCGACTACTACCGGGCAGCGGCGGGCGAGCACCCCGACTGGAACGAGTATCGCGAGGTCATGGTCTCGGACCGGCGGGTACTCATGGCGTTGTCCGTAGAGCACGTCTACGGGGCCAAGATTCGCTGAGTCAGGTTGTCGCGGACAGGAATTCGGTGACGTCTGGGGCGAACCTGGCATGTTTGATCGCACCCAGATGGCTGGTGGCGGGGTAGATGATCAGGCGGGAATCGGGGATGCCTTCGGCGGTGTAGCGGAACGAGGATTGGTCGTAGAACTCGTCGCGTTCGCCGGCGACGACCAGCGTGGGGGCGGTGATGTCGGTGAGGCGGTCGGTCAGGTCGAAGGCATCTTCGGCCTGAACGAAGGCGAGGGTGTCGGCGGGGTTCTTCGGGCGGAGCAGCGGGTCCGCCAGCCAGGCCATCGCGCCGACGAGGCGGGCCTTCAATGGCGATTCGATGCCCTGGGTTGCCAGGTGGTGCAGGGACCGCTTGCCCGCGGCGGCGGCTTGCGCGTAGTTCATCTGCGACGTGCGCGCGGCTTGGTCGAGCCGGTAGGCGGAGGAGGCGATCACCAGTCGGCGCACGGCGGACGGATGGTCGGCGGCGAGTTGCAGCGCTACCGAACCGCCCGAGGAAATGCCGAGAACGTCTACGGGAGCGTCGAATTCGGCGCGCAGGGCTTGCGCGTGCGCCTGCGCGATATCGGCCATCGAGGTGCCTGCCGCCATCCCCGGCGCGCGATTGACCGCGTACACCCGGAAGTTCCTGGCCAACGGCAGCATCGTCTTGATCTCGCTGGACCGCAGCCAGCCACGCGGATTGGCATGGTCGGGCGTGAACCACCGCAAGAACACCAGCGGCCGCCCCGACCCGAACGCGAGATAGGGCATCCCGTGTTCGAGCACCCCCTCGCTGACATCCAATTCCCGTTCGAGCGCAGCCCTGCCCATGACGTCTCCGATCCTGTCGAATGCGTTAGCGCCCCAACGCTACCGAGCACCACCGACAACCACGATGACCTGCGACGTCATCCACCGTCGGTAGGCTGGCGGTTCGTCGACTACAGGAGAATCCGATGGGACAACAATCGCTGCTGCGCCGCGGTGTCGGCGCGTTCAACACGGGCGTGGTCGCCCTGACCGAGGCACCCGTCATCGGCAAACTGCTGGGCAAGGCCTTCGCCCAGATCACCTACGTCGGCCGCCGCTCCGGCCGCACCATCAGCACCCCTGTCAACTACCGCCGCTCCGGCGACGAATACCTCATCGGCGTGGCCATGCCGGACAAGAAGAGCTGGTGGCGCAACTTCCTGGGCGAAGGCGCCCCCGCCACCCTCCGCATCGACGGCATCGACCACCCCGGCCACGCCATAGCGACCCGAGACGCCCGCGGCGGAGTATCCGTCCGCTTCCGCCCGGAGTAGCTCGCACGGAAACGCCGAACGGCGCCGCTCCCAGGGGAGCGACGCCGTTCGGGTTGTGCAGTGGGTCTACAGACTCACTTGATGATCTTCGTGACGCGACCGGCACCGACGGTGCGGCCACCTTCGCGGATCGCGAAGCGCAGGCCTTCGTCCATGGCGACCGGCTGGATCAGCTTGACCAGCATCTCGGTGTTGTCGCCGGGCATGACCATCTCGGTGCCCTCGGGGAGGGTAACGACGCCGGTCACGTCCGTGGTACGGAAGTAGAACTGCGGGCGGTAGTTGTTGAAGAACGGGGTGTGGCGGCCGCCCTCGTCCTTCGACAGGATGTACGCCTGGCCCTCGAACTCCGTGTGGGGAGTCGTGGTGCCCGGCTTGACGACAACCTGGCCACGCTCGACATCTTCGCGCTTGATGCCACGAACCAGCAGGCCGACGTTGTCGCCCGCCTGGCCCTGGTCGAGCAGCTTGCGGAACATCTCGATGCCGGTGACGGTGGTCTTGGTCGACTTCTCCTTGATGCCGACGATTTCCACCTCCTCGTTCACGTTGACGATGCCGCGCTCGACGCGACCGGTGACGACGGTGCCACGACCGGTGATCGTGAAGACGTCCTCAACGGGCATCAGGAACGGGAGCTCGGTCTCGCGGACCGGGTCCGGGATCGAGTCGTCGACGGCCTGCATGAGCTCGACGATGGCCTCGGCCCACTTCTCGTCGCCCTCGAGGGCCTTCAGACCGGAGACACGCACGACCGGCGCGTCCTCGTCGAATTCCTGCGAGGCCAGCAGTTCGCGGACCTCCATCTCGACGAGCTCGAGGATTTCCTCATCGTCGACCATGTCCGACTTGTTCAGCGCGACCAGGATGTAGGGCACGCCGACCTGACGGGCGAGCAGCACGTGCTCGCGAGTCTGCGGCATCGGGCCATCGGTGGCCGCGACCACCAGGATGGCGCCGTCCATCTGCGCCGCACCGGTGATCATGTTCTTGATGTAGTCCGCGTGACCCGGGGCGTCGACGTGCGCGTAGTGGCGCTTCTCCGTCTGGTACTCGACGTGGGAGATGTTGATCGTGATACCACGAGCCTTCTCCTCCGGCGCCTTGTCGATCTGATCGAACGCAAACGCGTCGTTCAGGGTCGGGAACTTGTCAGCCAGCACCTTGGTGATCGCTGCAGTCAGCGTGGTCTTGCCGTGGTCGACGTGACCGATGGTGCCGATGTTGACGTGCGGCTTCGTCCGCTCGAACTTCGCCTTCGCCACTTTGGGTCCTCCTGGACTTGTTGGTGCGTGCATTTGCAGCAGTGCGTATGGTCATCCCCACTGGGGGTGGGGATCGGGTTTCTTCTTGACGTCCAGCACTTGCGGTCCAGTGTGTCACTGGACCGCAAGAGGGTTTTATTCGCCGGTCGCCTTAGCGATGATCTCCTTGGACACGTTGGCCGGAACCTCCGCGTACTGGGCGAACACCATGGAGTAGTTCGCGCGACCCTGGGTCTTGGACCGCAGGTCACCGATGTAACCGAACATCTCCGAGAGCGGAACCAGCGCCTTGACGACACGGGCACCACTGCGTTCCTCCATGGCCTGAATCTGGCCACGGCGGGAGTTGAGGTCGCCGATCACGTCGCCCATGTATTCCTCGGGCGTGATGACCTCGACCGCCATGAGCGGCTCGAGAATCACCGGACCGGCCTTACGGGCCGCTTCCTTGAGGGCCTGCGAACCCGCGATCTTGAACGCCATTTCCGAGGAGTCGACGTCGTGGTACGCGCCGTCGAGCAGGCTGACCTTCAGGTTCACCAGCGGGTAGCCGGCGAGCACGCCGTACTGCATGGCATCCTGGGCGCCCGCGTCGACCGACGGGATGTACTCACGGGGCACACGACCACCGGAGACCTTGTTCTCGAACTCGTAGGTCGCGCCGTCTTCGCCGACGAACGGCTCGAGGGCGATGATGACCTTCGCGAACTGGCCGGAGCCACCCGTCTGCTTCTTGTGGGTGAACTCGTGCTTTTCGACCTTCTTGGTGATGGTCTCGCGGTAGGCCACCTGCGGCTTGCCGACGTTGGCCTCGACCTTGAACTCGCGACGCATACGGTCGACGAGGATGTCGAGGTGGAGCTCGCCCATGCCGCCGATGACGGTCTGGCCGGTCTCCTGGTCGAGCTTGACCGAGAACGTCGGATCTTCGCGCGCCAGCTTCTGGATCGCGGTGCCGAGCTTCTCCTGGTCGGACTTGGTCTTGGGCTCGATCGAGACCTCGATGACCGGATCCGGGAAGGTCATCGACTCGAGGACGACCTGGTTCTGCGCGTCGGACAGGGTGTCACCGGTGGTGGTGTCCTTCAGGCCGATGACCGCGTAGATGTGGCCTGCCGACGCCGTGGCGACCGGCATCTCCTTGTTGGAGTGCATCTGGAACAGCTTGCCCAGACGCTCCTTCTTGCCCTTGGTCGAGTTGACGACCTGGGCGCCGGAGGCTACCTGACCCGAGTACACGCGCACGTAGGTGAGTTCACCGAAGAACGGGTGCACCGCGATCTTGAACGCCAGCGCCGCGAACGGCTCGTCGACGTTCGGCTTGCGGGTGATCAGCTCTTCTTCCTTGTTGGGCACGTGGCCGGTGGTGGCCTCGACGTCCAGCGGGGAAGGGAGGTAATCGATGACCGCGTCGAGCATGGGCTGAACGCCCTTGTTCTTGAACGCGGAACCACACAGCACCGGGTACAGCTCGGAGTTGACCGTCATCTTGCGGATGGCGCCCTTGATCTCCTCGATGGTGAGATCCTCGCCACCGAAGAACTTCTCGAGCAGTGCCTCGTCGGACTCGGCGACGGTCTCGAGCAGTTCCTGACGGTACTGCGCGGCCTTCTCCTCGAGGTCGGCCGGAATCGCGACGACTTCGTACTCTTCGCCGAGCTTGGTCTCGCCCTTCCAGACCTTGGCGTTGTTCTCGACCAGGTCGACGATGCCCTCGAAGTCGTTCTCAGCGCCGATCGGCAGCTGGATCACGAGCGGGCGAGCGCCGAGACGGTCCTTGATGGTCTGCACGGTGAAGTAGAAATCCGCACCGAGCTTGTCCATCTTGTTCACGAAGCAGATACGCGGCACGTCGTACTTGTCGGCCTGACGCCACACCTGCTCGGACTGGGGCTCGACACCCTCTTTGCCGTCGAACACCGCGACCGCACCATCGAGCACGCGGAGCGAACGCTCCACCTCGACGGTGAAGTCGACGTGCCCGGGGGTGTCGATGATGTTGATCTGGTTGTCTTTCCAGAAACAGGTGGTAGCCGCGGAGGTGATGGTGATACCACGCTCCTGCTCCTGCTCCATCCAGTCCATCGTGGCCGCGCCATCGTGAACTTCACCGATCTTGTACGTGATACCGGTGTAGAACAGGATGCGTTCGGTCGTGGTGGTCTTGCCCGCATCGATGTGGGCCATGATGCCGATGTTGCGGACCTTGTTCAGGTCGGTGAGCACGTCCTGTGCCACGAAATTCTCCCTTTTAAGTGACGGGCCGGGCAATCACCAGCGGTAGTGCGCGAAGGCCCGGTTCGACTCGGCCATCTTGTGGGTGTCCTCGCGACGCTTCACGGCGGCACCGAGGCCGTTGCTGGCATCGAGGAGCTCGTTGGCGAGACGCTCGACCATGGTCTTCTCGCGACGGGCGCGGGAGTAGCTGACCAGCCAGCGCAGCGCGAGGGTGTTGGCGCGGCCCGGACGGACCTCGACCGGCACCTGGTAGGTGGCGCCACCGACACGACGGGGCTTCACCTCGAGGGCGGGCTTGACGTTGTCCAGCGCGCGCTTGAGGGTGACGACCGGATCGGTGCCGGTCTTCTCACGCGCCTGCTCGAGTGCGCCGTAGACGATGCGCTCGGCGGTGGACTTCTTGCCGTCCATCAGGATCTTGTTGACCAGCTGAGTGACCAGCGGGGACCCGTAGACCGGGTCGTTGATCAGCGGACGCTTGGGTGCGGGGCCCTTGCGTGGCATATCAGCTCTTCTCCTTCTTGGCGCCGTAGCGGCTGCGCGCCTGCTTGCGGTTCTTCACGCCCTGGGTGTCGAGCGATCCACGGATGATCTTGTAACGGACACCCGGGAGGTCCTTCACACGACCGCCGCGAACGAGCACCATGGAGTGCTCCTGCAGGTTGTGGCCTTCACCGGGGATGTACGCCGTGACCTCGATCGCGCTGGTCAGGCGAACACGCGCGACCTTACGGAGCGCGGAGTTCGGCTTCTTGGGGGTGGTGGTGTACACGCGAGTGCACACGCCACGACGCTGCGGGCTCCCCTTCAGGGCCGCAGTCTTGGTCTTGGTGACCTTGTCGCGGCGACCCTTGCGGACCAGCTGGTTGATGGTTGGCATAGACCGGCTTTCCTTATTGGTAATTGCGCTTGGTGTGCAGTGTCTTGCAGTTCATCGAGCTTTCACTCGCACGTCAGACCACGTTTCCGTTAACCCGTGGTCGGGCGTGTCGCGGTGGCGCTCAGTGCCCTTTTCAAGGCACGTTGGAACGTATCGGCCGCTTTCGCTGGCCTACGTTCACACACGAACTTGCCCGTAGCAATCCGGGCACAGGGATCTACGATACCCACCTGCCCGATTCGGGGTCAAAGCGGGGGGCCGCGTCAAGCCTTCTACCGGGCGAGATCCAGAGTCAGCTCGACCAATTTCTGGGCGCCCGCGCACGGATCGGGGTGAGCCGAGCCGGGCCGGTAGTTGATCCACCAGCCGACGACGCCGACATCGGCGGCCGGTGCGGTGACGCCGCAGGAGTCGTTGTCGCCCGGCCGACGCACCTGCAGCGCCCTGCGGCCCTGCACGGTGATGTCGCCGGAGAGGTAGCCCAGCTTGTCGTTGGTGGTCTTCTCGTTGTTCAGGGTACCCATCTCGTACCAGTTGAGGCTGACCATGGCTCCCCCACCAGGTGCGTCCTCGACATCCCACATGCAGACGGCCCCGCTGAAGGAGGCACCGACCATCTTGGCGTTGCCGACGATCTCGCCGATCTTGTCGGGGGCCACCACCTCGCACTCGCGCAGCAGCTTGTCGAAGTCGGTGTTGATCGACTCCCCACCGCCACCCTGGCCAAGGGGCTGGGCGGTGCCCTCGATCTTCTGGCCGCAGCCCGCCAGCGCGAGGCTGAGCATCAGCGCGGCGACGGCGATCCTGCCCGCCCTCACTTCAGCCGTCCCACGGTCAGCTCGGCCAGTTTC
The DNA here is from genome assembly GCF_042719755.1 of Nocardia sp. NPDC058519. Classification (NCBI taxonomy): domain Bacteria; kingdom Bacillati; phylum Actinomycetota; class Actinomycetes; order Mycobacteriales; family Nocardiaceae; genus Nocardia; species Nocardia sp. NPDC058519. The sequence continues at coordinate 128,997 of NZ_JBHXNK010000003.1, read as the reverse complement.
CTGGTCCGGTCGCACGGGTTCCCGCCGGTGGCGAAGAGGCCGGTGGATATCGACCATTCGAAGAAGTCGTCGTCGAGTTGCACGGCGAAGTCGCAGACAGTGCCCTCCGGCGCGAGCGCCTGGAAGCCGGGGTGGCCGCCGACGTCGACGGTCTCCGGTGCGCGGCCGACGTTGGACACCCACGCCTTCTCACGTTCGATCGGACTGCCACGGTAGGAGGCGAAAGTGACGCTGGGCGAAGATAATCCGGCCGCCTGCCAGTTGCAGCCGGTCGCGTTCTTGTAGACCCGCGCGATCTGGCCGAGGCCGGCCAGGGTGCGCACTTCGTCGTCGGTGACGTGACCGCACTCGCCGACGAAGGGGCCGAGTGAGGCGACCTTCGGTGGTGGTCGATTTGGCCCTGTCGGCGTATCGGAGTCGCCCCCCGATCCGCACGACGTCAGCATGACGACCAAGGTCATGCCGGTGATGATCGCCGAGGGGATCCGCATGCCATGAACTCTAACCGGCGGCGCGGTCCGGTCACAGGTTGCCGCGGGCCTCCTGTTCGCGTTCGATGGCCTGAAAAAGGGCCTTGAAGTTGCCTTTTCCGAAACCGAGTGAGCCGTGTCGCTCGATGAGTTCGAAGAAGACGGTGGGTCGATCGGTGAGGGGGCGGGTGAAGATCTGCAGGAGGTAGCCGTCCTCGTCGCGATCGACCAGGATGCCTCGGCGCTGGAGTTCGCCGACCGGGACCCGCACGGCACCGATTCTGGCGCGCAATTCCGGGTCCTCGTAATAGGTGTCGGGGGTTTGCAGGAATTCGACGCCCTCGGCGCGCAGGGCGTCGACGGTGGTGAGGATGTCGCCGGTGGCCAGGGCGATGTGCTGCACGCCGGGACCGCGGTAGAACTCGAGGTACTCGTCGATCTGAGAACGCTTGCGGCCCACCGCCGGTTCGTTGAGCGGGAACTTCACGCGGTGGTTGCCGTTGGCGACGACCTTGCTCATCAGCGCGGAGTACTCGGTGGCGATGTCGTCGCCGACGAACTCGGCCATGTTCGTGAATCCCATGACGCCCCGGTAGAAGTCGACCCAGCGGTCCATCATGCCGAGTTCGACATTGCCGACCACGTGGTCGATCGCCTGGAACACGCGCTTGCCCGGCTCACGGGTGGAGGTGCGCGCGATATAGCCGGGGAGATAGGGGCCGACGTAATCGGAGCGGTCGATGAGGGTGTGTCTGGTGTCGCCGTAGGTGGCAAGTGCGGCGGAGCGGACGGTGCCGAATTCGTCGGTCTCGTCATGGGGTTCGACGAGGATCGTCGCGCCGTGCTCGCGGGCCCAGGCGATGCAGCGGTCCACGTCGGGGACCTCGAGCGCGATATCGACGATGCCGTCGCCGTGCCGGTCATGGTGTGCGACGAGTGGGCTGTCGGGGTCGACCGCGCCGGTGATCACGAACCGCGCTCCCCCGCTGCGCAGCACGAACGACTTGTGGTCGCGATTGCCGGTCTCCGGCCCCGAATACGCCTCGAGTCGCATGCCGAACGCGGATTGCAGGAAGTGGGCGCTCTGGGTCGCGTTGCCGACAACCCAGACGAGTGCGTCCCACCCGATCACCGGAAACGGATCGACACTGTCGTCATGCTCGATCAGCCCGACGAGCTGCTGCTCAATGGTCATGACCTAGGAAATCGCGTCATGCCACAGGTGGGCAACTACCCCATATTTGCCTGAACAGGCTGGCTCGAGAAGCCACCGAATGCACACAAATGATGGACAATTTGAATAGCAACCGGACATGGAGGTCTTCTCATGCGCACGCCCGCGAAATTGGATGAGCTCGACCTGGCGATCCTCACCGCGATGCACGAGTTCCAGAAGGCCGGAATTCTCGAGCTGTCGCGGCGGACGAAGGTCGCGCGGGCGACGGTGCAGGCGCGGATCAACCGGATGGAGGAATCCGGGGTGATCGCCTCCTACGATCCGCAGATCGATGTCACCGCAGCGGGTTTCGATGTCCAGGCATTCGTGACCTTGGAGATCGCGCAGGGAGCGCTCGACTTGGTGAGCGCGGAGCTCGCGGCGATTCCGGGGGTGGTCGAGGCGTACGCGACGACCGGGTCCGGTGACGTGCTGTGCCGGATCGGGGCCGATTCACACGCCGGGTTGCAGTCGGTGTTGCTGAGCATCGACCGGACCGGATCGGTGGTGCGGTCGCACAGCGTGGTCGTGTTGTCGACGGTGATCGCGCGCCGCACCATGCCGCTGCTGCGCACCCTGGCCCCCTCGGGTACCGCGAAGGCGCCCGCCTATCGGACCGAGCACCCCCGCTAGGGTTGCCGCTGTGACGGCGAGCAGCTCCTCTCGGGTCTATGACGGCCGCCCGGTCGATGATCGCCGGGCGGATCGACGGGCACAGTTCATCGCCGCCGGGCTCGCCGTGTTCGGCGAGCACGGCTACCAGGGCAGCTCCATCACCGGAGTGTGCAAGGCCGCCGGATTGGCGCGCGCGCAGTTCTATGAACACTTCGACAACCGTGAGATGTTGCTGCTCGCGGTCTACGACCTGATCCAGGCCGACGCCCGGCTCGCCGTGACCGAGGCGCTGGCAGCGGTCACCGATGCGGACGCGGCCACGCGGGCGAGAATCGCGGTGCGCGCCTATGCCGAGTCGATCGGCAGCGATCCTCGGCGCGCCCGGGTGTCGTTCGTCGAGATCGTCGGCGTGAGCGCGGGCGTGGAGAAGCATCGGGTCGAACAGCGTGAGATCTGGGTGCAGTTCTTCACCGCGGAATTGCGACGGACGCTCGGGCAGGATTTCGTTCCGGCGGGCGGATATCGCGCCGGCGCAACGGGTTTCATCGGCGCATTGATGGCGCTGGTGCATCAGTGGAGTACCGACGACCCGACCGGCGGGCCCGCAGCGGCGCGCGCCGAACTCGACGACCTCGTCGAGGTCCTCACCCTCTTCCTCATCAGCCTGATGTAGCTGCCCCGGCCTCGGCCGGGCACGCCGGATCTCGCGTACCCGAGGCGGTGAGTGAGCCAGCGCATTCGCGCGAACATTTGAGACGGGCATCACTGCTGTGCCATAGTGGGCGAAATGTTAGACGCTGGTGTCTGACTCAGGAGTGGATGGAGCGAGGCGTGACCTCCTCGAAACGGATTTCTCGCGGCTTTGCCGGTCTAGCAGCGGGAATCGCGACTCTGACGGTGTTCACGGCGACACCGGTGGCAGCGGACCCGGTCATCGTGCAGCCGGCCGCGGCGGTCCCGCTGCCGCCCGAGCTGGATCCGGGCTTCTACCGCCCGTCCCCGGAGCTGTTCGCCGGAAAGGCTCCCGGCGAGATCATCGCCGCGCGGCAGGTGAACGTGGCGAACCTTGGCTTGATTCCGGTGAACGTCGATGCCTGGCAACTGTCCTACCGATCGAACAACAGCCGTGACGAAGCGATCGCCGCGGTCGCGACCGTCTTGAAACCGCGGGGATCAGCGCCCGACAAACTGCTGTCGATGCAGGGCGCGGAAGACTCGCTCGCCGGATACTGCGCGCCGTCCTACGCCATGCAGCAGTGGTCGGTGGCCGCGCTGGCCGGCCAGATCGTCACACCGGCGGAGTTCGTGATCGCCCAGGGCGCGGTGCAGCAGGGCTGGGGCGTGGTGATTCCCGACCATCAGGGGCCCGACGATGCCTTCGCGGCCGGGCCGCTCGCAGGCCGAATCACCCTCGACGGCATCCGCGCCGCCGAGAACTTCGAACAGATGCGACTCTCACCCGACGTGCGCACGGCGCTGTTCGGCTACTCCGGCGGCGCGATCGCGACCGGTCACGCGGCGGAGCTGAAGCAGAGCTACGCCCCGGAACTCAACATCGTCGGCGCCGCCGAGGGCGGTGTACCCGCCGACCTCGGAGCCATCGTCGAAGTCGGCAACAACCAGCTGTGGTCGGGCATGATCATGGCGGCCATCCTCGGGCTCGCCCGCGAGTATCCGGAGTTCGCCGACCTGCTGAACCGCGACCTCGATCCGTTCGGCCAGTCGCTGGCGCAGGTGAAGGGCAAGCTGTGCGTCCAGTACAACACCATCCTGTTCCCGTTCCTGAACATCACCGGGATGCTGCGAGTACCGGGTGATCCGTTGGAGCACCCCGTCGTCCGCGATGTGCTCGACAAGACGCGCATGGGTAAGTCCCTGCCGGATATGCCGATGTTCATCTGGAACGCCAACCCCGATGAGCTGATTCCGGTCGGCCCGGTGAACACCCTGGTCGACACCTACTGCCAGAACCCCGATGCCCAGGTCCGCTACACCCGCGAGCACCTCGGCGAGCACATCACCACCCAGCTGTCCGGTGTCGCCACCGCCCTGCTCTGGGTCCGTGAGCGCCTCGACGGAGTACCCGCCGAGGCGGGATGCAGCATCAAGGACGACACGCTGATGGCGCTGAACCCGGAGGGTCTGAGCCTGCTGGCCGCCACCTTCGGCGAGACGTTCGCGTCGTTCTTCGGCAAGCCGATCGGCGTCAAGTAGCCGACGAGGTCACTGCCGGGCGAGCCTGGTCAGCAGGCCGTGCACGTGCGCCTCGGCGGCGGCGAGACCGTCGAGGACGGCGCGGACCGCGAGCACATCGCGGATGCGGTCGTCGTCGACGGCGGGTGTCCAGCCCTGCTCGGTGTGTTGCCTCGACGTTAAGGCGCTGTCACGGGCGCAGGTCCGCACCCGGTGCCAGGATCTCCACGACCGGCTCGCTCTCGGGTTCGAGGAAGTCCAGCAGCGCCACCGCCTCCGGTTCCACCTGCGCCGCTTCGGCTTTCGTCCAGTCACGATTCGGGCTGACGCACAGCCGGGCGGTGCCACCGTTGACGAAGATCTTGTACATCCCGGCAAGGAAACCGTCGATCAGGATCGGCGAGACATTGGTCGTGAAGGTGCGCAGGGGCGGTGCGGAGGTGTCGCCGACGATGCGGGAGCGGTCCTTGTGCGAGAGCAGGGCGTTGTCGAACCAACCCAGCAGCCGGACGGGGGCCGGCAGGTCGGGATCGGCGAGTTCGAGGTCGGCGGCGTCGTAGAGGGTGCGGCCGCGGTCGTCGGTGTAGGTGCGGACCCGGTCGCCGAGTTCGGTGACGGCCTTCTTCATGGCAGGCAGCCGTGACCAGGCCTGCATGTCCATCGTGCTCGCGGGACCGAACGCGCGCAGGTAGCGCAGGATCAGTTCCGATGCCGGGTAGGTCGGGTCGAGTGGTGCGCCCAGCCAGGGCTGGATCCGCGACCAGACCGGGCGGCTGTTGTCGCGCCAGCGGCCACGCGGCGGCGTTTGCAGGACGGGGAGTTGGTACAGCCAGGTCTGCATGACGGCACCGGGGTCGCGGTCGGAGTAGCAGCGGGCGGCTGCGGCGCGCAGGTCCGCCGTCGACATCGGTTCTTCGCCCAGCGCCGCCTCACCGTGCGCACGCACCTCGTCGGGGTCGAGGCCGACCATCGCGCCGAAGTTGAAACCCTTACGGAACGGCGCGTTTTCCAGAACCGGCTGGATGTGGGGTGCGATGCGTAGCGCGTCCGGCGGCGTGACGAGGTGAATCGTGCCGCGCATCAAGGTGATCCGGACGAGTGACCGGTCATCGAGGCCGTTCGTCACCGTCGCGGGATCGAAATCGGCTATCCGACTCCATAACCCGACGAACGGCGGCGGTACGTCTTGCGCCTGCAAACCGATCAGATGGTCACACATCTGGGCGGCGGTCAGCGTGGAGCGCTCCAGCAGATGCTGCCGGGCCAGCAAGGTCCGGTTGAGCGTTCGATTCGACAGCTGCATTCGAGTTCCTCCGTCGGCCCGCGATGATCCGCCGACATTACCGCCGACCGCTGACATCCGGGTCAGCGCAGCTGCACGACCACCTTGCCGGTTGCGGTCCGGTTATCCAGTGCCGCAACGGCTTCGGCGGTGCTCTCCAACGGGTACAGCACCGGATCGGGAGCGGGAATCGCGCCGGAGGCGAGCAGCGGCGCGATCTCGGACCACTGTTCGGCGAGGTAGGTGGGGTGGGTCATCACCCATTCGCCCCAGGCGGCACCGACGACCTCCACGTTCTTGAGCAGCAGGCGATTCACCTTCACCGTCGGGATCTCCCCCGCCGTGAAGCCGACAACCAGCAGCCTGCCGCCGCCCGCCAGCGAGCGCACGCTATCGGTGAAGCGGTCGCCACCGACCGGGTCGAGGACGATATCGACGCCGCGACCGCCGGTCAGTTCCTTCACCGCGGCGAGCCAGCCGTCGGTGAGTACCACGTCGGTGGCGCCATTGGCCTTGGCCACCTGGGCTTTCTCGTCGGTGCTCACCACCGCGATCACCCGGCCCGCGCCGAGCGCCTTGGCCATCCGCAGGGTGGAGGTGCCGACCCCGCCTGCCGCACCGTGCACCAGGACCGTCTCGCCCTCGGCCAGCCTGCCACGCTTGGTCAGGCAGAAGTGGACGGTGAGGTCGTTGAACAGCACGCCCGCGCCCGCTTCGAGGGAGATGTTGTCGGGCAGCGCGAACACGGCGTGCTCGGGCGACACCGCCACCTCGGCGACACCGTTGCCCAGCATGGTCAGCGCTGCGACCCGGTCACCGGGGCGCAGCGACGACCCCTCCGGTGCCTCGCGCACGACCCCGGCCACCTCGCCGCCGACGACGAAGGGCAGGCCCGGCTTCATCTGATAGAGACCGCGCGTCATCAGCACATCGGGGAAGGCGATGCCCGCGGCGTGCACGTCGATCAGGACACCGCCCGGATAGGCCACGGGCTCGGGCAGCTCGACGATCTCGATCGCCGACGGTCCGTCCAACTTGCCGATCTGGGCTGCGCGCATTTCCGACACCTCTCTGCGATGACATTCACCCGCGAACATAACCCGGCGAGCGGTTCAACGATGGGCGAACTCGGTCACCGTTTCGCTGAACGGCGGTTTACCTGGAACGGTGATGGTGAGACCGTCGGCACTGAGCAGGTACTGGGTGCCGTCGGTGTAGTTGGTCGCGATGAACGAGCCGTCGCCGTTGGGCACCGGATCGTTGAGCGTGATGACGGCGCCGTCATTGACCCGGACACCCTTGTAGTAATAGCGCTGATCACCGGTGTGGCAGATGACCACTCGCGATTGGGTGGTGCGGGCGATGGACATCGCGGCGTCGTTGTCATGACAGCGCGGGCCTCCAGAAAGGAAGCCCTGACCGTCGGCGCCGGTGACACTCGACCGCAGCGGCGGGACGGTGGTTTCGGTGGGCAACTGTGCTGTGGAGGCATACGTCTGGCTCGCGGTGTCGATCACGGACGGTTCGACGACGCCGGAATCGAGCGATGGCGGGACGGCCACGTTGCGACGGTCATCGACGCTCATCATGAACCACACCCCGATGCCGACCGCCGCCAGCGCGATCAGCGAGCCCAGCGCGCCGACCAGCAGTGGTGTCGCCGAATTACGTTGCGGGGGAATCGGTATCGGCGCCGAGGGATGGGTGTACCCACTCCCCTGGCTGGGACCGACCACCCGTTGTGATGCCCGAACGACCGTGGACTCGTGTCCTGCCGCGCGTGTGGGCCGGGGTTCGGTCACGCGACGCATCGGCTGCGGTTCGGCCGATTGTGGGCCTGTCACGCGACGCGTCGAATTCGGTTCCGCGGGTTGCGGACCCGTGACGCGAGGTATCGGGGTGAATGAACCGGCACCGGTCGCGGATCGGGCCGGCCCTCGAGTTGTCGGCGACGACAGCGATCCGGCGGAGAAAGCCGCCGAAGCACGGGTTGCCGGCGACGACTCGGCCGACAGGGCCGCGGAAGCGCGAGTCGGCGGGGACTGTGAGTCTGCCGGGACGGCAGCCGCGCCACGGGTCGGCGGCGAGTGCGAGTCGCGCGAGAGGGCCGCCGAGTCCCGAGTCGGGGGCGACTGCGAGTCGGGCGAAAACGCCGCAGGGTCCCGAGCAGGGTGCGAGTCGCGCGGCAGAGCCGCGGAGTCCCGGGTCGGCAGGGGTTGCGAGTCGCGCGAAAGAGCCGCAGAGTCCCGGGTCGGCGGGGGTTGTGAGTCGGCTGGGACGACAGCGGAGCCGCGGGTTGTCGGTGGGGACGGCGGAACGTCGGAGCGGTGCGGTGGCGTCTGCGGGCCGGTGATCTCGATTCGAGGGCCGGATACCGTTGCGGGAGTGGAGCGCTCGGCCTGGATCAGCGCGGCTCTGGCGGCACGGGCCAGGTCGATGGGCGAGGCGTAGCGCTGGTCGGGGCGCTTGGCCATGCCGCGCTCGATAACCGGGTCGAAGGTGGTGAGCGTGGGATCGGCGGCGCTGGGGCGCGGGGCGGGCGCCATCTGATGCGAGCCGATCGCGCCCGCGAGGCTGTTCACCGGGAACGGCACCCGGCCGACCAGGCATTCGTAGAGCACACAGGTGAGCGCGTAGGTGTCCACCGACGCCGACATCGGCACGCTCTCGAACCGCTCCGGCGCCATGTACGCCATGGAACCGACCGCGCTGCCCGCGCTGGTGAGCTGCGGATCGGTGGCGGCGTGGGCGATGCCGAAGTCGACCAGATAGGCGAACAGGTTGCCGGTGAGCAGGATGTTGGCCGGTTTCACGTCGCGATGGACCAGGCCTGCCTCGTGCGCGGCATCGAGCGCGAACGCGATCTGCTCGATCACCTGCACCGCCTCGACAGGGGTGAGCTTGCCGTACTGCTGGAGCCGCTCCTTGAGATCGACGCCCTTGACCAGGCGCATGTCGATGTACAGGACGCCGTCGACCTCGCCCCAGTCGTGCACCGGGATGACGTGCGGTTCCTGCACGCTCGCCATCGCGTGCGATTCGCGGCGGAAGCGCTGCACGAAGGTGGGGTCGGTGGCGAGTTCGCGGTTGAGCATCTTGAGGGCGACAACACGATTCTTGGAGGTGTCGTAGGCCTCGTAGACCTCCCCCATACCGCCGACTCCGATAAGTCTGCGAATTTCATAGCGCCCGAACATCGAGCCCGCCATTGCTCCGCCGGCCATTCAAGCAGGCTACCTGGGCGCGGATAGGTCTGTCATGTAGGACAACCGCGCTCCTACCCCCTTGGTGATCGTCACCTGGTACCCCTAGTCCCGACTCGCCGCGAGGGTGTGATCTGCGACCCGTAAAGTCGTCTACAGAACTACGCAAGAAGTCGCGGCGCACCCTGGTGTGCCGCGCAAGGAGCACACGTGTCACTCGATCAGCCACTGGCCCCGCTTCCCGAGGAGGGCACGGGTTTCGCCACGGCGTGGCCTGTCCGGGCCGGCGACGTGGATCCTTATCAACGACTGCGCCTGGATGCCGTGGCGCGCTACCTGTCCGATATCGCCTGGGACGAGCTGAATCAGACGGCTCTGCATCTCACCGATCCCACCTGGATCGTGCGCCGCACCGTCATCGACGTGATCCGCCCGGTCGTCTGGCCCGATCACGTGCATCTCGAGCGCTGGTGTTCGTCGATGTCCACCCGGTGGACGAACATGCGCACGCGGATCACCAGCGAACGCGGCGGGCTGATCGAGACCGAGGGATTCTGGATCAACCTCAGCGAATCGAGCAATCTGCCCGCCCGGATCAGCGACGACGGCCTCGCCTACCTGGCCCGGTCCACCGACGAGCATCGCCTGCGCTGGCGGCCCTATCTCACCGATCCGGCACCACGCGAGTCCGATACGGACCTGCCGTTCCCGGTCCGCGCCACCGATATCGACCAGTACAACCACGTCAACAATGCCTGCTACTGGCAGGCCGTCGAACAGTTCCTCGTCGACTTCCCGAAGCTGGTCGCCGGACCGCACCGCGCCGTGATCGAGTACGTGGCACCGGTGCTGGCCCGCGAGCACATCACCGTGCGCGCCCGCCACGAACCGGGTGACCGGAACGGGCAAACGGTGCTGCGGCTGTGGTTCGTGGTCGGCGGCGTCACCACGACCGTCGTCAGAATCATGCCGCTCCCCCAATAGCCCCGGACCCATCTAGGGACCGGGGCCATCGGCTACCCCTTCGCGGCCTTGAGCAGGTCGGCGCGGGTCGTGAACTTGACCCGCGGCCTGCCTGCCGCCTTGCCCGCGGTCTTCTCGGCCTGGTCGATGGTCTTCCAGCCCTTGCGGTCGACCAGATCGGGCTGACGCTGCGCGAGCAGTGCGCGCAGGGCGGCCCGGTCGCCGGTCGGTGCGGTGAGTTTGCCCGCGATGAAGTCGGCGATCACCGCTTCGACGGTTTCCTCGGCGTCGACCCGGTTGGAGCCGATCACCCCGCGCGGGCCGCGCTTGATCCAGCCGGAGACATAGACACCGGGGACGGGCTCGGTCGCGTCGAGGACCCGGCCGTGCTCGCTCGGCACCGTGCCACGGCGCTCGTCGAAGGGCAGGCCTGCGACGGGCACGCCGCGGTAGCCGATCGCGCGCAGTACCAGTCCGGTGTCGATGGTTTCGGTGCGGTCGGTGGCGGTGGCCACCAATTGCCCGTTCTCCTCGGTCAATTCGTTGTGCGCGAACTCGATCGCGGTGACCGCGTCGGTGCCGTGCACCGCGGTCGGCGCGGCGAGGTAGCGGAAGACGATCCGCTTGTTCGCCGGGTCGGACTTCGCCGTCGAATACTCTTGCGCGAGTTCGTACTTCAGGCGCAACGAGGGTTCGATGTTCGGATCGTCGAGCACCGCACGGCTGTGCGGGTCGAGTTCGACATCGGCGGGGTCGACGATCACATCGACGCCGTTGCGATGGGTGAGCGCCAGGAACTCCGGCGAACTGTAGGCGGCCTGCAGCGGGCCGCGCCGACCGAGGATCACAACCTCGCGAATCTTGCTGCGACGCAGGGCGTCCAGCGTGTGGTCGGCGATATCGGTCTTGGCGAGCTCGTCGGGGTCGCCGGTGAGCACGCGCGCCACATCGAGGGCGACGTTGCCGTTGCCGACGATCACCGCGCGCTCGCCGGACAGGTCGAACTCGCGGTCGGCGAAATCGGGGTGGCCGTTGTACCAGGCCACGAACTCGGTGGCCGAGTGGCTGCCGGGCAGGTCCTCGCCGGGGATGTCGAGCGAGCGGTCGCTCGAGGCACCGACGGCGTAGATCACCGCGTGGTGGTGGTCGAGGAGCTCCTGGTGATCGATGTGCTCACCGACCTCGACATTGAGGTAGTACTGCAGCGAGTCGCGACGGAACGCCGACTCGAACATCTCGGCGACGCCCTTTGTGCCCGCGTGATCGGGGGCGACGCCCGCGCGCACCAGACCCCACGGGGTCGGTAGCCGGTCGAACATCTCGACCTCGACATCGCTGCGCCGCAGCAGTTCGTCGGCGGCGTAGCAGGCCGCGGGGCCCGCACCGACGATCGCGACCCGCAGCGTGCCCAGACTCTTGGGCGGGCGGGCAGGCGTGCTCAGCGGGTCGAAGTTCGACTCGAGCGGGTGGCGCTGGAAGTAGGCCGCGTTGATCTCGCGATACCTGGCCAGCGAGGCGAGCAGGTCGTCCTCGGAGAAGATCGCGTCCACCGGGCACGCGTCGACGCAGGCACCGCAGTCGATGCAGGTGTCAGGGTCGATGTACAGCATTTCCGCCGTGGCGAACTCCGGTTGATCCGGAGTCGGGCGGATGCAGTCGACCGGGCATTCGGTGACGCAGCTGGCGTCGTTGCAACAACGCTGCGTGATGACGTAGGCCATAGGGTGCAGATCCTCGAAATGTGTGGTCGGTGGCTCGAGGCGCCGCCGGGACGGGCCCGCGGCGGGTGAGCCGCGGGCACATCATCGGTGACGCACCTTTCAGTGTGCCTCGAGTGTGACCGCGACCTCACCGCTGCCCAGGATTACGGTGGTCTCATGGTGGCGACCCTGATCTTGATGCGGCACGGAAAATCGGCCTACCCCGACAATGTCGACGACCACGCCCGCCCGCTGGCACCGCGTGGCGAGCGCGAAGCGGCGCTGGCCGGCGCCTGGCTGCGCGCCTCCCAGCCGCCGATCGACGCCGTGCGCTGCTCGACGGCCGAGCGCACCAGGCAGACGCTGGCCGCCACCGGCATCACGGCGCCGGTCGAGTACACCGACGACATCTACGACGCGAACCCGCACACCCTGATGGAACTGATCGGGCTCACCGACGACTCGATCTCGACGCTGCTCGTCGTCGGCCACGTTCCAGGGATCCCCTGGACCGCGTGGGAACTGGCGAGCAACCGCGAATCCGATCAGGCGACCGAACTCAGCCGCAAGTTCCCCACCTCGGCGCTGGCCGTGCTCGAATTCGACCGGCCGTGGGCACAACTGGGCCCCGGAACGGGCGAACTCACGTCATTCCACGTCCCGCGCTGAGTCACGCGGTGGCTCACTTCAACAACTTGCCGCCGACGACGATGCCCACCCCCAGCAGCGCGAGGAGCAGGAACGCGACGAATCCGTTCGTCAGCGCCCAGACCACGCCTAGCACGAGTACCACCGGCGCCACCGCGATCGCGGTGATCACCGGGCTCTCCTTGACCGTTTCCCAAGCCGAGCGGGCCCTGACGCGGTCGATGTCCTTACCAGCCATGTGATCCACACTACGTTTCTGCGGCACCCCGGTACACACGCTTGGCGCGCACGGACATGTGATCCGCGCCTTGTTTCTGTCGGACCCCGCAACGATGCTTGACCGCATGGAATGGAAAATCGAACTCGTTGCCATCCCGGTCACCGATGTCGACCGGGCCAAGGATTTCTACACCAGCATCGGCTTCAACGCCGATCACGACCACACACCGAGCCCGGAGATCCGGTTCGTGCAGCTCACTCCGCCGGGTTCGGGATGTTCGATCTGCATCGGGCGCGGGCTCACCAGCGCCGCGCCGGGCAGTGTCGAGGGCATGCAGATGGTCGTGGCCAGCGCCGACAAGGCCTATGAACAGCTGATCGCGGCAGGCGTGGAAGCCACCCCCGTCGAGGACATGGGCTGGGGCCGGTTCACCTTCTTCGCCGACCCCGACGGCAACAAGTGGGCTATCCAGGAGCTGCCGAACTACAGCTGAATTCGCCCGCCCGTGAGAATAGGTCTTGCTTGGAGTGCACTCCAGGTGGATAGCGTCTGAGGAAGTTCCACGGGAAGGGACGAGCACGATGGATCAGGACGCAGCGCTACGCGCCGACAGCGACGACGAGCACGAGCGCCCGAGGTATTCGATCGGCCAGGTGGCCCAGCAATCGGGCCTGAGCCGCGACACCCTGCGCTGGTACGAGCGGATCGGGCTGATGGGCTACATCGGTCGCGATCACACCGGCAACCGCCGGTTCAGCGACCGCGACCTGGAGTGGCTGGCGCTGATCGGGCGGCTGCGCCTGACCGGCATGCCGGTGGCCGACATGATCCGCTACGCCGAACTGGTACGGGCAGGTGAGCAGACCTACCCGGAGCGGCTGGAGATGTTCCGGCAGACCCGATCCGACGTGCTCGACAAAATCGCGGAGCTGCAACAGACCGTGGCCGTTCTCGACTACAAGATCGCCATCTACGAAGGCCGATCCGATGTGGTCCGTCCCGCCACGATCACCGTGCACACGAGCGAAGGAAGCGACACATGAGCACCACCGCGACACTGCCCACCACCACTCTGGGCGCCGACGGACCGCTGGTCGGGACACAGGGGCTCGGCTGCATGGGCATCAGCGAGTTCTACGGTGACACCGATGCGGCCGAATCGCGGGCCACCCTCGACCACGCACTCGAACTCGGCGTCACCCTGTTCGACACCGCCGATGTGTACGGCTCCGGCCACAACGAGGAATTCCTGGCCGATTTCGTCCGTGCCAACCGCGAAAACCTGCTGATCGCCACGAAATTCGGCATCGTGCGCAAGGCCGACGACCCGTCCTTCCGCGGCTTCGACAACTCCCCCGCCTACATCCGCGCGTCGGTCGAGGCCAGCCTGCGCAGGCTCGGCGTCGACACGATCGACCTGTACTACATGCACCGGCGCGATCCCGGGGTGCCGATCGAGGAGACCGTCGCCGCGATGGCCGAACTGGTCGCGGCGGGCAAGGTGCGGGCGCTGGGGTTGTCCGAGGTGACCGGTGACGAGCTGCGCGCCGCGCACGCGGTGCACCCGATCGCGGCGCTGCAGTCGGAATGGTCGCTGTTCTCCCGCGACGTGGAACGCACCGCGGTGCCCGCCGCGGCCGAACTGGGTGTGACGTTCGTTCCGTACTCGCCGCTGGGTCGCGGTTTTCTCACGGGCGCGTTCACCTCGGCGAAAGATCTGAGCGACAAGGACTTCCGTCGGTTCCAGCCTCGCTTCACCGGCGACAACGCCGAGCACAACGCCGAATTGCTCGCGCCGTTGGCCGCGATCGCGGCGGCGCACGACATCACCCAGGCCCAAGTCGCCCTCGCGTGGGTGCATGCGAGGGCGGGTGCGCACAACGTGTCCGTGGTGCCGATCCCCGGTACCCGCAAGCGGACCAGGCTGGCCGACAACGTCGCCGCGGCGTCCGTGCGTCTGTCATCCGACGAACTGGCGACGCTGGAACCGATCGCCGGACACGTGGCAGGCGCCCGGTACGCGGATATGTCGTTCACCTCGGCCGGGCGCGAATAGGATCGCGGCCATGACCGATGCCACCGCCGATCCGCAGCGCCGCGTCGTGCGCAACGTGGAGAAGAACCGCTACGACGTGTTCCTCGACGACGAGCTCGCAGGCTTCGCCGAGTACATCGAGCGCGACAACGACACCGATTTCATCCACACCGAGATCGACGACGCGTTCGCGGGCAAAGGGCTCGGCGGGGTACTCGCCCGCCAGGCCGTCGAGGACGTGATCGCGCGCGGTCGCACCATCACCGCGCACTGCCCGTTCATCCGTGGCTGGCTGGACAAACACCCCGAGTACGACGCGCATGTGGTGGGCAAGGGCATCCTGCCGTGAGCGACATGGAGGTCGACCCGGACGAGGCGCTGTGTGAACCGTCGCCGCGCCCGGGTCCGATCGCCGAGTTGTATCCGGCCAGGGAGGTCCCGCTCGGCGGGGTGCGCGGGGTGTACGTGGAACGCACACTGCCGCAACGGGATCTGCCGACCGTCGGTGCGTGGTGTTTCCTCGACCGGTTCGGTTCGGCCGCCGCGACCGAGGCCGGCGCCTCCCCCGACATCCTGCCGCACCCCCACATCGGCTTGCAGACGGTGACCTGGCCGCTCGACGGCCGCATCCGGCATCGCGATTCGGTGGGCTCCGACGTCGAGATCGAGCCGGGACAGCTGAACCTGATGACCTCCGGTCGCGGCATCGCGCATTCGGAGTTCGGCGTGCCCGGCGCCGAAGCGGGCCACGGCCTCCAGTTGTGGATCGCGCTGCCCGGCACCGCCACCGGCATCGACCCGCACTTCGAGCAGCATCGCGAACTGCCGACCTACGCGGCGCCGGGACTGCGCGCCACCGTGCTGATCGGCGCGCTGGGCGGTGTCGCCTCACCCGCGAAGGCCTACACACCGATCGTCGGGGCCGACATCGTGCTCGATCCCGACGCCGAGGTGTCGCTCCCGCTGGATCGCGCGTTCGAGCACGCCGTGCTGGTGATCGAGGGCACGGTGACGATCGACGGCACCGAACTCACCCCGGGGCCGCTGCTGTATCTGGGCACCGACCGCGCCGAACTGCGCCTTTCCAGCTCCGACGGCGCGCATTTCGCGCTGGTCGGTGGCGAACCCTTCGCCGAGGAACTCGTGATGTGGTGGAACTTCGTCGCACGCAGTCACGAGGAGATCGTCGATGCCCGTGCGGCGTGGGAAGCCCGCGATACCAGTCGCTTTCCCACCGTCGTCGGCCATTCCCCCGACGAGCGGATACCCGCCCCGCCCCTGCCTCCGTTGCGTTTGAAGCCGCGCAAGCGAGCGACCGGCTGCACTCACCTCTGACCCGGGATCAGACCACGCGGGAACCCGATGCGGGCTCCCCGGCGCCGCATCGGGTTCGCGCGTTCAGCGACCGCCGGCCAGCAGGGCGTCGAGGGCGCGGTAGCTGTCGTTGAGGCCGACCTCCATGCCCGAGTCGAGCATGCCGGCGCATTCCTCGGCCGTGTGGAAGATGCTGTCGGTGGCGACCCTGGTGCGGCCGTCGCCGAGATCGGTGAAGGTGGTCGAGTCGATGCTGATGTGGGCGGGCATGCCGTCCCATTCGAAGGACTGCACGATGCGTTCCTTCGGGGTGATCTCGCGGAAGCGGCCTTCGAATCCGTAGGACTCGTCGCCGTCGTGTTCGACGAACCGCCAGTGCCCGCCCTTGCGGAACTCCCAGCGCTCGACGTCGACTACGTGTCCACGACCCCACCAGCGCGAGAGCTGCTCGATGCGGCTGTAGGCGTCCCACACCCGGTCCAGCGGCGCGTCGAAATCGCGTTCGATGTGGACTTCGCGGTCCGAGGTGGAGGTGATGACCGCGTCGTTGGTGGTTGTACTCATTGCTCTGGCTCCGTTCGTTGCAGGAATTCACCGAGACGGTCCATCCGGGCCTCGAGCATCTGCCGATAACCCTGCATCCAGGCCACCTCACGATCGAAGACGCGCTCGGAGATGCGGCAGTAGCGCACCCGCCCACGCTTCTCGGTGACCACCATGCCCGCGTCCTCGAGCAACCCGATGTGCTTCTTGATGCCGGTCAGGGTCATCTCGAACCGCTCGGCCAACTCGCTGATACTCGCGGGCCCACGTCCGAGCTGCTCGAGGATGCCCCGCCGTGTGGGGTCCGCGAGCGCCCCGAACGAGGCGTCTAGGAAGTCATACTGAACCATCTAGTTCAGTATTATGCAGCGGTCCCATCCGGTCAAGGCCCTTTCGGCAAAACCCTGGACGTGCCAACGGATTAACTACTACGCTTTGTCGTAGAACGTGGTGGGAAAATCATCGAGGGGGAAGAACTCATGGACAAGACCGCATGCTGCATCGTCGGCGGTGGCCCCGCGGGCACGATGGCCGGACTACTCCTGGCCAGAGCCGGTGTCGAAGTCACCGTGCTGGAAAAACATGCCGACTTCCTCCGGGATTTCCGCGGCGACACGGTGCACCCCTCGACCGTGCGGCTGATCGACGAACTGGGGCTCGGCGCCGAGTTCGCCAGGTTGCCGCGCTCCGAGCTGACCCGGATGTGCATGTACGCGGGCGACCGCATGGTGGTCGCCGCCGATCTCACGCGGATTCCCGGCAAGTACCGCCACATCGCCATGGTGCCGCAATGGGACTTCCTCGACCTGCTGACCAGCGCCGCCGCCGAAGAACCGTCCTTCACGTTGCGCATGCGCGCGACCGCGATCGGGCTGATCGAGGAGGCGGGCCGGGTGGCAGGCGTGCGCTACCTCGATGCCGACGGTGCCGAACACGCGTTGCGCGCCGATCTCGTGATCGCCTGCGACGGACGCGATTCCGTGACGCGCGAGGCCGCGGGCCTGCGTCAGCGAATGGAGGACGTGCCGATGGACATGTGGTTCTTCCGCGTCCCCAAAGCGGTGGACGATATCGACGGCGGAGCTGTGCAGGCCCGCTTCACCAGCGGCAACTCCGCGGTGGCCATCGATCGCGGCGATTACTACCAGACCGGCTACATCATCGAGAAGGGCTGCGACACAGCGCTTCGCACCGCGCACGACGTGGGGTGGCTGCGTGATCGCGTCACCGAACTCTTCGGCTGGTCCACCGAGGCGACGGCGGCGATCCGGACCTGGGACGACGTCAAGCTGCTCGAGGTCACGGTGGGCATGCTCGACCGGTGGTATGTGCCCGGCCTGCTGTGCATCGGCGATGCCGCGCACACCATGTCACCAGTCGGTGGGGTCGGGGTCAACCTCGCGGTGCAGGACGCCGTGGCGGCCGCGCGCATCCTGGCGCAGCCACTGCTCGACGGCACCGTGCAGACAGCCGACCTGGAAAAGGTGCAGCGCAGGCGGATGCTGCCCGCGAGCTTCACCCAGCGATCCCAGCGTGGCGAGCACGACATGCTCATCGGGCCCGCGCTGCGGGGAACCCTGCACACCGCGCCCCTGCCGCTGCGCGTCGTCGACGCCGTGCCCGCGCTCGCCGGACTCACCGCCTACCTCGGCGGCATCGGCCTGCGCCCCGAGCACGCACCGGAGTTCGCGCGACGTCCACCGACCGGCGCCGAACCGTCGAGCGCGACACGCTGATCCGCCCTACCGCCCAGCCGGCGCTCGACTTTCCGAAACGGGCCACAACGGCTAGGTTTGCCGCGACGAACGGGACTAATCGGACCGGATTGAGCAGCAGGAGGCTTGCGGGATGAGGATCGGCACTGGGGTCGGGGCGGCACTGCTCGCGCTGGGGGTCATCGTGGCGGCGGCCGGAAACGGGCACGCCGAGCCCACTGCGGTTGTCGCCGAACAGCCGACCCCGGCACCTTCGCTGCGTGGGGTGGACAAGGGCCTGAACTACCAGGTGAGCGCGACCGACGATCGGCGCGCGGTGGTCACCAGCATCGACACGGGGCGGTTCCAGCTCGTCCACGACGCGAAAGTTGTCGCGGTGACCGATGAATCGGGTGCCGTGCTCGCCGCGCTGCCGATGGTCGTGCGCGTCGGCGAGCACGCGGTGCCGCTCACCCCGTCGATCGACGAGAAGGGCACCAGCCTGACTCTCACCCCGATCAGCGAATCCACCGCACCGGTGCGCGACATCAGCGCACAGGAACGCTTCTTCGCCGAAACCCAACGCCTGCAGCCGAAGATCATCGAGGGCGCCGCCATCGGGGCAGCCATCGGTTTCGTTCTCGGCTTCCCGCTCGGCCTGTTCATTCTGGACTTCATCACCGTCCCGGTCGCCACGGTGGCGGGCGCGGCGATCGGCGCGCTCGCCGGGTACGCCTTGGCAGGTGGTCAGCCCGCGATCGACACCGCGCTGGCCTATGTCACCGGGGCGCCCTGATCGCCTATCGCGTTGTAGGGCTGAGTAGCTGGGTACCGATCACGCGCAGTAGCGCCATCTTCTCCGCCGCGTCGGTGCCGGGGCGCGGCAGGTAGACGAGCAGTCGCTGGGCCGCGTTCGGGGTGAGCAGGGTTTCGCAGATCGTATCGATCAGACCGATCTCCGGGTGCAGGAACTGTTTGGTGTCGGAGATCCGCACGGCCACTTCGTGTTCGTTCCACAGCTCTTCGAATTTCTCGCTGGTGCTGCGTAATTCGGCGATGAAACTACTGACCTCGGCGTCGTCGGCCCGGCGTGCCGCGGTGGCGCGCAGATCGGCCACGTGGCTGCGGCTCATCCTGGGCCAATCCGATTCGGGGAACAGCGTTCTGGCCGATGGATCGGTGAACCAGCGCCAGGAGTAGAAGCGGTCGAGGCCGCGGCGGGTGCTGTGGTCGCCCGCCAGCAGGCTGTGCATGCGGTTCTGCACGAGGACCTCGCCGAGATCGGTGATCACGGCGGCGGGGATGTCGTCGAGTTTGTCGAGCATGTGCAGCAGTCCGGGACCGACATGCTTGTCGCGCAGCCCGCGGTCCGGGGATTGATGGCCACACAGGTGGAACAAGTGGTCGCGTTCATCGGCGCTCAGCCGGAGCGCGCGGGCCAGCGCGGCGAGCACCTGGGTGGACGGGCGTGGACCGCGGGCTTGTTCGAGCCGGGTGTAGTAATCGGTCGACATGCCGGTGAGCAGGGCGACCTCATCGCGGCGCAGGCCGGGGGTGCGTCGGCGCACGCCGGGCGGCAGGCCCACGTCGGCGGGGGTGAGCAGTTCCCGGTGACGGCGCAGGAAGTCGGCCAGCTCGGATCGGTCCATCTCTCCATGGTGCGCGCCGCGGCGCCGCCCAACCAGGGACCGGCGATCCCCCGATGAACGATCTCTGCCGCGGTCCGCGCTCGCGCCGCAGGCTCGAAGCATGACGAACTCACAGATCCCCACCGTCGCGCTCGGCGAGACCGGCCCCCGCGTCAGCCGCATCGGCCTCGGCGCCATGGGAATGTCGGGCATGTACGGCGCCTCCGACGACCGTGAATCGACCGCGACCGTGCACGCCGCCATCGACGCGGGCATCGATCTGATCGACACCGGCGACTTCTACGGCGCAGGTCACAATGAAATGCTGATCGGCAAGGCCATCGCCGAACGCGCCCGCGAGGACGTGGTGCTCAGCGTGAAGTTCGGCGCGCTGCGCGGGCCGGGCGGGACGTGGGGCGGATTCGACGGGCGCCCGGCCGCGCTCCGCAACTTCCTCACCTACACGCTGACCCGGCTCGGCGTCGACCACATCGACATCTACCGGCCCGCGCGGCTCGATCCCGACGTGCCGATCGAGGACACCGTCGGCGCCATCGCCGAACTCGTCGAGGCGGGATACGTGCGCCATATCGGACTCTCCGAGGTCGGTGCCGACACTTTGCGACGTGCCGCCGCCGTGCATCCGATCGCCGATCTACAGATCGAGTACTCGCTCATCTCGCGCGGCATCGAGAAGGAAATCCTCCCGGTCGCAAGGCAACTCGGCACCGGCATCACCGCCTACGGTGCGCTCTCGCGTGGGCTGCTCAGCGATACCTTCCGAAGCGGTGGGCCATCGGAGGTCGGCGACTTCCGCGCGCACAGCCCGCGGTTCCAGGGCGACAATCTCACCCGGAACCTGCGATTGGTCGAGGCGCTCGCCGATATCGCTGCTACGAAACAGGTTTCGGTCGCACAGTTGGCGATCGCGTGGGTGCTGAGCCGAGGTGCCGACGTGGTGCCGGTCATCGGCGCGCGGAGCCGCACTCGCCTCGACGAGACGCTCGGGGCGCTCGCGATCTCACTCACACCGGACGAACTGGCCGTGATCGAAGCGGCAGCGCCCGCCGACGCCGTCGCGGGCGAGCGCTACGCGGCTGAGCAGATGGCCGTGCTGGACAGCGAACGCTGATCGCGTCGCCCGTCTCCGCTAACGTTGACAGGAGAAGTCCGCACGGGTGGGTGGTGATGAGAGTGGTGTTCGACCCGCTGGCCGATATCGAACGCGCCCTGGCCGAACAGGCCGGGTGGACGTGGTTCGACGACTACCTGCTGTACACGTGCGGGGTGGCCGATCTGCTGGCGCGCGGTGAGGTCGCGCTGATCCCGCACACGGCGACGCGGGTGCGGATCGAGCCCGGTGAGGTCGGCCTGGCCGAGGGCGCGGTCAACTGGTACACGTGGCGGACGACGGGCGATGGCAGCCGGACTCGTCGTCAGGTTCCCGTCGCCGGTCCGGCCCCGATCGCCGCGGCCGCGCAGTTGGGCAACGCGGTCGCGAACCGGACGCGACGCACGCAGGCAGCGGCTGCCGCGCAACCGCGCTGGGTGGCCGAGCGGGCCGGGTCGGTGATGATCTCGGACCGGCGGTTGCACCTGACCAACCCCGAACGGTCGTTCTCGCTGTACTGGTCGGCACTCGAGTCCATCGACCTCACCGCGCCGGATCGGATCGGCTGCCGGTTCCCCGACCGGGAAGGCAAGCTGCAGCAGATTCAGGTCCAGAGTCCCTGGGCCGTACTGCTTTTCGTCACTGCCGCGCTGCAACACTTTCCGCATCATCCGCTGTTGAAGACCGGCACCTGGCTGCCCGCTGGTTTCGAGGACAAGTGTCATCTGGCGGGGAAGAAGTGTCCGAAGGTCCGGTAGGCGCGCAGTCGACACGACCGTACCGCCGGGCAATCGAAACCCGGCGGTACGCCTCGACTGGAGCTAGCCGATGCGCGTGAACAACCGGCCGGCCAGGTCGACTCCGACCACCGCGCCGTGCTCGTCCCGGCTGAAGTACCCACGCTGACCGACGAAAGCTCCTGAGGTGATGATGTATTCGTCACCAGTGCCCGGCAGCAGGCCGAACTCGAACGGCGCGTGGTCGGGCGGGAGTTCCTGGTCGGCCGCGCGCAGCTCCGGCTTGATCCTGACCTCGAGGACCAAACTCGACGGGGTCGCGGTGATGTCGAAGGTCATCGCGTCGATTTCGTAGCGGCCGAGCAGTTCCGCGGCGGACGTGGCGTCGAAGGGCAGCGGCGTCGGGTCCACGTCGTCGATGCCGAGGTAGTGCGCGAGGACCCAGCGGACGATCCGCTGGTTGCAGGCGATGCCATCGGGACCGGCGTTGGCCATCACGACCACCGCGAAGTCACGTTCGGGGACGAGAAGCAGTTCGGCGAACTGCCCGAAGCCCGAACCGCCGTGGCCGATGGTGCGGACACCGTCGATGTCTCGAACGAACCAGCACAGGCCGATCGCGTCACCGAGCGAACTGGCCCGCAGCTGCACGGTCGGCTCCTGCATGCGGGTGAGCAGGTCGGCCGGCAGCACGTCGCCCTTCCCCAGGTGCACACGCATCCACCGCAACTGATCGGCGACGGTCGTGGCCAGGCCACCGCCGGGATTGTTGGCGCGGTTGCCCTTCCACGGCCGCACGACGCTCACTTCGTGGTCGGCACCGAGTTCGTGGCCGATCGCGAAGCGGCGGGTGATGACGTCGGAGAGCTGAAAGACGCTGTTGTTCATGCCGACCGGCGCGAGTACGAGGTCATGGACCGCGCTCTCGAAACTCTGTCCGGTGACGGTTTCGATGACCCGGCCGAGGAGGTTGAAACCGGCCTGGCTGTAGGAGGAGCGTTCGCCGGGCTTGCCGATCGGCGGGAGATCGCTCAGCCGGCGGGCGAACTCGGCGAGCGCGTCGTCACCCTCGCCGGTGTCGACGAGAAGGTTCCAATCCAGGCCCGCGGTGTGGTTGAGCAGGGCTCCTACGGTGATGTCGATCGATGCCGTGAATTCCGGAACATACTGCTGAACAGTCGCGTTCAGGTCGATTCTGCGCTCGGCGACCAGCCGCATCAGCGCGGTCGCGGTCACCGGTTTGGTGATCGAGCCGGCGGCGAACAGGGTGTCGGGGGTGATGGGAAGCGGGTTGTCGATGCCGGTGACGCCGTGCGTCGCGAAGATCTCCTGACCGTCGGCGAAAACGCCGACGGCTAGGCCTGGGATGCCGAATTCGGTGGCGGTAGCGGCGGTGAACTGGGCGAGATCGGACATGATTCTTCTCCTTGCTTGCTGTTTCAGGAAAGGGCGAGGGCGGCGAGGCCGAAGATGGTGCCGCCGAAGACGGTGATGTTGCGCAGCGTCTGCAGCCGCCAGGTCCAGGCGGGGAAGCCGGATTCGGCGGCCGCGAGCAGTGCGGGAACGTCGATGCGGATCAGTTCGGGATCAGCCTTGCGGCCGAACGCGGCGCGCACCGAGCTCACGGCGGTGTGATTGCTGTAGACGATGACGGCGTTGCCGAGCAGCACCAGCGTCAACAGCACCCAGTTCAGCGGCCGGGCGACGGCCAGGTCAGCGAGATTGACCCCGGCGAGCGCGATCATGATCGCGGCGATGCTCAACGGCGCGGCGCTCTCATGGCCGCTGGCGTCGAACCGCATGCCGTTCTCGGTGAGCGCGGTGGTACGCACGCCCTGCCGGGCCAGCTCGGACTCGGCGGTGGCCATGGCGGCCGCGCCGTAGCGATTGCGCACGATCGGCATGCTCACGAATGCGGCGGCGATAGCGAGGTCGATGGTGGCGAGGAGGACGTTCATGCTGGTCAATCCCTTCTTGAACTTTGTAAAAGTACAATAGCCCGCGACTTGAACTAAGTGCAAGAGATTTCTTGAACTTTGTGAAAGTGCCAGGTGAGCCCCTATGGTTGGGGCATGCCGCGTGAGACATTGACCCGCGAACAGATCGTCGCCACCGCGATCGAGCTACTCGACGAAGAAGGCCTGGACGGGCTGAACATGCGCAGCCTCGGCAAGCGGCTCGACTCCGCGCCGACCGCGATGTACTGGCATGTGAAGAACAAGGACAACCTGATCCGCCTGGCCGCCGACGAGACCTGGGGCGAAATCGCCCTGCCCGATCCCGGCTCGCCCGACTGGCGCGCGGCCGCCGAACAGCTGGCTCGCGGGTTGTACACAACCATCACCAGCCATCCCTGGCTGGCACAGGCCCAGTCGAGCTACCTGCTCTACGGGCCGAACAAGGCTCGCCACGATGAGGTCTCGCTCACGGTGTACGAGAACGCCGGGTTCGTCGACGACGCGGCCGACCAAGCGATGGGGGCGGTGTTCACGCTGATCCTCGGCAGTGCCGCCGGCACCGCGGCCGACGTGTCACTGCGGCGGCGGCTCGGGCGCGGAGATCGCGATCCAGCGGTCGAATTGCAGGCCGCGCTCGACGAGGCAAGCGAGATCGCGCAGCCGTACCCGCGGCTGCGGGCGCGGCTCGAGCGTGCCGATATGGATACCCTCACGGCCGTGGCGAGTTTCGAGTTCGGACTCGCGGCTTTGCTCGACGGGCTCGCGGAACGGCTGCCGAGCGGCTAGATCGTGGCAGGTTCCGCACGCCGGATCGCGTTGCGGCGGACTACTTCTGGCGCGCGCGGTATGCGGCGACGGCGTTGCGGTTGCCGCAGGCGGTGCTGCAATAGCGGCGGGAACGGTTGCGAGACAGGTCGAGTACCAGCCCCTCGCAGTCGGCATCGGCACAGATCGACAGGCGGCTCATGTCGTCGGCGCGGATGAGATCGATCATCGCCATCGCGGTTTCGACGGCGACGCGGACCGGGAGTGGGGCTTGCGGCGGGACCGCGTGCACGTGGTAGTCGACGTCGCCGTGGCGGACCAGCTGCGGCACCGCGCGGTGCTCGGCGAGGGTCTTGTTCACGAGCGTGACGGCGGCATCGCGGTCACTGGTGAGCATGGCGCGTAGCGGCGCGCGCAAGGCCCGGACAGCGGCCAGTTCCGCGGGGTCGCCGGTGTGCACGCCCGTGTAGACGTGTCGTTCGAAGAACTCGGCGAGCTGGGCCGTTTCGGTCAAGGTGTCGGGATCCTCGGCGGAATTGACCAGTTCGACCGCCGCCAGCAGGGCCGCTTCGGTGTCATGAGCAAAAACCACATTGACATATTACCGCAGGCTGCTTACCGTCATTAGTCATGGCGACTTTGACTCATGACAGCACGATCCGGATGCGATCCGGGCTGCTGCTCGCGCTGGCGTCGGCCACCTCGTTCGGTCTGTCCGGTCCGCTCGCGCGCGGGCTGATGAACGCGGGGTGGAGCGCGGCCGCCGTCGTCGCCGCACGGGTCATCCTCGCCGGGGTGGTGCTCCTGCCGCTCGCGCTCCCCCAGCTGCGAGGCGACTGGAAACTGGTGCGTGCCAACGCGAGTCTCATCGGCGCGTACGGGCTGGTCGCCGTGGCAGGCACGCAGCTCGCCTACTTCAACGCCGTCGCGCACATGGAAGTCGGCGCCGCGCTGCTGATCGAATACACCGCGCCGATCGCCGTGGTGGGCTGGTTGTGGGTGCGCCACCGGCAGCAGCCGGGCGCGGCCACGATCGGCGGCGCGGTTCTCGGCATCACCGGGCTGCTCCTCGTCCTCGATGTGGCCTCGGGCCTGTCGGCCGATCCGGTCGGCATCGCCTGGGCCATGGCCGCGATGGTCGGCGCCGCAGCCTATTTCGTCCTCTCCGCCCAGGGCGGCGACCTCCCCGGCACCGTCCTGGCCTGCGGCGGCCTCCTGATCGGCGGCCTCACCCTGATCCTGGCAGGCCTCGTGGGCATCGTCCCCCTACGCGCCACCACCGAACCCGTCGTCTTCGCCGACTTCACCACCCCCTGGTGGATCCCCATCCTCCTCATCGGCATCGTCACCGCCGCCATCGCCTACGTCACCGGCATCGCCGCCACCCGCCGCCTCGGCTCCCGCCTGGCCTCCTTCGTCGCCCTCACCGAAGTCCTCGCCGCCCTGATCTTCGCCTGGATCCTCCTCGGCGAAGCCCCCCGACCCATCCAACTACTCGGCGGCACACTGATCCTCATCGGAGTAGTCACCGTCCGCCTCGGCGAACCCAGCGCCCCCGCCCTCGGCGACCCCGAGACACCGGCCGACACCCGCACCGACGCCATCTCGCTGACGCGGCCTGAACCCTGATCCGCCGGGCATGACAACACTCATTCCGTCACACTGCCCGACCCGACATACGGACCAGCAGCGTCGTGCTGAAATCGACTTGTCGAGCGCTTGCTATCGACTGGGCGGGATGTGAGCGACGAGTGGTTCAGCCAAGCGGGCGAGGTCCTTACATACCGCAGCAGGCTCGCGGTCGACGGTGTCCCACAGTTCGATGCTGACACGGCCGGTCGGGATGCCGTTCTTCGTGCCGAAAGGTGTGTCGAACCCGAGCTCGCAGTAGCCGTCGTCGACGTCGGCACCAGCGCCACCGAAGGCCTTCGCCACCATGAGCGCGGGCCGATCTCGGATCTTGATCGGTCGCGGCGTCGGGTACCAGCCGTAGTGGCTGTAGTACACCTCATGAAACGGTTCCGCGCCCGCCAAGATCTCGACCGTGTACCCGTCGCCGTGCCATCGACATCTGCCACCGGTGCCGTTCTCCTTCTTCGACGGGTCCAATCCTGCAGCGGCAATGGCAGATTCAGGGATACCGCACGGGTTCCACACGGGCACAGGTACTGCGGTAGTAGTCACACTGGGAGGAGCGGTCGAAGTAGACGGTGGTTCACTCGTCGCGACGGGCAGGCTTTCAGGCAACTCACGGGCAAGATCGGCGAGGATCGCCTCGGCACCCGAGCTCAGGTCGTCACGCATGGTCAGCGACCTCCAGACCGGAGGCGTCGCACCGCCACTCCAATCCATCCCGGATGTGACGACCTCGAGGCTGACGTTACCCAGCACCGCGGTCGCCCAGCTCCGCATCGCGCCGGCTTGATCCTGGTCCCTGATCATCGCGTCGTCGCCGATTCCGTCGAGCCTGCGCGGCGCGCTGAAGTGCTCACGCTCAACGGCATTCGACGCCATCGGCGGCCTCGTGATGTGAATCTGCGGCAGCAGAACCGGACCCCGGCTCAGCTCGATAGTCACGGTGCGCAGCAGCGGTCCAGCAACAGGCATGACATCACCGGCGGGGACCGGGTCGGCATCGAAGCTCACCGTACAGATCAGCTCGTTCGCGCGGAGCGGCGTTCCGATGTCTGCGGCCTGCAATCGTGCGTCCGGGTCGTCCAGATACCCAGCGAACCGACCTAACGCCTCCCTTACCGCCCCGTCCACCGCCTCGCATGACGAAGGCAACGCCGAATACGACCGGACTTCGGGGACAGCACTTCCCGTCGTACCACCGCCCCCGATCGAGCAACCCGCTGTGAACACCAAGGCGTACAACGCTATTAGGTACGGACGCGAAGGCAGGAACACCCGCAACAACTACCACAGCCGACCTCTGGAAGCACTGCCTCGTGGGCCTACGCGCAAATCCTCGGCGGGCGCGTCGACAGCGTCAGGCTCGTGCCGCACGCGGCCGGGATCACCAGCGGTAGTCGAGGAATTTGCCGTCCAGGGTGATGACGACGCGGTCGCCGTCCGGGTGGGGGCGGCGGGCGATGTCGATGTTGAAGTTGATGGCGCTCATGATGCCGTCGCCGAATTCCTCGTGGATGAGTTCTTTGAGGGCGGGGCCGTAGACCGAGACCGCTTCGACGAGGCGGTAGATGGTCGGGTCGGCCAGTTTTTCCGGGTCGGCGCCGCGGGAGGGCTGGAGGCGCAGGCTTTCGGCGACCGTGTCGTCGAGATCGAGCAGGGTGCAGACGGCGGCGGCCTGTTCCTCGGTCATCGGGTGCTGGCCGAGCAGGGCCGCCGTGGTCCAGACGAGCGGCGCGCCAATCGATTCCGCGATGCCTGCCCACGTGAGACCCTTGCGGATACGGGCGGCGACGATGAGGTCGGCGGCGGCGGACTTGCTCAGGATCGGTTGCATGCGGGCTCCTAGGTCGGGGTCGCCGCCAGCCTGCCATCTCGAACCACTCCCCGCCATAGTGGAATACCACTATTTACGCGAGGGCAACCTCCGGTGATCGCGCGGCAACCTCGACAGCGAAAACTCCTGAGCCAGAGCAACTACGAAGGGGTTTTCATGTCCTATCTCAAACCGGCGGACTTCGTCGAGAAGATGATCGACGCGGGCGAAGCCAAGGCGTTCATGTCCACCCGCGACACCGTGATCCGCGCCTACATGGCGGGTGCGATCCTCGCCCTCGCCGCCGCCTTCGCGGTGACCATCACCGTGAACACCGGCGAACCACTGCTCGGAGCCGTGCTCTTCCCCGTCGGGTTCTGCATGCTCTACCTGCTCGGATTCGACTTGCTCACCGGCGTTTTCACGCTGGTACCGCTGGCCTTGATCGACAAGCGCCGCGGTGTCACCGTGCGCGCGATGCTGCGCAACTGGGGGCTGGTCTTCGTCGGCAACTTCGCCGGGGCGTTCACCGTCGCGGTGATGATGGCCATCATTCTCACCATGGGCTTCTCCGTCGACCCCAGCGCCGTCGGCGAGAAGCTCGGCGAGATCGGCGAATCCCGAACGCTCGGCTACGCCGAACACGGCGGTGCGGGCATGCTCACGCTGTTCATCCGCGCCGTGCTGTGCAACTGGATGGTCTCCACCGGCGTCGTCGCCGCCATGATGTCGACCTCGGTGTCGGGCAAGGTGATCGCGATGTGGATGCCCATCATGCTGTTCTTCTACATGGGCTTCGAACACTCCATCGTCAACATGTTCCTCTTCCCCTCCGGCCTCCTCCTCGGCGGCGACTTCTCCCTCGCCGACTACCTCATCTGGAACGAAATCCCCACCGTCGTAGGCAACCTCGTCGGCGGCCTCACCTTCGTCGGCCTGACCCTCTACGCCACCCACGCCCGCACCGCCCCGTCCCGCCGGCAACCCGAACCCGCAGACTCCGTTGTGGCGGAATGAAGTTCGCCGAGAAGGCGACCACTACCGGTCGCGGTACTCCGCTTCTGCGATCTTCAGCTCCGTACCCGGCATCATGATCGTCAGGAGGGCGGTGTCCGGATTCCAGGTGGCTGCGACGTCGCCTGCGGGGTAGGGAATTTCGTAGAACAAGCCGCGATTGGGCGCGATTCCGACATGGATCACGTACTCGGTGGCCAGCAGCCCTGGCGTTGTTCGGTGGTACACGCAGTACGACCTGCCAGGGTCCGGGCGGCAGCTGACTACTACCTGGTCCGACATCACGCTGGTGGCGACTTGATAGGCGGTGAACGCCGACGCGAGCACACCGATCACCGCGAGCGCGACGACGACTATCTGAGACTTCACACAGCGACTGTACGCACGAAAACGGCCCCCGCTCTCGAAAGAGCGGGGGCCGACAATCTGTTGCCTACCTATTGCTTAGCGGTAGTCGCTGAAGCCGTAGTCGTCCAGCGGCACTGCTGCGCCGGTGGAGGAGCCGAAGCTGTCCGGGGAGTAGTAGGTGTCGTAGTAGGACGGCACCGCGCACGCAGCGGCACGAGCCGAGTGACTGAAAAGGGAACACGCTGCCAGATCAGGGAACGACGTTGAGGTAGTCAAGGCCCGCCGTGCGGACGGCACGGAAGTGGTGGTCGGCTGTGGCGATGTCGCGAATGTGTAGGCGCTCGGCGACAGCGATCACCGACGCGTCGGCCGCTCCGAGCGGGAAGTCGGCGAACTGCTTCATCAACTCGACGATTCGGGTTGAGTCCGCCGAGTCGAATTCCTCGCGGAAGAGCGCGTCACGCACCGTCTCCATGAACTGAATCTCGGCTTCAGCTCCAGCGTACTTCTGCAGGAGATATGTCACCTCAGCGACGATATAAGGCGTCACGACAAAGTCATCGGTTCTGGATGACAGGAACGCCTTCATCTCGGCGTGCCGTTTGTCCTTGCGGTTCATCACCGCGACAAGCACATTCGCGTCGACGATGAGTGTCACTGTGCATCGAACAGATCGTCGTCCATACGCTCGCTGAGATCTTCCGGACCGTCGAAGGACGGCAGCGCCGCCAAACGATCTGGCGCGTTGTCCTTGACCAGCCGCAACAATGCTTCGCGCGCGGCAGGGGCCGTCTCGGGTCGGAGTTGTTCGACCAGACGGTGCAGCTCCGGGTAGTGATCATAGGCCGCGGTCATGAGTCCAACGATACCGAAGTCGCGTGACCCCGGGACGACGAACGCCCCGCTCCCTGGTAGGAGCGGGGCGTCCATGTTCACGGACTAGCGGTAGTCGCTGAAGCCGTAGTCGTCCAGCGGCACTGCTGCGCCGGTGGAGGAGCCGAAGCTGTCCGGGGAGTAGTAGGTGTCGTCGTAGGACGGCACCGCGTACGCCGCGGCACGGGCTTCTTCGGTCGGCTGCACCTGGATGTTGCGGTAACGGTTGATACCGGTACCGGCCGGGATGAGCTTACCGATGATCACGTTCTCCTTCAGGCCGATCAGCTTGTCGGAGCGGCAGTTGATGGCCGCGTCCGTCAGCACTCGGGTGGTCTCCTGGAAGGAGGCCGCCGACAGCCACGAATCGGTGGCCAGCGACGCCTTGGTGATACCCATCAGCACGGGACGGCCGGAAGCCGGCTCGCGGCCTTCGGCCACCACGCGACGGTTCGAGTTCTCGAACTCGGCGCGCTCGGTGAGCGAACCGGGCAGGAACTCGGTCGCACCCGAATCGATGATCGTCACACGACGCAGCATCTGGCGAACGATGACCTCGATGTGCTTGTCGTGGATCGACACACCCTGCGAGCGGTAGACCTCCTGGACCTCGTGGACCAGGTGGACCTGCACCTGACGGGGACCCATCACGCGCAGCACCTCGTGCGGATCGGCAGCGCCCTCGAGCAGCTGCTGACCCACCTCCACGTGGTCACCGTCGGCCAGCAGACGCTCGGAGCCGTCGTCGTGCTTGAACACCCGCAGACGCTGACGCTTCGAGAGCTTGTCGTAGACGACTTCTTCCGACCCGTCATCAGGGATGATCGTGATCTTGTAGAAGCGGTCGTCGTCCTCGAGACGCACCCGACCCGAGACCTCCGCGATCGGCGCCTTGCCCTTGGGGACACGGGCCTCGAAGAGCTCCTGAACACGCGGCAGACCACCGGTGATGTCGTCGCCCGCGACACCACCCTGGTGGAAGGTACGCATGGTCAGCTGGGTACCGGGCTCACCGATGGACTGGGCCGCGACGATGCCGACGGCCTCGCCGATATCGACCAGCTTGCCGGTGGCCATCGAACGGCCGTAGCAGGTGGCGCAGACACCGGTGCCGGTGGTGCAGGTCAGCACGGAGCGGACCTTCACCTCGGTGATACCGGCCTCGAGCAGCGCCTCCAGCGCGGGGTCGCCGAGGTCGGCGCCCTTCGCCACGATGACGTTGCCCTTGGCATCCACCGCGTCGGACGCCAGGGTCCGGGCGTAGGTGGAGGTCTCGACGTGCGCGTCACGAATGATCGTGCCGTCGGCCAGCTTCTCCGCGATCGGCACCAGGATGCCGCGCTCGGTGCCACAGTCCTCTTCGCGGACGATGACGTCCTGCGACACGTCGACCAGACGACGGGTCAGGTAACCCGAGTCGGCGGTACGAAGCGCCGTGTCGGCCAGACCCTTACGAGCACCGTGGGTGTTGATGAAGTACTCGAGCACGGTCAGGCCCTCACGGAACGAGGACTTGATCGGACGCGGGATGAACTCACCCTTCGGGTTCGTCACCAGGCCCTTCATACCCGCGAGGGTACGGGTCTGGGTGAAGTTACCCGTCGCACCGGAGTCGACGATCGTGATGATCGGGTTGTCCGGCGGGTAGTGGGTACGCAGCGCGGCGCCCACTTCCTCGGTGGCTTCCTGCCAGATCTTGACCAGGGCGTTGTTGCGCTCCTGGTGATCGAGCGCACCACGCTGGTACTTCTTCTCGATCAGGTCCGCCATGGTCTCGTAGCGTTCCATGATCTCGGGCTTCTCCGGCGGAACGAGCACGTCCGACATGGAGACGGTGACACCCGAACGCGTGGCCCAGTAGAAGCCTGCGTCCTTGAGCTTGTCGACGGTCTGCGCGACGACGATCATCGGGTAGCGCTCGGCCAGATCGTTGATGATCGTGGCCTGACGCTTCTTCGGCATCGGCTCGTTGATGAACGCGTAGTCCGCCGGGAGCAGATCGTTGAAGATCACCCGTCCGAGAGTGGTCTCGGCCAGCCACGCTTCGCCGCGCTTCCAGCCGTCCGGGAACAGCTCGCTCTCGACATCACGCGGCGGGCGCTGCTCGGTCAGTCGCACCTTGATGGTGGACCGCACGGTCAGCTCGCCACGATCGACGGCCATCTGTGCCTCGGCGGGCGAGGAGTACACGCCGTACTCCGGCTCGTCCTTGGCGGCGGCCTTGTAGGTGCCGACACCGTTCTCGTCGAGACGGGTCAGGTAGAACAGGCCCGTCACCATGTCCAGACGCGGCATCGCCAGGGGGCGACCCGACGCCGGGGACAGGATGTTGTTCGACGACAGCATCAGGATGCGTGCCTCGGCCTGCGCCTCCGCGGACAGCGGAAGGTGCACGGCCATCTGGTCACCGTCGAAGTCGGCGTTGAACGCCTCACACACGAGCGGGTGCAGCTGAATGGCCTTGCCTTCGACCAGCTGGGGCTCGAAGGCCTGGATGCCGAGGCGGTGCAGGGTGGGCGCGCGGTTCAGCAGCACGGGGTGCTCGGCGATGACCTCTTCGAGGACATCCCACACCTGTGCGCGCTGACGCTCGACCATCCGCTTGGCGGACTTGATGTTCTGCGCGTGGTTCAGATCCACCAGACGCTTCATGACGAACGGCTTGAACAGCTCGAGCGCCATCAGCTTCGGCAGACCACACTGGTGCAGCTTCAGCTGCGGGCCGACGACGATGACCGAACGGCCCGAGTAGTCGACGCGCTTGCCGAGCAGGTTCTGACGGAAACGACCCTGCTTGCCCTTGAGCAGATCGCTCAGCGACTTCAGCGGGCGGTTACCCGGTCCGGTGACCGGACGGCCACGACGGCCGTTGTCGAACAGTGCGTCGACCGACTCCTGCAGCATCCGCTTCTCGTTGTTGACGATGATCTCGGGCGCACCCAGATCGATCAGTCGCTTGAGGCGGTTGTTGCGGTTGATCACGCGGCGGTACAGGTCGTTCAGGTCGGAGGTGGCGAAACGGCCACCGTCGAGCTGAACCATCGGACGCAGCTCCGGCGGGATCACCGGAACAGCGTCGAGCACCATGCCCATGGGCGAGTTGCCGTTGGTCTGGAAGGCCGCGACGACCTTCAGACGCTTGAGCGCGCGCAGCTTCTTCTGACCCTTGCCGGAGCGAATGGTCTCGCGCAGGCTCTCGGCCTCGGCGTTGATGTCGAAGTTCTCCATCAGCTTCTGGATGGACTCCGCACCCATGGCGCCGGTGAAGTACTCGCCGTAGCGGTCGACGAGCTCGCGGTAGAGCACCTCGTCGACGATGAGCTGCTTGACCGACAGCTTGGTGAAGGTCGTCCAGATCTCGTCGAGACGGTCCAGCTCACGCTGCGAGCGGTCGCGCAGCTGACGCATTTCGCGCTCGCCGCCGTCCTTGACCTTGCGACGCACGTCGGACTTGGCGCCCTCGGCTTCCAGCTCGGCCAGGTCGGCTTCGAGCTTCTGCGCGCGGGCCTCGAGGTCGGCGTCGCGCTGATCGGCGACAGCCTTCTTCTCGACCTCCATCTCGGCTTCGAGCGTGGAGAGCTCGTTGTGACGCAGCTCCTCGTCGACACCGACGATGACGTAGGCGGCGAAGTAGATGATCTTCTCGAGATCCTTCGGCGCCAGGTCGAGCAGGTAGCCCAAGCGCGACGGAACGCCCTTGAAGTACCAGATATGCGTAACCGGAGCGGCCAGCTCGATGTGGCCCATCCGCTCACGACGCACCTTGGCGCGAGTCACCTCGACGCCACAGCGCTCACAGATGATGCCCTTGAAGCGGACGCGCTTGTACTTGCCGCAGTAGCACTCCCAGTCCCGGGTGGGACCGAAGATCTTCTCGCAGAAGAGCCCGTCCTTCTCCGGCTTGAGCGTGCGGTAGTTGATGGTCTCCGGCTTCTTCACCTCGCCGAAAGACCACTGGCGGATGTCATCGGCGGAGGCAAGGCCGATCCGGAGTTCATCGAAGAAGTTGACGTCTAGCACGTAACTTCCTTTCCCCTATTCGGGTCGAATTCGAGCAAAAGTTCACTAGTTGTCGAGCGCGGTGCGCGGTGCGGTCGCTTCCACAGCGACCGCACCGCTTACCACCTAGTTCGCCAGATCGTCGATGGTGGCGGCTTCGTTCCTGGACAGGTTGATGCCCAGGTTCGCGGCCGCGCGCTCCAGATCCTCGTCCTCGCCGCCGCCCATCTCGATCGCGGCGCCGTCCGAAGACAGCACCTCGACGTTGAGGCACAGTGATTGGAGTTCCTTGAGGAGCACCTTGAACGACTCCGGAATGCCCGGCTCCGGAATGTTCTCGCCCTTGACGATCGCCTCGTAGACCTTCACGCGGCCGACCACGTCGTCGGACTTGATGGTCAGGAGTTCCTGCAGCGTGTACGCCGCGCCGTAGGCCTGCATGGCCCAGCACTCCATCTCACCGAATCGCTGACCACCGAACTGCGCCTTACCACCCAGCGGCTGCTGCGTGATCATCGAGTACGGACCGGTCGAACGGGCGTGGATCTTGTCGTCGACCAGGTGGTGCAGCTTCAGGATGTACATGTAACCGACCGCGACCGGGTACGGGAACGGCTCGCCGGAGCGACCGTCGAACAGGGTCGACTTGCCGTTCTCGTCGACCATGCGCTCGCCGTCACGGTTGGGCAGCGTCGACGCGAGCAGACCGGTCAGCTCGTCATCCTTGGCACCGTCGAAGACGGGCGTGGCGATGTTCGAGTCGGCGGGCGCGGCCAGCATCTCCTCGGGCAGCGTGGCCGCCCAATCGGGGCGAGTGCCGTCCGTGGCCACGTCGATGTTCCAGCCGGCCTTACCGATCCACCCGAGATGGGTTTCCAGGATCTGGCCGATGTTCATACGACGGGGCACACCGTGGGTGTTCAGGATGATGTCGACCGGCGTGCCGTCGGGCATGAACGGCATGTCCTCGATGGGGAGGATCTTGCCGATGACGCCCTTGTTGCCGTGGCGACCGGCGAGCTTGTCGCCGTCCTGGATCTTGCGCTTCTGGGCCACATAGACGCGGACCAGCTCGTTCACACCGGGAGGCAGATCGTCGTCGTCCTCGCGCGAGAACACGCGGATGCCGATGACCTTGCCGGACTCACCGTGGGGCACCTTCAGCGAGGTGTCGCGAACTTCGCGAGCCTTCTCACCGAAGATGGCACGCAGCAGACGCTCTTCCGGGGTGAGCTCGGTCTCGCCCTTGGGCGTGACCTTGCCGACCAGGATGTCGCCGTCGCGAACCTCGGCACCGATGCGGATGATGCCGCGCTCGTCGAGGTCGGCGAGGACCTCGTCGGAGACGTTCGGGATATCCCGGGTGATCTCCTCGGCACCGAGCTTGGTGTCGCGGGCATCGATCTCGTGCTCTTCGATGTGGATCGAGGTGAGAACGTCCTCTTCCACGAGGCGCTGCGACAGGATGATCGCGTCCTCGTAGTTGTGGCCTTCCCACGGCATGATCGCGACGAGCAAGTTCTTGCCCAGCGCCATCTCACCGTTCTCGGTGCAGGGGCCGTCCGCGAGGACCTGTCCCTTCTCCACCCGATCGCCCTCGTCCACGATCGGACGCTGGTTCGAGCAGGTGCCCTGGTTGGAGCGGTTGAACTTGCGCATCCGGTAGGACTTGCGGCTGCCGTCGTCGGCCATCACAGTGACGTAATCGGCCGAGACCTCTTCGACCACACCGGGCTTCTCGTTCACGACGACGTCACCGGCGTCGACGGCTGCGCGCAGCTCCATGCCGGTACCCACGATCGGGGACTCGGAACGGATCAGCGGCACGGCCTGACGCTGCATGTTCGCACCCATGAGGGCACGGTTGGCATCGTCGTGCTCGAGGAACGGGATCATGGCGGTCGCGACCGACACCATCTGGCGCGGCGAGATGTCCATGTAGTCGACCTGGGCCGG
The DNA here is from genome assembly GCF_042719755.1 of Nocardia sp. NPDC058519. Lineage (NCBI taxonomy): Bacteria > Bacillati > Actinomycetota > Actinomycetes > Mycobacteriales > Nocardiaceae > Nocardia > Nocardia sp. NPDC058519. The sequence goes on along the minus strand of NZ_JBHXNK010000003.1, from coordinate 93,064 downwards.
CGTCACGAACTCGACCTCTTCGCCCGCACGGCGGACGAGGACCTTCTCCTCGAGGAAGCGGCCCTCGGCGTCGACCGGGGAGTTGGCCTGCGCGCGAACGTAGCGGTCTTCCTCGTCGGCGGTCAGGTACTTGACCTCGTCGGTGACCTTGCCGTCGACAACCTTCTGGTACGGCGTCTCGATGAAGCCGAACGGGTTGACCCGCGCGTACACCGACAGCGAACCGATCAGGCCGATGTTCGGGCCTTCCGGGGTCTCGATCGGGCACATGCGGCCGTAGTGCGACGGGTGGACGTCACGAACTTCCAGACCGGCGCGCTCACGGGACAGACCACCGGGGCCGAGCGCCGACAGGCGGCGCTTGTGGGTCAGACCCGACAGCGGGTTGTTCTGATCCATGAACTGCGACAGCTGCGAAGTTCCGAAGAACTCCTTGATCGCCGCGACAACCGGACGGATGTTGATCAGGGTCTGCGGCGTGATCGCCTCGACGTCCTGAGTGGTCATCCGCTCACGAACGACACGCTCCATGCGGGACAGGCCCACGCGGATCTGGTTCTGGATGAGCTCGCCGACGGTACGCAGACGACGGTTACCGAAGTGGTCGATGTCGTCGATCTCGACGGGGACCTCTTCACCGCCGGGGGCGGTCATCGTGCGGTCACCGGCGTGCAGACGCACCAGGTACTCGATGGTGTCGACGATGTCTTCCTTGGTGAGAACCGAGGAGGTCACCGGCTCGTGCACGTGGATGCCGAGCTTCTTGTTGATCTTGTAACGACCGACGCGGGCCAGGTCGTAGCGCTTCTCCTTGAAGAACAGGTTCTCCAGCAGAGTCTGCGCGGACTCCTTGGTCGGCGGCTCGCCCGGACGCAGCTTGCGGTAGATATCGAGCAGCGCCTCGTCCTGGCCGGGCGTGCTGTCCTTCTCCAGGGTGGACATCATGATCTCGGAGAAGCCGAAACGCTCGACGATCTCCTCGGTCGTCCAGCCCAGCGCCTTGAGCAGCACGGTGACCGGCTGACGGCGCTTGCGGTCGATACGGACACCGACGGTGTCGCGCTTGTCGACGTCGAACTCCAGCCACGCGCCGCGCGACGGGATCACGCGCACGCTGTGCAGGTCCTTCTCGGTGGTCTTGTCGATGTTGTGATCGAAGTAGACGCCCGGGGAACGGACCAGCTGCGAGACGACGACACGCTCGGTGCCGTTGATGATGAAGGTGCCCTTGTCGGTCATCATGGGGAAATCGCCCATGAACACCGTCTGGCTCTTGATCTCGCCGGTGTTGTTGTTGATGAACTCCGCGGTGACGAACAACGGCGCCGCGTAGGTCATGTCCTTCTCTTTGCACTCGTCGATGGAGGCCTTGACCTCTTCGAAGCGCGGATCAGAGAACGACAGGGACATGGACCCGGAGAAGTCCTCGATCGGCGAGAGCTCCTCGAGCACCTCCTCGAGGCCGCCTGCGAGACCGACGTCGCCGCGAGCGGCTGCCTTCTCGCGCCAGTCGGGTGTACCGACCAACCAGGCGAACGAGTCCGTTTGTAGGTCGAGAAGTCCGGGCACCTCCAAGGGCTCTCGGATCTTCGCGAACGAAACCCTCAACGGGGCTCCGGGGATACCAGCCTTGGTCTGGGTGGAGACTGCCAAGATGCGTCCTTCCAGCACCTCACGCGCGTCGCGTGGTGGTCCGCGACCGTCGCTTGTCTGCTACGAATTCCGCTGGTTACAGCCCGAACGAAACCAGAACAAGCAGCAGCGGAAGTAACACCGGAAGGGTGGAACTTTCGAGTGCGAATCAAGGTGTGGACAGGAGGCAGCCAGCGCAACGTCCAAACTTACACCCCTAGACAAGGGAGTGTCAACATACCATCCGTGTGACCGCACGCACGGGATAACGCGCCGAAGCCCTGGACGCTGGCCGCGTCGGGTTCCTTCACCGCTGCGCCCTGCTGCCGACTCCCCCGAGCCGACTGCTCACTTGGCGCTGAGCTCTCTATTCAACTGGCGCTCGGCCCTCGTCAGCTGACGCTGGGCCGAATTCTCGCTGGCGCTGATGCCCCTCAACAGCTCACGCTGCTGTGAATAGGGTGACGGTTTGCGGGCCCCTCGTCAAGTGGCGCGCGCAGGTCTGTTCGCGATGCGAGATCGCCTGGCGCGCTGGGGATCCCCCACCCGGCGCCGCGGTCATTTTACTCGCGACACGCCGTGCGCGCCACCCGGCTGACGGCCGGTCAGCAGCTGTTTCCGCCCCGTCACGCAGAAGAGCCCCGGCCGTAGGCCGGGGCTCATCCGAGGCGTAAAAGTCGCTCAGCCGTTGATCTGGCCGTGCGGAACCGTCTTGAACGTTTCGGTGGGCTGGTCGTTGCCACCGTAGGCCGCCATCACCTGAGTGTCATCGGAGGAATCCAGCGACTCGCGGATCGCCACCTGCGCCGCGTGCGGCAGGGTGTGGATGATCTCGCGCACCCGCGCCTGGCGGCGGAAAACGGCCTGGCGGGCGGGCATGCCGGGCTCGGCCTTCATCTGCGGGATGATGCCGTCGATCTCCTCGGCGCCACCGTGGTGGTGACCGGCGTCGACGAGCGCCTGCTCGCGCGCCATCTGCGCCTCGTCCTTCTCCTCCGACATACCGATCGGGCCGATCATGCGACCGTTGAGGAACTGCTTGACCACCGGCTCTTCGCTGGTGAGCAGCACCTCACGGGGGCCGAACATCACCAGGTTGCGGCGGAAGAGCATGCCGATGTTGTCCGGCACGGTACGGGCCAGGTTGATGTTGTGCGTCACGATCAGGATCGTGGCATCGATCTGCGCGTTGATGTTGAGCAGCAGCTGCGCCAGGTACGAGGTACGCACCGGGTCGAGGCCCGAGTCGGGCTCGTCGACGAGGATGATCTGCGGGTCGAGTACCAGCGCACGGGCCAGACCGGCGCGCTTGCGCATACCGCCGGAGATCTCGCCGGGCAGCTTGCCCTCGGCACCGAGCAGACCGGTGAGCTCGAGCTTCTCCATGACAACGCGACGGATCTCGGATTCCGTTTTCTTCGTGTGCTCACGAAGCGGGAACGCGATGTTGTCGTACAAATTCATCGAGCCGAACAGCGCGCCGTCCTGGAAAAGGACGCCGAACAGTTTGCGGATCTCGTAGAGCTCCTTGTTGGAGCAGGTCATGATGTCGGTGCCATCGATGAAGATGGACCCACGCTCGGGTCGCAGCAGACCGATGAGCGACTTCAGGAACACCGACTTACCCGTACCCGAAGGGCCGAGCAACGCACTGACCTCACCCGAAGGGAGCGTGATCGACACGTCCTGCCAAATTCGCTGTGAACCGAAGGATTTGGTAACACCCTCGGTCCTGACCTCGACGCCCACTGCTACCTCCATTGATCCCTGCGAGCACCCCACCCGCGTTCCCGCGCGCTCACATCACGGCGGTGCGCTACGACTCTGTGGGTCCGGTCACTGTAACCCATCAGTGAGACGGGGCACACCCCTTCATGACTGAAGAGTAACCTCGCGCGGTTCCTACGACCCGGATCACTTTCGCATGTCCGGACAAATAGCAAACGGGCGGCCCGGAAAGGACCGCCCGTTCACAACAGCACTGGTTCCGAATTACTTGACGGAAACCTTGGCGCCGGCCTCTTCGAGCTTCGCCTTGGCGGCCTCGGCGGCATCCTTGGCGACCTTCTCCAGGATCGGCTTCGGGGCGCCCTCGACCAGGTCCTTGGCTTCCTTCAGGCCCAGGCCCGAGACGATCTCACGGACCACCTTGATGACCTGGATCTTCTTGTCGCCGGCACCCTCGAGGATGACGTCGAACTCGTCCTGCTCTTCGGCAGCCTCGGCCGGGGCAGCGCCACCGACGGCCGCGACGGCGACGGGGGCAGCAGCGGTGACGTCGAAGGTCTCCTCGAAGATCTTGACGAACTCAGCGAGCTCGAGCAGGGTCAGCTCCTTGAAGGCGCCAATCAGTTCTTCGGTGCTCAGCTTTGCCATGGTGGTTCCTTTCGTGGTGTACCTCGCAGCGCATACGCACCCCGAGGCGGGTAATAGATGTCTTATTCGGCGTCAGCCGCGGGTGCTTCTTCGGCAGCAGGAGCGCCTTCGGCACTCGTGCGCTTCTCGAGCAGCGCCTGGGCGAGCCGGGCGACCTGCGAAGCGGGAGCGGCGAACAGGGCGGCAGCCTGCGAAGGCTTGGCCTTGAACGCACCGGCCAGCTTGGCCAGCAGCACCTCGCGCGAGTCGAGGTCAGCGATACGCTCGACCTCGGACACGGATAGCGCGCGGCCGTCCATGTACCCGCCCTTGATGACCAGGGACTTGTTGTCCTTGGCGAACTGCTTGAGCGCCTTGGCGGCATCGACCGGCTCACCCTGGATGAAGGTGATGGCGGTCGGGCCGACGAACAGCTCGTCGAGACCCGCCACACCGGCTTCACCGGCAGCGATCTTGACCAGGGTGTTCTTGGCGACGGAGTACGTGGCGTCGGCGCCGAGCGCACGACGCAGCTCGGTGAGCTTGCCGACCGACAGGCCACGGTATTCCGTGACAACAGTGGCCGTGGAGTTCTTGAACTGCTCCGCGATCTCCGCGACAGCGGTGACCTTTTCAGGTTTCGCCATACTTCGCCTCCTCTCTGATGTCGGTTTCGTTGGTGCACTACCGAATCAGGGGCCGGCGACAAAACGAACGCCCCGGACGCAAGGCGTACCGGGGCGCAAAAATAACTTCGGCCTCAGCTCTCCCTGCGTGGGTCGCCGGCAATGTCGCCGGACCTTCGATCGACACCGTGAAATTTCGGCGTCAACGACCAACGGTCTTCGGTAGAACGAATGGGTGTGGTCTCCGCCGGATGTATGCACATCCCGCATGACCGTTGACCACTGTACCCGCACCTACCCCCATCTGCCAAAACGGGGTCCTCCAGTCCGATTCGGCCGAATTCGTTGTGACTCAGGCCACTTCATTGCGGCGATGTGGCAGTGATCCTACAAAGAAGGTGTTACGAACGGTGACAGTAATCTGGTTCACTTCATGACTATGGCAACTTCCATAGTCGCTCCACCAGTGCTGCTGGACCGGCGTTCGCAGCGGTTTCTCGCGCTCGCCGTCATCTGTCTGGCCGAATTGCTCGTGGTGCTCGACAACACCATCGTCAACGTCGCCCTCCCCTCGATCGGCGTCCAGCTACGTACCGTAGTCTCCGGCCTGCAGTGGGTCGTCGACGCCTACACCCTCACCTTCGCCGGCCTGCTGCTGGCCGCGGGCAATCTCGGTGACCGCTACGGTCGCCGCCGGATCATGACCATCGGCCTGGTCGGCATCGCGGCGATGTCGGTCGGCGGGGCACTGGCCGAATCGATGACACAGGTCATCGTCGCCAGGGCCGCGATGGGCGTCTTCGCCGCCGCGGTCTTCCCCGCCACCCTGGCCCTGATCATCAACATCTTCACCGACCGGCGCGAACGCGCACTCGCCATCGCCGCATGGACCGCGATGGCCGGGTTCGCGATCGCCATCGGCCCCATCTCGGGCGGCTGGCTGCTCGAGCATTTCAGCTGGCATTCGGTGTTCTGGATCAACGTGCCGGTGGCGCTGGTCGCGCTGGTCGCGACGCTGATCTGGGTGCCCGAATCGCGCGCCGAGCAGATCGGCAAGCTCGATCTGGTCGGCATCGGGCTCTCGATCGCGGGGATCACGCTGCTGGTGTGGTCGATCATCGAAGCGCCGCACAATGGCTGGCTCTCGCTCACCACGCTGTGCACCGCCGCGCTCGGCACCGTCCTGCTCGCGGCCTTCGTCACTTGGGAATTGCGCACTACCGCACCGATTCTCGATATGCGGCTGTTCCGGAATCGCCGATTCTCGTTGCCCGCCTTGGCTATCGCCATCGGCTACTTCGCGATGTTCGGCTTCCTGTTCCTGATCACCCAGTATTTCCAGGGCGTGCGCGAATACACCCCACTCGAATTCGGTATCGCCTCACTGCCGTTCGCCTTCTCGGTCGCGATCGGCGCACCGGTCGCGACGCTGCTGGCGCAACGGGTCGGCACCACCGCGGTGCTGGTGATCGGCCTGCTACTCATCGGCGCCGGTCTCTACCTGGGTGGACAGGTCACCGTCGACAGCAGCTACGTGATCGGCGTGCTGCCCGCGATGGTGTTGATGGCGCTGGGTCTTGGCATCGTGCAGGGACCGGCCACCGAATCGATCATGTCCTCGCTGCCACTGAACGAGGCCGGCGCGGGCTCGGCAGTCAACGACACGACTCGCGAGATCGGCGGCACCCTCGGTGTCGCGGTGCTCGGCTCGATCGTGGCCTCGTACTACACCAGCCGGATCGGCGCGCGAATCGACGCGATCCCGGCGGGCATCATGAACGACAACGAGAAGAGCCTGGTCAAGGCGAGTCCACTCAGTGTGCTGGAACTGCGTAAACGCGAGCTCACGCCGTTCCTCGAGACACAACGCGAGAATCTGATCGTGGCCATGAAGTCCGCGACGCTGCAGGGCGCGCACGCGGCCTCGCTGGTCGCCGCAGGCGCGGTGCTGGTGTGTGCGGTGATCGTGGCCGTCTTCCTGCCGTGGAAGCCGCAGAGCGGTGAATCGGTGCTGCTCGGCTGGCGGGACAAGGCACCCGAACCACCGATCGACAAGAGCTGACCGCACAGTCCGCAACAAACGCCGCGAGGGTGGGAACGCATTGCGTTCCCACCCTCGCGGTTGCTCTCAGGAGGAGCTAGCTGTCAGCCGAAGCTCACGCATCCTCGTCGAGGAGGTTGCGGGTGCGGTTCGGGTCCACCGGGATGCCCGGTCCGGTGTTCGTCGAAACCGTGATCTTCTTGACGTAGCGACCCTTGGCGGTCGACGGCTTCACACGCAGGATCTCGTCCAGCGCGGCGCCGTAGTTCTCCACCAGCTTGGCGTCGTCGAAGGACGCCTTGCCGATGACGAAGTGCAGGTTGGCCTGCTTGTCGACGCGGAAGTTGATCTTGCCGCCCTTGATCTCGTTGACGGCCTTGGTCACATCGTTGGTGACGGTGCCCGTCTTCGGGTTCGGCATCAGACCACGCGGGCCGAGGACACGCGCGATGCGGCCGACCTTGGCCATCTGATCCGGGGTGGCGATCGCGGCGTCGAAGTCGAGCCAGCCGCCCTGAATCCGCTCGATCAGGTCCTCGGCGCCCACGGCGTCGGCGCCCGCGGCCTCGGCCTCGGAAGCCTTCTCGCCCGCGGCGAACACGATGACGCGGGCAGTCTTACCGGTGCCGTGCGGCAGGTTGACGGTGCCACGGACCATCTGGTCGGCCTTGCGGGGATCGACGCCGAGACGGACGGCGACCTCGACGGTCGCGTCGGTCTTGGTGGTCGCGGTCTCCTTTGCCAGGCGCGCGGCGGCCAGCGGGGAGTACAGAGCGTCGCGATCGACCTTCTCAGCAGCGGCGAGGTACGCCTTGCTTCGTTTTGCCATGATTTTCTGTCCTTAAGTTTCTGAGTTCAGATGTGGTTTGTTCGGGCCTGGCCGGCCCTCCCACACAGAGCGAGGATTCGCTCAGCCTTCGACGGTGATACCCATCGAACGCGCGGTACCGGCGATGATCTTCGCGGCCTGATCGATGTCAGTGGCGTTGAGATCCTCGGCCTTGGTCTTGGCGATCTCCCGGACCTGGTCCATGGTGACCTTGGCGACCTTGGTCTTGTGCGGCTCAGCGGAGCCCTTCTGCACACCGGCGGCCTTGAGCAGCAGACGAGCGGCAGGCGGGGTCTTCAGCTTGAAGTCGAACGTCCGGTCCTCGTACACCGAGATCTCGACCGGAATGACGTTGCCACGCTGCGACTCGGTCGCGGCGTTGTACGCCTTGCAGAACTCCATGATGTTGACGCCGTGCTGACCGAGCGCGGGGCCGACCGGCGGTGCCGGGTTGGCTGCGCCGGCCTGGATCTGCAGCTTGATGATCCCGGCGAGCTTCTTCTTCTTGGGGGGCATCTTTCTTCCTTGGCTTTCTGGGGTTCGGTTCCTTACGGTTGCCGTAAGCCTCGTATCCGCGCACGACTAGGCCCCGACAAGTACTGCGGGGAAGTCAGAACACGAACCATCACACTCTACTTGACATAGGTCATGACCTAGCAATCGGGTGGCGACCAGCGCAAACACCAACGGCACCGCCGGTGAGCGGTGCCGTTGACGCGAGTGTGGAAAATCTTAGATCTTGGAAACCTGGGTGAAGTTCAGCTCGACCGGGGTCTCACGACCGAAGATCGACACGAGCACCTTGAGCTTCTGCTGCTCGGCGTTGACCTCGGAGATCGACGCGGGCAGGGTCGCGAACGGGCCGTCCATGACGGTGACCGACTCGCCGACCTCGAAGTCGACCTCGATGGTGGGCTTGCCCGAAGCCGAGCTACCGGCATCCGAACCACCGGCGGCGGCCGCGGCGGCCTTCTTCTGCGCCTGCGCACCGGCCGGGACCAGGAACTTCACGACCTCGTTGATGGTCAGCGGGGTCGGCTTGGCGCCGGGGCCACCGCCGGTCATGCCGACGAAACCGGTGACGCCGGGGGTGTTGCGAACCGCGCCCCACGACTCGTTGTTCAGTTCCATCCGGACCAGGATGTAGCCCGGCAGCACCTTGCGGTTGACGTTCTTCTTCTGGCCGTTCTTGATCTCGGTGACCTCTTCGGTCGGTACCTCGACCTGGAAGATGTAGTCCTCGAGGCCGAGGTTCTGCACGCGGGTCTCGAGGTTGGTCTTGACCTTGTTCTCGTAGCCGGCGTAGGAGTGCACGACGTACCAGTCGCCGGGCACGCGGCGCAGCTTGGTCTTCATCGACTCGATCGGGTCGGCCTCGGGGTCTTCTTCGGTGGCGACTTCTTCGATCACGGCTTCGTCGACGACAACCTCGTCGGCGGCGGCTTCGTCGGCATCGGCGGGCTCGGCGGCCTCGACCTCGTCGGTGGCGGTTTCTGCCACGACAGCGTCGTCAACCGGGAACTCGTCGTTGGTTTCGTTCTCCGGGGTGCTCACTGAGGCACTCGCTTCCTGTGTCGTCACGTACATCCTCTGGGCCGGGTCGGGTGCGCGGAGGCACACTCCGCCGTTCCGACCCGCGATCGGCTACCGGCGTGGGTGTCGGCGATCAGCCGAACAGCCAGTCGACACCCTTGACGAACGCTACGTCGATCCCGGCGATGAACGCGACCATGAAGACCACGAACACCAGAACGACGGCCGTATAGGTGACCATCTGCTTCCGGTTGGGCCAGATCACCTTGCGCAGTTCCGCGATGACCTCTCGCAGGAACTTGAGCAGCCGCTTGAACGGGTTGCCCGTCTTAGCGTTACCGGCAGTCTTGTCTGCCTTGTGCGAGGCCGATGACCGATCGAGCGTGGCCACCGATCCGGTGTCTGCCGGAGCGTCCGACGCGCGCACACGACGAGCAGACCGCTTGCCACTCGGTCGAGTGGCAGCGGCGGTGTCCTCGCCGTCTTCGCCGCGAGTATCCCGCTCGTCGCTCACGTCGATCCTCTCTCGTCGCTGGCATTAAGGGCAGGGGCGACAGGACTTGAACCTGCAACCTGCGGTTTTGGAGACCGCTGCTCTGCCAATTGAGCTACGCCCCTTCGGTTGGACCAGCCTGAGCTGTAGTGCCCAACCACATTCGATATTCGGTTGTCCCCAGTGTCACACAACACGCGCGCCGCTTCCATGAGGAGCTAACCCCTCGGGAAGATCAGCGCGCAGCATCTCGTGACCCCAGAGTCCCGACTATACGTTACCGCTCGCGGTTATCGCCAATCCGGGACACTCGACCAGGTCAGGACAGCGCGACGGTTGCGGTGGCGCGGCCGAAGATCTTTTTGCCCGCCGACTTCGCCGTGATGGCGATAACGGCGGTGCGGGTCTGCGGGTCGACCGATTTCACCTTGCCGGTGTATTCGACCTCGGCGGGGACGGCGGACCCGACATAGACCGGGCTGGTGAAGCGGACGTTGTATTCCTTCACCGCGCCGGGATCGCCCAGCCACGAGGTGACGAAACCGCCACCCAAACCCATCGTGAGCATGCCGTGCGCGACCACGTTGTCCAGGCCGACCAGCTTCACGACCTCGTCGCTCCAGTGGATCGGGTTCGCGTCGCCGGACACGCCCGCGTAGTTGACCAGATCGCCGCGGGTGAGTCGCACCACGCGCGCGGGCAGCTCGTCGCCGACCGACACACTGTCGAAGGACAGGGCATGCGCGCTGACCGTCGGTTCGGGCTGTTTGGTGATCGGGTCGGAGGCGATCCCGACGGAGAGCTCGGACGGCGCGTGGTGGTCGGGTTCTTCGTCGCCGAGTCCGTGCATGAGCACGTTGCGTACCGCGTCCGACATCCGTGGATCGATATCGCCCCCGCTGCGGCCGATCAGGGTGGTGTAGGTGGTGAGCACCAGTTCGTCGTCCTGGGCGGTGACGATGTTCTTGGTCACGATGATGTCGCCGCCGAAGGCCTGGCGGAAAGAATGCAGATACACATCACAGGTCAACTGGTCGCCGACCCGGATCGGGCGGTGGAACTCCAGGATCTGGTCGGTCTGCATGATCTGACTCAGGTCGTACCCGGTCACGATCTGTTCGAACAGTTTGCGCTGGGCAAGAATCCCGACCAGGGAGATGAAGGTGAGCGGGGCGACCAGACCCTGGTGGCCGTACTCGCGCGCGATGTCTTCTTCCCAGTGCACCGGGTGGTAGTCCTGCACCGCGCGGGCGTATTCACGCACCTTCTCGCGGCCGACCTCGTAGTAGTCGTCGACGCGGTAGTGGTGGCCGACCATCGACGCCGCGTGGGCGGCGGGATCGAATGATTCGGCAGCTGCGGCAGAGACCGCTTCGTGAGTTCCGGTGTTCACTGTCACAACGTGGACCTTACTCACTTGTAAGACAGCACCGAAGTCGACCGGTGTAAAACGTGACGCGTCCGGATACTGTATCGGCCCCGAACTTCGCGTGAACTTCCCGGGAAAAGCACAAAGGCCGGACTCTCGTCCGGCCTTCGGCAGATGCTGTTGAAAACTAGCGCGACTCGCGGTGCGCCCGGTGAGTTCCGCAGTTCGGGCAGAACTTCTTCAGCTCGAGGCGATCCGGGTCGTTACGCCGGTTCTTCTTCGTGATGTAGTTGCGGTGCTTGCACTCGTCGCAGGCCAAGGTGATCTTTGGCCGGACATCGGTGGACTTCGCGGCCACGATTTGCCTTCTTTCCGGTCTGGGCTGAGTTGAAATTGGTAGCGATGGCCGGACTTGAACCGGCGACACAACGATTATGAGTCGTTTGCTCTACCAACTGAGCTACACCGCCACGGCGGACTAATATCCCGATGATGCCGCGGTTAGCCGCTCACCACCGGCAATCCGGCGAGCCCCCTAACGGAATCGAACCGTTGACCTTTTCCTTACCATGGAAACGCTCTACCGACTGAGCTAAGGGGGCATGACAACGTGGCACAGAGTCTGAACCGGCAAGCCGATCAGCGTGACCCCGTGCTCCGGCGTCCTGAACGAGATTACACACTCCCCACCCAGAGCACCAAATCGGCAGCTCAAAGGGCGTTTTCACGGAGTTCAACCCGCTAGATCCGTACCGGCTCATGTCGAGGCTACCCCGATGGGCGGTGAAACCAAGGAACCCCCGCCGATCTTCATGATCGACGGGGGTTCGATGTGGCAGATGTAGGATTCGAACCTACGTAGGCATAAGCCGACGGATTTACAGTCCGCTCCCATTGGCCGCTCGGGCAATCTGCCGTGTGCGCCGTTTCCGGTGCGCTGAGCAGCTTACAACGTACTCACCCGGACTATCAAAACGCCTGCACAGACCCCCTGCGAGCACCGGTTGTCCCCCTATGCGGGTACAACTGTCTCGGTGGCCGGTAGAACCCCGGCCCCGGAGTTCGCCGGACCTTCACAGGACAGGAGCGCAGTGTGGCTGATTCGTCATTCGACGTCGTGAGCAAGGTCGATCGTCAGGAGGTCGACAACGCTCTGCATCAGGCGGAGAAGGAGCTGAACTCGCGCTACGACTTCAAGGGCACCGATGCGTCCATCGCGTGGTCGGGCGAGGAAGCCATCGTGCTCACCGCCAACGCCGAGGAGCGGGTGCAGGCGGCACTCGACGTCTTCAAGGAGAAGCTGATCCGCCGCGATATCTCGCTGAAGGCGTTCGACGCCGGCGAGGCGCAGCCCTCTGGCAAGGTGTTCAAGATCACCGGCACGCTGGTGCAGGGCATCGACACCGAGAAGGCGAAGAAGATCTCGAAGAAGATCCGCGACGAAGGCCCCAAGGGTGTGAAAGCGCAGATCCAGGGTGAGGAGCTGCGGGTCAGCAGCAAGAAGCGTGATGATCTGCAGGAAGTGATCTCGCTGCTCAAGGGCGAGGATTTCGGCATCGCCCTGCAGTTCGTCAACTACCGATAGGTCCGGTGTGGCGGCACTCAGTGGTGATGAGTGCCGCCTGGAATGATGCGAATGGCGGAGGACGGCGCTCAGTACTGGGTGTTGTCTCCGGGAATGATGCGAATGGCGGGGGGACAGCACTCAATACTGGGTGTTGTCTCCGGCCATTTCCTCTAGACGCCTGATTCGTTCGTCCATCGGGGGGTGGGTGGAGTACCAGCGGGCGACTCGGTCGCCCGCGCGGAACGGGTTGGCGATCATCAGGTGCGATTCGCTGGTGATCTTGGGATCCGGCGGAAGTGGGGCCGCCTGTACGCCGCGTTCGATCTTGCGCAGGGCCGAGGCCAGGGCCAGCGGGTCACCGGTGAGTTCGGCGCCGGACTGATCGGCCTGGTACTCCCGCGATCGGGAGACCGCCATCTTGATCAGGCCCGCCGCGATCGGGCCGAGCAACGAGACCAGCAGCACACCGATGATGTTCGGGCCGTTTCCGTCTCTGTTGCCGAACGAGCTCGCGAAGAACGCCATGTTCGCCAAGCCGGTGATGATCGAGGCCATCGCGCCCGCCACCGACGAGATCAGGATGTCGCGGTTGTAGACGTGGGACAGCTCGTGGCCGAGTACGGCCCGCAGCTCCCGTTCATCGAGCAGTTGCAGGATGCCGCTGGTACAGCAGACCGCGGCGTGACGCGGATTGCGGCCGGTCGCGAACGCGTTGGGGGCGCTGGTCGGACTGATGTAGAGGCGCGGCATCGGCTGACGCGCCGTCGTGGCGAGCTCGCGCACGATCCGGTACATGACCGGCGCTTCCAGTTCGCTCACCGGTTGCGCGTGCATCGCCTTCAACGCCAGCTTGTCGCTGTTGAAGTAGGCGTAGGCGTTCATGCCGACGGCCAGCACGATCGAGATGATGAGGATCGTCGGGCTGCGGAACATCGCCCCGATGGCGACGATCAGCGCCGACATGCCAACCATCAAACCGAAGGTTTTGATCCCATTGGGCATGAATGAGCAACGCGAATCGCGGCCGGAAAGTTCCGGCTGGTGGACGCGTCGATCTTTCCGGCTCAGCCCACGCGTTCGATGGTGTAGCGGACCAGGCGGGTGAGGGCGTCGTTGGCGGGACCGGCGGGGAGGGCGGCGAGTTCGGTGTCGGCGAGGTCGGCGTATTCGGCCAGCTTTTCCTTGGCCAGCGCCATGCCGGGTGAGCGGCGCAGCAGTTCCAGTGCCTCGTCGACCTCGGCATCGTTTTCCAGCGGGTTTGCCAGCAGGGTACGCAGGCGGTCGCCGTCGGCGCCGGTCTCGCGCAGGGCGTAGAGCACCGGCAGGGTGTGCACGCCTTCGCGCAGGTCGGTGCCCGGCGTCTTGCCGGACTGCTCGGCCGAGGACGAGATGTCGATGATGTCGTCGGAGATCTGGAAGGCGGTGCCGACGGCGTCGCCGAGGCGGGCAAGGCGTTCGACGTGCTCGGGGCCCGCGCCGGAGAAGGTGCCGCCGAAGCGGCCCGCGGCGGCGATGAGCGAGCCGGTCTTCTCCCACACCACGCGCAGGTAGTGCTCGACGGGGTCCTGGGTCTGCTTGGCGCCCATGGTTTCCCGCATCTGGCCGGTGACCAGCTCGGCGAAGGTCTCGGCGATGATGCGGACCGCGTCGGGTCCGAGGGTGGAGGTCAGGCGCGAGGCGTGGGCGAACAGGTAGTCGCCGGCCAGGATCGCGATGTTGTTGCCCCAGCGCGAGTTGACGCTCTCGGCACCGCGACGCTGGGTCGCCTCGTCCATGACGTCGTCGTGATAGAGCGTGGCGAGATGCACCAGTTCCACGACCGTGCCCGCGGTGACCAGCGCCGGATCGGTGGGATTGGGGCCGAGCTGGCCGGTGAGCACGGTGAACAGCGGCCGGAACCGCTTGCCGCCCGCCCTGGCCAGGTGCAGGGCCGCCTCCTGGAGGAATTCCTCACCGTCGGAGAGTTCGTCGACGAGCAGTTTCTCGACCGCGGCCAAGCCGTCGCGCACGGTGACGGCGAGTTCGGGATCGACGAGATCCACCCCGGCAACCACGGTGCTTTCGTCGCTCACAGCCGATGTGCTCATTATCTTCTCCCAGCGATGCGTCCGACCCCGACGGGTAGCAACCTAGCGTGTTCCGGCACGATGGCCGATGAACCCCGTCACACAGTGACAATTCCCGGTGTACCCGACACTCTCGCACAGCGGCCGACAGTGCCAGTATTGAGCCATGGGTTCACCGGATCTCACCCCCGCCGACCGTGCTCCGCTGCCTGCCGCCGTCGAGGTGTTGGTGGTCGGGGCAGGGCCCGCCGGTTCGGCATCGGCGGCGTGGGCCGCGCGCGCCGGACGTGATGTGCTGCTGCTCGATTCGGCGGTCTTCCCGCGCGACAAGACCTGTGGTGACGGGCTCACGCCGCGCGCCACCGCCGAGCTGGAGCAGCTGGGTCTCGGCGAATGGCTGCGCGCGCACACGGTGAACCACGGCCTGCGGATGGCGGGCTTCGGCAAGGAGGCACTGCTGCCGTGGCCGGGCGGGTCGTTCCCGACGTACGGAAGTGCCGTTCCACGAACCGAACTCGACGACAAGCTGCGCGAGACCGCGATCAAGTCCGGTGCGCGGATGGTCGACGGCGCCAAGGTCACCGAGGTGCTGCGCGAAGGTGAGCTGGTCACCGGGGTGACGGTGCGCATCGGCGCGAACACCCATACGGTCCGCTGCCGGGTGCTGGTGGTGGCCGACGGGGTGCGCTCCCCCATCGGAAAGCAATTGGGCCGCATCTGGCATCGCCGCTACGCCTATGGCACGGCAGCCCGTGCCTACATCAAGTCCGGCCGCAGCGACGACCAGTGGATCTCCTCGCACCTGGAACTGCGCAATGCCGCCGACGAACTGGTCCCCGGCTACGGCTGGATCTTCCCGCTCGGCAACGGCGAGGTGAATATCGGCGTCGGCTCGCTGGCCACCGAGGCGCGGCCCTCGCACGTCGCGCTCAAGCCGCTGCTCGAGCACTACACCCGGCTGCGCCGCGAGGAATGGGAACTCGAGGGCGAACTGCGCGCGGTGGCCTCCGCGCTGCTGCCGATGGGCGGCGCCGTCTCCAATGTGGCGGGCCCGAACTGGGTGCTGGTCGGCGACGCCGCGGGCTGCGTGAATCCCCTCAACGGCGAAGGCATCGACTACGGCCTCGAAGGCGGGCACATGCTCGCGGACCTGCTCGACGAGCCCGATCTGAGCCGGGCGTGGCCGCAGCTGCTGCGTGACCACTACGGACGCACTTTCTCGGTGGCGCGCAGGCTCGCGGGCCTGGCCACCCAGCCGAGGATGGTCCCGCTCGGTGGCCCGCCGGTGATGCGCTCGAAGTATCTGCAGCGCACGGCGGTTCGGGTGATGGGCAATCTGGTGACCGACGAGGATCTCGACCTCACCGCCCGCGCCTGGCGTGCGGCGGGACGAGCCTCGCTCCGCGCCGACGACCTCCAGCCCTTCTCGTCCACCTCCCCATAGCTGGTGGTGAACAGCCGTAGGAACAGGTGGTTATGAGCACGTCAGGTCGTCGTCCGGTGCTGGCCCTGCTGCCGCACCTGCGCAGGGCGCGCGACCTTGTCGACCGGCGCTACGCCGATCCGCTCGACTTGGACGAACTGGCCCGGTCCGCCGGTGTGTCCAAATATCACTTCCTGCGCGCGTTCGCCGCCGTGTACGGCCGCACGCCCGCGGTGTATCTGGCCGAGCGACGGATCGAGCGGGCGCAGGATCTGCTGCGGTCGACCAACCTGACCGTCACCGAGGTGTGCATGCTGGTCGGCTATACGAGCCTCGGCTCGTTCAGCGCCAAATTCCGTCAGCTCGTCGGGGTGACGCCGAGCGAGTATCAGTCGAAATTCGCCGACGGGGCACCGCACATTCCGGGCTGTTATGTCTTCATGCACGGGCTCTCCGATCGCGTCCGCCGCGACACCGCAATTTCGGAGAAGCCGGATGACACCGCGCGGCAATAGCCTCGAATCATGACAACGATCACGAACGTTTCCCTGGTCACCGTGTACGTCACCGATCAGGATGCCGCCAAACAGTGGTACATCGACAAGCTCGGTTTCGTCGAGACCGCGGATGTGAGCATGGGCGACAACGGGTTCCGCTGGGTCAGCATCGCGCACCCCGATCATCGCGAGCTCGAGGTGACGCTGATGGTGCCGGGGCCACCGCTCACCGACGACCTCGCCGACGCGATCCGGCGGGCACTGGCCGACGGCACCCACGGCGCCCTCGGGCTGCGCACCGCCGACTGCCAGAAGACCTACGAAGAACTCACGGCGAAGGGGGTCGAGTTCATCCAGCCGCCGTCCGAACGCCCGTACGGCACCGAGGCGATCATTCGCGACAACTCGGGCAACTGGCTGGTACTGGTCGAGAATCGCGGCTGACGCGAGGGTGCCGCTCGGTGGAGCGGCACCCGTCGCCGCGGCTCAGAGCTTGGCGAACCAGTTTTCGATGAACTTGCGTTCGCTGTTGAGGACGCGCTGATGCAGCTGCTCGGCCAGTGGCTCGATGGCGCCGCCGACCAGGGGAACCTTCACCTTCACGGTGCCGACGACCTCGATTTCGCTGCCTTCGGCGGTGGGGCGCAGTTCGTAGGTGCCCGACATCTCGGTGGTGATGCCGCTGGTGTTGCCGGTGAAACTGCCCTTGGCGATCTCGCCCTGCAGCGGCTGCCAATTGTCGGTGCGTACCAGCACGAGATCGCTCTTGAGGACCTTCCGCACGAGGGCGGGAACCTTGTCTTTACCTGGGGTTTCGGTCATATGGATGGTAATCGAGCCGGGGCCGTCGGGATGGGAGAGTTCGATGGTCGCGGTCTCGGCGGCGGCGAAACGCTCCTGCCAGACAGCGTCGTCGACAAGTGCCCGGTGAAGCTCTTCGACCGGGACGGTATAGGGCACGGTGAAGCTGAATTTGCGGGACATGACGGGAATGCTAGGCGTATTCGCGATGCGCGGCTGCGGCAGTCCGAACCCGCGGCACCAGCCCGCCGGAAATACAGCCGGTACTGTGTGGCGGGTGTCGGAAACCAGCCTGTCGGAGCGGCGGGACAAGCGCCTGCGACGGGTTCGAGCGTGGGTGGTCGGTGCGGCGACCGTGATCAGCGTGCTGATGGTGTTGCTGGTGCTGGCGGCCTGGCGCAACGATTTCGAGATCGAGCGGCATCGCGGTGTGACCTCCGGCGAAGTGCTCTCCGCGGGTCGGCTGCGTTCGGCGGTGACCTATGTGACGCCCGACAGCGTGACCCACAATCCGAAGGTCGGCATCCTGTATCCGACGAACCTGACCGCTGGTCAACGGATCAACGTGGAGTACAGCACGCGCGATCCCGACCTGGTCCGGGTGGCAGGCCGCGACTCACGGGTGGCGATCATCCCGGCGGCGTCGGTGATCTTCGTGGCGTGGGCGCTCGCCCTGCCGGTGCTGTGGATCGTGCGCCGCAAGCGGCGCGAGCTGTAACTTCGTTTGCTGTTCGTCCCGGCTTCACGTCGGTGTGGGGGTGTCGCGCGCTGTGGCGGTCACCCTGAGAGAGTGCGCGTAGCCATCGTCTCGGAGTCTTTCCTGCCGAACATGAACGGCGTCGTCAACTCCGTGCTGCGGGTGTTGGACCACCTGGACCAGCACGGACACGACGCGATGATGGTGGCGCCCGATTCCCTGCGCGGCGCCCCACCGGCACCACGTTTTCACGGCCGCTTCCCGGTGCACCGGGTGCCCGCGATGATGGTGCCGAAGGTGAGTTCGCTGCCTGTGGGTCTGCCGCAACCGGGAATCACCGCCGCCATCGCCGATTTCGATCCCGATGTGGTGCACCTGGCCTCGCCGTTCCTGCTCGGCGCCGGCGGGCTCGCCGCGGCGACGCGGCTGGATCTGCCGACCATCGCGGTGTACCAGACCGACGTGGCCGGGTTCGCCAAGAGCTACGGGCTCGGGCTCGCCGCACGGGCCGCGTGGGCATGGACGCGCCGGATCCACGAGGGCGCTACCCGCACGCTGGCGCCGTCGTCGGCGGCCGCGCACGACCTCGCCGAGCACGGGATCCCGAGAGTGCGTCGCTGGGGCCGTGGCGTGGATATCGCCAGGTTCAACCCGGCCGCGCGCAGTGCCGAGTTGCGGGCGAGCTGGCTGGGGTCCGACGACCGGCTCGTCGTCGGCTTCGTGGGCAGGCTCGCACCGGAAAAGCACGTGGAGCGGCTGGCCGCGCTGGCCGGCGACCCGTCGATCCAGCTCGTCGTGGTGGGCGACGGACCGGAACGGGCCCGGCTGCGCAGGTTGATGCCCGACGCGGTGTTCACCGGCGAGCTGGGTGGCAGCGAACTGGCAACGCACTACGCGAGCCTGGACGTGATGGTGCATCCCGGCGAGCACGAGACGTTCTGCCAGGGCGTGCAGGAAGCGCTGTCCTCGGGTGTGCCGGTGATCGGGCCCGACGCCGGTGGGCCACGGGATCTGGTCTCCCACTGCCGCAACGGGTACCTGCTGCCGGTCGACCGGTTCGCGGAATTGCTGCCGAGCGCGGTGTCGGCCCTGCGTGATGCGGGGCAGCGCGGGTTGTTCGCCGCGGCGGCGCGCAAGTCGGTGCTGCACCGCACCTGGCCCGCGGTCTGCACCGAACTGATGGGCCACTACGCCGACGTCACCGGGATGCGCGAGCGATTGCCGCGTACGGCCTGAGTGGTGAAACCCACCCGCGCTATCGCGGCGAAAAAACTCTAAGCTCGGTTCGTGGCGACAACAGAGCAGCGAGAACCGATTCGGGCTTCGCTGGACAAGCAACCCCACGAGGTCGCGTCGATGTTCGACGGTGTGGCGAAGCGCTACGACCTCACCAATACGGTCATCTCCGGTGGCCAGGATCGGTACTGGCGGTGGGCGACGCGACGGGCACTCGGGCTGCGCCCCGGCGAACGGGTCCTCGATCTGGCCGCGGGTACCGGCGTCTCGACCGTGGAGCTCGGCAAGTCCGGCGCCTGGTGCGTGGCCACCGACTTCTCCCAGGGCATGCTCGCGGCGGGCCGGTTCCGGCAGGTGCCGATGGTGGCCGGCGATGCGATGGCACTGCCGTTCGCCGACGATTCGTTCGACGCGGTGACCATCTCGTTCGGGCTGCGCAATGTCGCCGATATCGATCTGGCACTGCGCGAGATGCTGCGCGTGACCAAACCGGGCGGACGGGTCGTGGTCTGCGAGTTCTCCACGCCGGTGTTCGGGCCGTTCCGCACCGTGTACATGGAGTATCTGATGAAGGCGCTGCCCAGGGTGGCGCGCGCCGTGAGTTCCAACCCGGACGCGTACGTGTACCTGGCCGAGTCGATCCGCGCCTGGCCGAACCAGCGCAGGCTGGCCCGCCGGATCGCGGACGCCGGCTGGGACTCTGTGCAGTGGCGTGACCTCACCGGCGGAGTGGTGGCACTGCACCGCGGCTACAAATTGGGCTGAAACCCTGTCGATCGCCGGGGTGAGTCCGGTCACCCCGGTCCGTGCGCCGTTGCATGCCTTCGGCCCGGAATGCGCCCTGATCAGGGGCGATATTCGGGCCATCTCCTCACCGTCGAAATTTTGACTTGTGAGGTCGATTGTCACCTGGACATAACGTTCGGTAAATCGAGCGCAACGACAAATGCGGATGATCGAGTCATGACAGGGGAAGCGGACGGCCGCGACACGGACACTGTGCGTACACAGTGCTCGTATTGTGGCGTCGGCTGCGGCATAAACGTCCAGACAAAGACTGATCAGTCTGGCGCGCGGTTGATCGCGAAGGTCAGCGGCGACAAGCTGCATCCGGCGAACGCGGGCAGGCTTTGCACCAAGGGCGCCACCCACGCGGAGATGATGGCCGCACCCGGCCGGATGGACACCGCCTACCGGCGCCCCGAACGCGGCCAGGTCCCGGTTCCGCTGCCGGTCGACGAGGCCGTGCACGAAACCGCCACCCGCCTGCGCGCGATCCTCGACGAGCACGGCCCCGACGCGATCGCCCTCTACGTCTCCGGACAGATGTCGCTGGAAGCCCAGTACCTGGCCACCAAGCTGGCGAAGGGCTACCTGCGGACAAAGCACATCGAAGCCAACTCGCGCCTGTGCATGGCCAGCGCGGGCACCGGCTACAAGCAGTCGCTCGGCGCGGACGGCCCGCCCGGTTCCTACGACGACTTCGAACACGCCGACCTGTTCCTGGTCAGCGGCGCGAACATGGCCGACTGCCACCCGATCCTGTATCTGCGCATGGCCGACCGGCTCAAGGCGGGCGCCAAGCTGATCGTGGTCGACCCGCGCCGCACCGATACCGCCGCCCGCGCCGACCTGTTCCTGCAGATCGCCCCGGGTACCGACCTGGCCCTGCTCAACGGACTGCTGCACCTGCTGGTCGCCGACGGTGCGATCGACACCGCGTTCATCGCCGAGCACACCGAGGGCTGGGACGCGATGCCCGAGTTCCTCGCCGACTATCCGCCGGCCCGCGTCGCCGAGCTGACCGGCTTGGCCGAGGCCGATATCCGCACCGCGGCCACGATGATCGCCGAGGCGGGCGAGTGGATGTCGCTGTGGACGATGGGGCTCAATCAGTCCACGCACGGCACCTGGAACACCAACGCACTGGTCAACCTGCACCTGGCGACCGGCACCATCTGCAGGCCGGGCAGTGGGCCCTTCTCGCTCACCGGCCAGCCCAACGCCATGGGTGGCCGCGAGATGGGCTACATGGGCCCCGGCCTGCCCGGCCAGCGCAGCCTGCTCTCCCCCGCCGATCGCACCTTCGTCGAAACCGCCTGGGATCTGCCCGACGGCACCCTGCGCACCGAGTCGGGCCCCGGCACCATCGACATGTTCCGCGGGCTGGCCGACGGCGAGATCAAGGCCGCGTGGATCATCTGCACCAACCCCGTCGCCACCGTCGCCAACCGCAAAACCGTGATCGCGGGTCTCGAAGCGGCCGAGTTGGTCGTGGTGCAGGATGCCTACGCCGAGACCGCGACCAACGCCTACGCCGATCTGCTGCTGCCCGCCGCGCTGTGGGCCGAAACCGATGCGGTGATGGTGAATTCGGAGCGCAACGTCACCCTGCTGCAGCAGTCGGTCGACCCGATCGGCGACGCGCGACCGGACTGGCTGCTGATCGCCCAGGTCGCCACCGCCATGGGTTTCCCCGGCTTCGACTTCACCTCCAGCGCCGAGGTGTTCGCCGAGCTGCGCCAGTTCACCAACCCGGCCACCGGCTACGACCTGAGCGGCATGAGCTACGAGCGCTTGGCGGAAGGGCCGATGCAGTGGCCGTGCAAGGACGCCGACAGCCCGCGCAACCCGATCCGCTACGTCAACGACGGCACCCATCAGCCGCTGCACGTGGCGGCCGACGGCACCACTCCGCGGCTCGCGTTCGCCACCCCGAGCAGGCGCGCGGTGTTCTTCCCCCGTCCGCATCTGCCCGCCGCCGAGCTGCCCGACGACGACTACCCGTTCCTGCTCAATACCGGCCGGCTGCAACATCAGTGGCACACGATGACCAAGACCGGCAAGGTCACCAAGCTGACCAAGCTGACAGGCGGGCCGTTCGTCGAAGTGCATCCCACCGATGCCGAGCGACTCGATCTGAAGCCGGGCGATCAGCTCGAGATCGCGTCGCGCCGGGGCCGTGCTGTGCTGCCGGTGCGGATCAGCGACCGGGTGCGACCTGGTGATTGTTTCGCTCCTTTCCACTGGAATGACGAACAGGGCGAATATCTGACGATCAACGCGGTCACCAACGACGCGGTGGATCCGGCTTCGTTGCAGCCGGAGTTCAAGGCCTGCGCGGTGGCACTGCGCCGGGTCGGCCCCGCCGCCACCCCCGAGCAGGCGCCGACACAGCCCGCACAGCTGCCCGCGCAACCGGCCGCGCATCCGCTGGCCGGGATACTCGGCCTCGACGCCGGTACCTCGCCCACGCTCAGCGAGACCGAGCGCATCTATCTCGGCGGCTACCTCGCCGCCCTGCAGTCGCTGCCGGTGACCGGGCAGCCGGTGCTGCCGGTGAGCGCACCGTTGTCGACACAGTCGCGCCTGTGGGTCGACGGGCTACTGGCCGGCATGTACTCCCGCAATACGGGCGACACCGCCGAAGCCACCGACAGCGCTGCCCCCCACCCGGTCACCGTGCTGTGGGCCTCCCAGACCGGTAACGCCGAAGAACTGGCCGCCACCGTCGCGGCCCGCCTTTCGGAATCGGGCCTCATGCCGTCGTTGCTCGATATGGATTCGTGCGAGCTGACCTCGATTGCCGGTGACGTTCTGATCGTCACCAGCACGTTCGGTGACGGTGGCCCACCGGATAACGGTGCCGACTTCTGGACCAGGCTCGAAGACAGCATCATTCGCCTCAATGGTGTTCGCTACGCGGTGTTCGCGCTCGGCGACTCCTCCTATGACGATTTCTGTGGACATGGCCGCAAGCTCGACACGCTGTTCGCCGAACGTGGCGCGAAGCGGCTGCTGCCGCGGGTGGACAGCGAACCCGATTTCGCCGACACCGCCGAGCAGTGGCTCGATGACGTCCTGGCCGCGATCACCAGCGGATCCCCCGACGACGGTGGCACCCCACCGGGTCGCGACGCTGTTCCGGCAGGCACTCCGCGCGGCCGCGGCGGTTCGCTCGCCGGTGCATCGAACGGCCGCGATTCGCTGGGTGCCAACGGCCATGCCCTACAAGCGAATTCGTCCCATACGATGCCGTCACCGGCCGGTCGCGGTGGCGCGATCGTGCTCGACCGGCAACTCGCGCCTGCCCCCGCCCGGGCACAGCGCACCACCGCCGCTCCGTTCACCCGTCAATCCCCGGTCCGCGCCACCCTGATGCGCAACGAGATCCTGAGCGCACCCGGCTCGCCGAAAGAGGTGCGGCGCTTCGGTTTCGACCTCCACGACCTCGATGCCGGGTACGAAGTGGGCGATTCCCTCGGCGTGCTGCCCGCCAACTGTCCCGACCTGGTCGACGAATGGCTCGCCTGCACCGGCCTCGACGGTCGGCGCGTGATCGAAGTCGACGACCGCGAACTCACGCTCACCGATGCCCTGCGCACGCACTACGACATCACCAAGGTGAGCCAGGATCTGCTCGGCTTCATCGGCGAGCGCAACCCGCACCCGCAGCTGGCCAAGCTGCTGCGCCGCGACAACCGCAATGAGCTCGCCTCTTACCTGTGGGATCGCCAGGCCGTCGATGTGCTGCGCGACTTCCCGGTGCGCACCGATCTCGTCGACTGGCTGGGTGCACTGAAAAAGCTACAACCACGCCAGTATTCGATCTCCTCGAGCCCGTTGACCACTCCCGACGAGGTGCAGCTGACGGTCGGTGTCGTCCGCTACGGCGACCCGGTGGGCACCTCGGCGCGTCGTGGTGGGGTGTGCTCGACGTTCCTGGCCGACCGGGGCACTACCGAGGTGCCGATCTTTCTGCAGCGGGCACCGCATTTCCGTCCGCCGCTGGACCCGAATGCCCCGATGATCATGGTGGGGCCGGGTACCGGTATCGCTCCTTTCCGCGGTTTCCTGCACGAGCGGCGGGCTATCGGCGCGACCGGCCGCAACTGGTTGTTCTTCGGCGACCAGCACGCCGCCCAGAACTTCTACTACCGCGCCGAGCTCGAGGACATGTTCCGCTCCGGTTTCCTCACCCGCCTCGACCTGGCCTTCTCCCGTGATCAGCGCGAACGGGTCTATGTCCAGCACCGGATGATCGAGCACGGCGCCGAGCTGTGGTCGTGGCTGCGCGACGGCGGCCACTTCTACGTCTGCGGTGACGCCGCCCGCATGGCCAAGGATGTCGACGACACCCTGCTGCGGATCGCCCAGATCCACGGAAAGCTGGACGAGGCGGGCGCGCTGGCCTTCAAGAAGCAGCTCGTGGCCGAGAAGCGGTACGTGCGCGACGTGTACTGACCTGCTCGATCAGGCCGCGCGGATCGCCGGCGGGTTGAGCCGGGCGAAGTCGGGCAGCCGGTGGTACGGGTAGTAGGGGTACGGGGGTGTGGTCGCGCTCGCGGCATCGAGGGCGGCCAAGTGCTCGGGGTCGAGTTGCCAGCCGACGGCGCCCAGATTCTGGCGTAACTGTTCCTCGTTGCGGGCGCCGATCAACACGGTGGCGACGGTGGGACGGGTGAGCAGCCAGTTCAGGGAGATCTGCGGGACGCTGCGGCCCGTTTCGGCGGCGATCCGATCGAGCACATCGACAACGTCGTAGAGCCGTTCATCGTCGACTGGTGGGCCTGCCTGCGCCGTCTCGTGCAGGCGGCTACCCGCTGGAAGCGGTTGTCCACGACGGACTTTGCCGGTGAGCCTGCCCCAGCCGAGCGGGCTCCAGATGATGGAACCGACGCCCTGGTCGGTGCCGAGGGGCATCAGTTCCCATTCGTAGTCGCGACCGACCAGCGAGTAGTAGACCTGATGTGCCACCGGCTTTTCCAGGCCGAGTGCCTCTGCGGTGGCGAGCGTTTTCATCAACTCCCAGCCGGCGAAGTTGGAGACGCCGAGGTAGCGGATCTTGCCTGCCCGCACGAGATCGTCCAGGGCCGTGAGGGTCTCCGCCAGTGGGGTGCCCGCATCGAAGGCGTGCAGCTGGAACAGGTCGAGGTAGTCGGTGCCGAGGCGGCGCAGCGAGGCGTCGACGGCACGGATCAACCTGGCGCGGCTCGAGCCCGCCTCGTGCGGGCCGGGGCCGGTGGGCAGGGCCGATTTCGTCGACAGCAGCACCTGCTCGCGCCTGCCCTTGATCGCCGCGCCGAGCACCTCCTCCGACGCGCCGTCGGAATAGACATCGGCCGTGTCGAACAGGGTGACACCGGCCTCCAGGCTGATGTCGATCAAGCGCCTGGCCTGCGCGGCATCGGTATCGCCCCATGCGCTGAACAGCGCACCACGGCCGCCGAAAGTACCTGCGCCGAAGCCGAGTGCCGGAACGAGAAGACCAGATGCGCCGAGCCGCCGGTATTCCATGAGAGCTCCTAAAGGGTCTATTGTTTCGTTAACACGACCGACAGTACACCCGATTCGCGCTAAATGAAACAGGAGTTCCGTTATGGATCACGACATCGCTTGGCCGGGCTCTGTTCGCCCTGGTGGGCGCACCGCCCGGGTACGCGAGTCCGTCCTGGAAGTGGCCGGTGATCTGCTCGCCGACCGGGGATTCGCGCAGCTCGACCTCACCGAGGTCGCCACCGGCGCCGGGGTCGGCAAAACCACCGTCTACCGCCGCTGGCGCACCCCGGCGGGCTTGGTCGCCGACCTGCTCGTCGACATGGCCGAACAGTCGCTGCCCCGCGCCGACACCGGCTCACTGCTCGACGACCTGACAGCCAATGCCCGGCTGGTCGCGAAGACCCTGGCCGACGGTCGCCAGAGCAACCTCTTCCGCGCCGTCATCGCCGCCGCCACCTGCGACGATGCCACCGCCGCCGCGCTGCACACCTTCTACGACACCCGCCTCAACGAGTGGGCACCGTGCGTGGAACAGGCCGTCATCCGTGGCGAGGCACCCGTCGGCACCGACCCGCGCGCCGTGCTCTCCGCCGTCTCCGCACCGCTCTACTACCGATTACTGGCCAGCGGCGATCCCATCGATGACGACATCGCCGATCGCTCGGCCAGAGCCGCCACCATCGCCACCGCCGCGGGAACGTTCGTCGTCACGCCCGGCGACGGCAGCGCGTGACCACCTGACGAGTTCGCCCGGGGTCTAAATCGACTCAGCGCCGGTATCGGAAGTCGCGTCAAGCCCGAGGATTCGACGCGACCGTCGCGGAGCGCCAAGCGGGGTCACGTCCGGTGAGGCCGAGCAATCGGTCGAATGCCGGTGCGTCGGCGGGAATCTCGACAACCGGGCCGAACAAGCCTGGCGTACCCGCGGGGTCGGTTTCGCGCAGGAACTCGTGCAGGATCGCCAGGTCAGCGGGGGTGACGGTCAGCTGCTGTCCCGTCGCGACGGCGAGGTCCCACGCGTGGATGGTGATCTCGTCGAGCGCGACGATCGCCATGACAGCGGCAGGCAGCTCGACCCCACCGGCCTCGGTATCGCCGTCCCATGCCTCGGCCACCCGCCACACCGACATCAATGTCTCGAGCTGCGCGGCGATGCGGGTGCGCCAGTCATCGGGCAGCGGGCTGTCGGAACCGGCCGGTGGCGGCGCGGACCGACCGACCGATTCCTTGGTCGCGGCCTGCCGGAAAGCCTCGGTGAGCCCGACCACATGGGCGAGCAGATCACGCACCGTGGACTCGGCACACGGCGTCGGGTCGGCGAGCTGATCATCGGTGATGCCGTCGACGATCGCGGCAAGCGACCGGGCGGCGGGTTCGAAATCGAACTGCGGTTGCATGAGCACTCCTCATCGGTGGCAGGTGGCTGCACTCATGAAGACGGCACCGTCGCCGGAAAGTCATCGGTGCGGGTTGCCGTGCGCACCGGATCGGCGCACGCTGGACAGCGCAGGACCCGATCAGCGTCCACATCACGTCCGAGGCTCGACGGATCGAGCAGGCCGACGAACGAGGAGCACCGATGATCGACCACGAACCCGCTCGCCCACTGGACGAAGTCCCCGAGGCCGATCGTGTCGAGCAGGAACAGTCCGCCTTCCGCGATGACGACCCCGACGATCCGGCCTACTTCGACGCCGCCGACTACACCGACGAGATGGCCGCACAGATCGCCCGAGACGCCGAAACCGCGAATCCGGCGGACGTGATCGAACAGGCCATCCCCGTTCCCTACGACGAGGGCGGCGAGGGGTTCACCGGCGCGGAGGACGCCTGACCGGCGATCTTCGCCCGCAGGCCCGCGTGCAGTTCACGCAGGCTGGAACGCTCGGTCGCGACCTCCAGCACCCGCAGTCCGTGCGCGTCGGCGACCAGTTCCAGAGCCAATTCGTCGGGATCGACCTGCCGGTGGGGGATGCGGTAGGCGGCGCACAGTGCGGCCAGATCCATGCCGTGCGGTGTGCCGAATACCCGCTCGAATACGCCCGCGTACTGCGGATCGCCCTGCTCGAGCAGTTCGAAGATGCCACCGCCGTCGTCGTTGGCGACGACGATCGTGAGGTTGTCCGGCCGTGGTTCGCCGCGCCCGATCAGCAGGCCGGACGCATCGTGCAGAAAGGTGAGGTCACCCATCAGCGCCACGGTGCGGCCCGGATGTGCCAGGGCGGCGCCAACGGCACCGGAGACGGTGCCGTCGATACCGGCGACACCACGGTTGGACAGCACCCGGATGCCCGGGCGCGGATGCGAGACCAGAGCGGCGTCGCGCACCGGGTTCGACGCGCCGAGCAGCAATTGATCGCCGTCTCGCAACGCGTCCATGACCACGGCCGCCACGTGCAGACCGGTCGCCTTCGGATGCCCGGCCAGCTCGGCCCGCACCACCGATTCGGCCTGTTGGTTCAGGTCCGAGCAGCGCGCCAGCCAGGCGGGACCGGGTGCGCCGGTGGTCACCGCACGAGTGCCGGTGCCGACGACATTGCCGGAGACATCGGGCCAGCGCGGACCGGTGGTGAGCGCGAACACGGTGACGTCCGGATCGGCCAGCACCCGCGAGACCTGCCGGTGCAGGGTCGGGCGGCCGGTGATGATCGCCTGGGTCGGCTTCAGCAGCGACAACGCGAGCGGATGCAGGGCGGGTCCGTGCATCGGCGCGGTGGGCTCGGCCACCGTCGGCAGCGCGGCGAGTTCGGGCAGCAGCCGCGCGCCGTGGCCGGAGATGACGACGGTGTCGGGCGTCAGGTCGATGTCGAGCGGCACGTCGAGAGTGGCGTACTGGGTTGCCGTCCACGGTCGTTCACCCTCGCGACCGACGGGCAGCGGATCGTCGGACAGCTCGGGGACCAGCGGTTCACGTAGCGGGATGTCGAACTGCACGGGACCCGCGTTGCCGGAGCGGGTTCCGCGCGCGGCGGCGAGCACCCGGCATACCGACGAGCGCCACACACTGTTCTGCCGCGGATAGGCCGACTCCCCCGCCTCTGCTTCGGCCAGCCCGAGGCTGATCGTGGCGCGCACCTGAGAGCCGAACAACCCGAGCTGTTCCACCGTCTGATTGGCGCCGGTGCCGAGCATCTCGTAGGGCCGGTTCGCGCTGACGACGATCAGCGGCACCCGCGCGTAGTTGGCCTCCAGCACCGCCGGACCCAGGTTCGCCACCGCGGTGCCGGAGGTCATCACGACCGGGACCGGCCGCCCCGACGACACCGCGAGACCGATCGCGAGAAATCCCGCGGTGCGCTCGTCGACGCGCATGTGCAGCCGAAGCTCCCCGGCCGCGTCCGCCGCCTGCAGCGCGAAGGCCAGTGGCGCGTTGCGCGATCCGGGACACAGCACCACCTCGCGGACGCCGCCGCGGACGAGCTCGTCGACGACCACTCGTGCCTGCGCAGTAGACGGATTCACAATCACAGCCTGTCAGACCGGCGCGCACCCGTCTGCCCCCGGCCCGCGTTGCCTACGTCACCGAGTGCGCGCGGCGCACCGGAATTCGGCCATACGACCAATTACCGCGGGGCCAAGGGCGAGATGAACAGCAATTCATAGACGAGGGCGGCCGATATTCATGAAATCGCAAAGAGAACAACAAAAGAGAGAAATCCGGCGACGAGCTACTGGCCCGCCGCCGGAATTTCCGCCAACCCGGCAAAAGGCTGGTCGAACGAATATTCAGCTCACTCCGCGGGCGCGGTGAGATCCTGGATGCCCGTGATGGACTCGATGATGTTGAGGACGGCGGACGTCGCGCTGTCGACCGCGGCGCTGCCCGACTCGAGCACACCCGAACCCGCGGACGAGCCGGTCAGCACGTCAGCCGAGCCGGTGGCGGCGTCGGCGGAGCCGGTGTCGGCGCCCGCGACGGCGACGGGACCGAGGAACATGACAGCGGCGGCAGCGGCAGCACCGGTGGCGGCGAGGGTCTTGCGAGAGATCATGTGAGCAAACTTCCTTTCGACCTGTGCATTGCAGTCATTCAAAACAATTCGTATTCCGAATCGCTTGATTGGCAACGTAACCGATGGGGCCGGGTGGTTGTCAATCGCGCAGATGACTCGCGCGCTCTTGTCGAATTCGTGGCAACCCGCAATTATCCTGGAGTTCACCCTGGCGGTAATGTTTCTCACACAGCCCGTCGTGGAATTTACCGCCGACCGGGAATCGATGTGTCCGCCGCCACCGCCTACCCCCGTTACGTGAGGGTGGTCACCTGCGAACGCGAAAAGGCCGGTGCGGTTCGGTTGCCCGAACTCGCACCGGCCTGGATCAAACGATCGCGGCGAGGGCTACCCCGCCGTACCGCTCAGCCCGCGTGCTTCTGCACCAGATCGCCCACGCGCGGCAGTGCCTCGATGACGTGCTTCTTGGCGGAGCCACGCATCGACGAATACACCTTCTTCAGTGCCGGCCGGGTGGACGATTCGGCGCGGGCGTCGGTGACGGCCAGCAGCGACTCGGCGACCTGATCGGACTTCGCGGCCAGCAGATCGGCGAAGGTGCCGGTGCCGGAGGCGGTGAATTCGGCCCAGTACGGCTGGAGCTGATCGAGCAGTTTCGGCGCCAGCGACGCGAGGCCGTCGGGAACGATGGTCGGGCTGATCTTCTTGACCGCCGCGTAGCCACCCTTCACGGCGAGGCCGGACGCACCACCTTTGTCCGAGACCTCGGCGTCGAGCACCTCGACGGCGTCAGCAAGGAAAGCCGGACGCTTGGCGTCGTCGAGCAGGGATTCAGACAGTGCTGCAACCACTTTCAGGTTCCTCCGGATCGGTTCGATGTACGAGCAGGCGCAACTATACGCATCGGGTGTTCAGAGTATGCGGCGACCGCTCGAGCTGCGGTGTTACGACCTTGTACCGAGCTGCCGGACAGTAGGGCAATAATCGTGTTCGTGACTTTCGATCCGAAGCTGTGGCAGCCCGTCCCCGGGTTCGAGGACCTGACCGACATCACCTACCACCGACATATCGGGCAGGGCACGGTGCGGGTCGCGTTCGACCGGCCCGAAGTGCGCAACGCGTTCCGCCCACACACCGTCGACGAGCTGTACCGCGCGCTCGATCACGCGCGGATGAGCCCCGATGTGGGCGCGGTGCTGCTCACCGGCAACGGTCCGAGCGAGAAGGACGGTGGCTGGGCGTTCTGTTCCGGCGGTGACCAGCGCATTCGCGGCCGCAACGGCTACCAGTACGCCGACGGCGAGACCGCTGACACCGTCGACGCGGCGCGCGCGGGCCGACTGCACATCCTCGAGGTGCAGCGGCTGATCCGCTTCATGCCCAAGGTGGTGATCGCTCTGGTCAACGGCTGGGCGGCGGGTGGCGGGCACAGCCTGCACGTGGTCTGCGATCTGACGCTCGCCTCGCGCGAGCACGCGCGGTTCAAGCAGACCGATGCCGACGTCGGCTCGTTCGACGGTGGTTACGGCAGCGCGTATCTGGCGAAGATGGTCGGCCAGAAGTTCGCCCGCGAGATCTTCTTCCTCGGCAGGCCGTACACGGCCGAGGAGATGCACCAGATGGGTGCGGTGAACAAGGTCGTCGACCATGACGAGCTGGAAAACGTCGCGCTCGAGTGGACCGCCGACATCAACGGCAAATCGCCGCAGGCGCAGCGCATGCTGAAGTACGCGTTCAACCTGCTCGACGATGGTCTGGTCGGTCAGCAGCTGTTCGCGGGCGAGGCGACCCGCCTGGCGTACATGACCGACGAAGCGGTCGAGGGCCGAGACTCGTTCCTGGAGAAGCGCAAGCCCGATTGGACGCCCTACCCCTGGTACTTCTGAGAACGGACACCCCATGGAGATTCTCAACAGCCGGATCATCGTGCGTCCCAGCGACTACGGGCGCACGCTGGCGTTCTACCGCGACGGCCTCGGCTTGGCGATCGCGCGGGAGTACCCCGGCGGCACGGTGTTCTTCGCCGGGCAGTCGCTGATCGAAGTCGCCGCGCACGGTGGCAGCGGACACTCCGGCAGCTTCGACGGCGCGATCTGGTTGCAGGTGCGCGATGTCGAGGACGCGGCGGCGGAGTTGTCGCTGAAGGGAATTGCGATCGAGCGCGCACCGGTGCTCGAACCGTGGGGTCTGTGGGAGATGTGGGTGCGAGATCCGGACGGGGTCGCGATCGTGCTGGTTCAGGTTCCCGCCGAACATCCGATCCGGCGGGATTCACGCTGGTCGCCGGAGTGAGCGAGCAGTGCCCGCGGCCGAGCCGAGTTGCCGATGGCGGCTCGGCCGCGCACGATAGCTGCGAGCAAGCGCCCGACCGACGCCGTCCGGAACGCAGTACGAGTGTCCACCTACTGAATCGCAGTCGCTATGTCTGGCTTTCCCGACCCGTTTCCCGGCAAACCGACCCGTTGGCCGGGTCTTGTCGGTCGCATGACACGATCGAAGCCGTGAGGGCGCGCGGCAAGCTGTTTCCGGAGGTGGTGGGGTGAGCAGAACCTTGCGGACGCTGCAGATGCCGACCGGTGCCGGGGTCAGCGAAGTGATGCCCCACCTGCGCCAAGCCCTCGACGGCAGCGGACCGGCGTGGCTACCGATCCCGACCACCGACCGGCGGGAGGCGCGCAGGCTTTCCGACGCGCTCAAGCCGGGCGATCCGATCGATGACGATGTCGCGCTGGTCGTGACGACCTCGGGCACCACCGGCATCCCCAAGGGCGCGCTGCTGGGCGCCGAGGCTCTGCGTGCCAGCGGCAATGCCACCCACGACCGCCTCGGCGGACCGGGTAGCTGGCTGCTGGCTCTGCCGACTCATCACATCGCCGGTATCCAGGTGTTGCTGCGCAGCATCCTCGCGGGCACCGAGCCGACCGTGCTCGACGTGTCGGGCGGGTTCCTGCCCGAGGCGCTGGCCGGGGCGGTCGGGGCGATGCGTGGACCGCGTCGCTACACCGCGCTGGTGCCGACGCAGCTGATCAAGTCGCTGGATTCGCCGGTGGCGGCCAAGGCGCTGGCCGGGCTGGACGGTGTCCTGGTCGGCGGTGCGGCCACGCCCGCGCCCGTCCTCGACCGGGCACGTGACCTCGGTATCACCGTGGTGCGGACGTACGGGATGAGCGAGACCTGCGGTGGGTGCGTCTACGAGGGCGTGCCGCTCGACGGTACCGAGGTGCGGATCGAGGACGGTCGCGTCATCCTCGGCGGCGCGATGATCGCGCACGGCTACCGCAATCTGCCCGACCATCCGGCCTTCGCCGAGCCCGGCTGGTTCCGGACCGAGGACGCAGGCTCCTTCGAAGACGGTGTGCTCTCGATTTCGGGGCGCCTCGACGAGGCGATCATGACCGGTGGGCTGCTGGTGATTCCGCAGGTGGTGGAGGCCGTGCTGGCCAACCACCCCGGTATCCGCGAATGCATCGTGCTCGGTCTGCCCGACGAGCGGCTGGGTCAGCGGGTCGCGGTCGCGATCGTGCCGACACCGGGTGCCGCGCCGACGCTGGACGAACTGCGTGCCCACGTGGTGGCCGAACTCGACTCGATCGCCGCACCGCGTGAGCTGGCCGTCCTGTCCGAAATCCCGCTCCGCGGCCCCGGCAAGCCCGACCGCACCGCCCTGCGCAAGCTCCTGCTGGCCGAGTAGCCGCACGACGACAGCGCCGTGCAAGGGGCGTGCAAGTCGGGGTGGGCACGGTAGTGCTCATGACTTACACACCCACTTCATCCCTCGCCGTCGAGGCGGACGGGCTGGTCAAGGTGTTCGGGAAACAGCGGGCGGTCGACGGCGTGAGCCTGGCGGTGCCGCGCGGCGCTGTGTACGGCGTGCTCGGACCGAACGGCGCGGGCAAGACCACGACCATCAAGATGCTGGCCACCCTGCTCCGCCCCGACGGCGGTAGCGCCCGGATCTTCGGCCGCGACGTGGTGGCCGAACCGAACGCGGTGCGCTCGCTGATCGGTGTCACCGGCCAGTACGCCTCGGTCGACGAGATGCTCAGCGCCACCGAGAACCTGATCATCTTCGCCCGGCTGCTCGGTCTGAGCCGCCCCGACGCCCGCCGCAAGGCCGTCGAACTGCTCGAGGAGTTCGACCTCACCGAGGCGGCGAACAAGCCGCTGAAGAACTTCTCCGGCGGCATGCGCAGGCGCCTCGACCTCGCCGCCAGCCTCATCTCCACCCCGCCCCTGCTGTTCCTCGACGAACCGACCACCGGCCTGGATCCGCGCACCCGCGCGCAGATGTGGGAAACCATCCGCAGGCTGGTCCGCGAGGGCGCGACGGTGCTGCTCACCACCCAGTACCTCGACGAGGCCGACCAGCTGGCCGACCGGATCGCGGTGATCGACCGCGGCAAGGTGATCGCCGACGGCACCGCCGACCAGCTCAAAGCCTCCATCGGCGGCGCATCGGTCCACCTCACGCTGGTCGATCCCGAGCAGCTCGACGAGGCCCGCCGCATCGTGGGCGACTTCCTCGACGTGAGCGCGCAGATCAGCCCCGAAGCGGGCAGGCTCACCGCGCCGCTGCCCGACCCGAATCTCACCGCCGACCTGCTGATCCGGTTGCGCGACTGGGAGATCGGGGTCTCCGAGATCACCGTCAGCAAGCCGACGCTGGACGAAGTCTTCCTCACCATCACCGGCCACCCGGCCGACGAATCCGACGACACCGAACGGAGCGCGGCATGACCGCAGTACTCACCGCTCCCGCGACCATCGACGACATCCCCCAGGCCAGCGACCGGATCGGCCTGCGCGACACGATTTCCACCTCGTTCACCATGGCCTATCGCGGCCTGCTCAAGATCAAACACAATCCCGAACAGCTCTTCGACGTGACGGTGCAGCCGATCCTGTTCACCGCTCTGTTCACCTATATCTTCGGCGGGGCGATCTCGGGCAGCGTGTCCGGCTATCTGCCGGTGCTCATCCCGGGCATCCTCGTGCAAACCGTGGTGCTGACGTCTGTGGTCACCGGTACGCAGTTGCGCGAGGACATGGACAAGGGCGTGTTCGACCGCTTCAAATCCCTGCCCATCGCCCGGGTTTCGGCGCTGGCAGGCGCGTTGCTGGCCGACATGGTGCGTTACGCCATCGCCTCGACACTGACCGTGCTGGTCGGGCTGTGCCTGGGCTACCGGCCGGGCGGCGGTCTGGTCGGCGTGGTCGCGGCCTGCCTGGTGGTCGTGGTGTGCTCGTTCGCGGTCAGCTGGATCTGGGCGCTGGTCGGTGTCACCGGTAAGAGCGCCGCGTCCGTGCAGGGCATCTCGATGATGGTGATGTTCCCGCTGACGTTCATGTCCGGCGCCTTCGCCCCGGTGAGCACCATGCCGGGCTGGATGCAGGCGCTCAACCACGCCAACCCGGTGTATTACATGGTCAATACCTGCCGGGAACTGATGAACGCCAACAGTTATGGCAGTGATCTCATCTGGTCGCTGGTCGGGTCGCTCGTGGTGATCGCGGTGTTCGCGCCGCTGGCGGTGCGGGCCTATATGCGCCGCGCTTGAACATCGATCTCCCGCAACGGCATCCGATCCACCGGGTCGGGTGCCGTTGTCGTGTCAGTGCAGTCCGGCGATGATCTCGATGATGCGCATCGCGGCGTCGAGACGACGCGTACCCGCCGCGCGGTGCAGCGCGGCATCCATCGCGGCATCGCCCACCGCGCTCCGATGCAGGGCGAGGTGGGCGACCAGTTCCGTCGACGGCCCGTCCTGTCTGGCCATCGATGTCTTTGCCAGAGTGAGCAGTTCGAGACCGTCGGTATGCCGGTTCTCGGTGGCGAGCAGGTAGGACCCGAGTGCGCACGCGACCGCGCCGATCTGCGGCAGGTCTATGTACTGCGCCAGCCGTTGATCGGCGGTCTCGATCACCTCGGTCACCAGGCCGGTGACAACGGACGCCCGGCCGTGCAGCACATGGGCGCTCACGGTGGCCGCCGCCACCATCAGCGAACCGGGACCGGGCGTCGGTTCGAAATCGGGCCACCCGAGCAGCTCCAACCCGCGCCGGTAATGGCGGAGTCCGGCGTCGATATCGCCCTCGGCGAGTTCGAGCTCGGCCAGGGCGGTAGCTGCGTTCGCCAGCCGGTGGTTGCGGCGAACGGTGGGGTCGTCGACCGGGCTGACGCCGGAATCATCCGGGCGCACAGCGAAGTCGAGTTCGGTGCGCGCCTGCTCGAGCCTGCCGCTGCCAACCAGGGCGGCGGCCAGGTAGCAGCGGCTCTCCATGATCTCCTCGTGCACGCGGAGCTTGCCCATCAGCTCCAGCGCACGGCGGTAGTACTCCACGGCGTCGTCATAATGCGCGGACTGGCCGGCCAGCTGGGCCAGGTGCTGGCACACCGTCGCCATGCCCCACACCTCCGCCTGGTCCATGTCGTCGAGGGCACGTAAGGAGTCGTGGGTCGAGCCCGCGACGTTGCCGCCGTTCTCCCAGAAGTTGGCGCGCGCTACCAGCGCCGCGATGCGGACTTGCCGATGGCGTGAGCGCGCGCCCCGGGCGAACAGCCTGCCCAACCGGAACTGCCTGGGCTGCACGGTGATCACCGCACCGAGGAAGAACAGGCCGGGATCCAGATCAGGGTGCGTCAGCAACCGCCGCGCGCGCGAGCGCACGATCGCCGTCGCGCGGACGCCACCGTCCTTGAGGAACAGCATGTGCAAGCAGGTCAGCAGATGCGCGATCATCTGCAGGTCGGCGGTCTCGCCCGTCGACGGTGGCGGCGGCACGAGGGCGACCAATCGCATTGCCCACCCGGTGAATTCCAGGTGCGCGCCGCGCATCACCCAGACCATCGCGACCACGGGAAAGACCGAATACGCGGTGTGTGGGTCGGCGCGATCGACGGCGGTACGCAGTACGGCGACCAGGTTGTCCAGGTCGGCCGTCACCGCGAGCACCGATGTCACCTGATCGCCGCCGCGGTAACCACGAAACGACTCCAGCGCGAATTCCCGCGCCCAGCAGAACATCCTGTCGAGCACGAGCGCGGATTCGGCGCCGTCGGTCACCGCGTCGACGGCGGCGATCTGCTCGACACCGAACTCACGGACCGTTTCGAGCATCCGATAGCGGATGCCAACGCCGTCCGGGTCGTCGAGGACGGTGAGCAGAGACTGGCCGACCAGCCCGTCGACCGCGGCGGCCACATCCGGGCCCGCCGCGACGACCTCGGCCGCGGACAGGGTGAACCCGGCCACGAAACGGCTCAGCCTGCGCAGGGTCACCTGTTGATCGGGGTCGAGGAGGTTCCAGCTCCAAGCGATCACCGCGTGCAGTGTGCGATGCCGGTGCGGCGCGGACCGATCACCGCTGCGCAACAGGGCGAAACGATGCTCGAGTCTGGTCTCGATCTCGGCGACGCTCATCGTGCGCACCCGGGCGGCGGCGAGCTCGATCGCCAGCGGGAGACCGTCGAGGGTGCGGCACAACCGGGCCACGGTGTCGGGGTCGAGCCGCACGTCAGGGCGCACTGCCCGGGCGCGAGCCGAGAACAGCTCGGTGGCGGGCGAACCGGCCGCATCGATCGCCAGAGGTGCGAGGGGATAGACGGATTCGGCGGTGATCGCCAGCGGCGAGCGGCTGGTGGTGAGCACGGTCAGCTGGGCGCAACTGCCGACGAGATCGGCGACCACCTCGGCCGCGGCATCGATCACGTGCTCGCAATTGTCCAGAATCAGCACCATCGGCCGCGCCGCGAGCGCCTCACGCAGCCGGGTTCTCGCGTCGATGTGGATGCCCTGTCGGACGGCACCCGGTTCACGAATCACCTCACCCAGGCCCATCACCTGCCCGATCGCGACCTCGATGCCGGTGCGCGATTCGGCACCCGCCTCCGATTCGGCTTGCACCGAGGCCAATTCGACGAGCACCACAGGCACCGAACGAGCCAGCCGTTCACCCACCGCGTTGGCGACCCGGGTCTTGCCCGTACCGCCGGGTCCGAGGACGGTGGTGACCCTCGAGCGATGCGCCAGATCGGCGATCGCGTCGAGATCTGCCGAGCGACCGAGCAATTCATTGGGTGCGGCACGCAGGCCGACAGCTGTGCGGTGGTTTGCCGCAGATCGGTCAGGCCTGCTGCCGTTCGCCGCTTCGGCGGGCAGCGTGTTCACCCGCTCCCGGCCGCCCACCTGCACGGTGGGTGACGCGCCGGTCCGTCGAGAGCCACCGTCACTGGTCGAGTTCGCCGCTGAGTCGACCGGATCCGCCTCGGCAACGGAATGCGACCGGGCGGCAACAGCCGAGTAGAGGTTTCCGGGCGTCGAGGCGCTCAGGTCGGCCTCAGCGTTGCGCTGTCGCGCGCGGGTTCCGGGAAGCTCGTCGCCACGAAGGATGGCGGTGTTGAGAGCCAGGAGGGTGGGGCCGGGGTCGGCGCCGAGTTCTTCGATCAGGCGCAGGCGGTACGTGGCGAAGACTTCGAGGGCTTCGTTGGTTCGGCCCGCGGTGGCGAGGAGGCGGATCAGGGTCGTGTGGGCGGATTCGTCCAAGGGATTGGTCGCGGCGGCTGCGCGGGCCAGCGGGATGGCCGCGGTGAAGTCGCGCTGGGTGGTGCGGGCGGTGAGCTCGATGTGATCGAGGTGGCGGCGGAGGTCGTCGGCGGCCGTGCGCAGGTCGTCGGCGGGGGCCGAATCGGGGAGATCGGCACCCGGTTCGCCACGCCAGAGGGTGCGGGCAAGGGCGATCGCGGCGAGGCTGTCGACGGTGTTGCCCGCGGCAAGGAGTTCGTCGGCTCGGCGGGCCAGCGTGGTGACGGCGGTGAGGTCGACGCTGTCGGCGGGCAAGGTCAGCCGGTAGCCCGCGGGGCCGATCTCCAGCGCGCCATCGGGCAGCATCGCCCGCAGTCGCGAGACCTGGGTGTGCAGCGCGTTCATCGGCGCGCGGGGTGGTTGTTCGCCCCACACCTCGTCGATCAGCGCTTGGGCGCCGCGCGCCCGGCCCGGATGCACCGCGAGAGCGGCGAGCAGCAGCCTGGCGCGGGCGCCGGGCAGCGCGATCATGGCGTCGTCGCGGCGGATCGCGATCACGCCGAGCACCCCCACTACAACGCGGGCGAGGGCCTCGGATGGCGGCCCCTCGGGGCCGCGGTGCTGTACAGACATGCCGCAAGTCATCGTAGGCGAGCACAGCGACAGCATCTCGGTTCGCGCCACGCGCACGACTCCGACACCACGGTCGACGTGTGCCGAGAAAATGTCCCCACCTCGGCTTAGGCGTACCTCCGCCTTCGCTCCGGCCATGCGCGAAAGAATGGCGAACGCTATCGCGCCTGCGCCCATTAGGCTCACGCACATGGGCAACTTCGAGGTGTCGCGGCACACTGTCATCGCGGCCGAACCGGCACGAATCCACGCACTGATCGACAACTTCCACCAGTGGCGGCTGTGGTCGCCATGGGAAGATACCGACCCGCAGCTCGCGCGTACCTACACCGGCCCCGAATCCGGCGTCGGCGCCCGCTACGCCTGGCGTGGCAACCGCAAAGCCGGTGCGGGCGTGATGGAGATCAAAGCCGACGCCGAACGCGAGATCGGGGTGGAGCTCACCTTCGAGAAGCCGTTCAAAGCCACCAATTTCGTCACCTTCACGCTCACTCCGGTCGTCGGTGGTACCGAGGTGACCTGGCAGATGACCGGCACCCACTCCGGTCTGATGGGCGTGCTCGGCAAGGTTTTCCCGATCGACAACCTCATCGGCAAGGACTTCGACAAGGGGCTGGCCAAGCTCAAGACGATCGCCGAATCCACCCCGGCCTGACACCGCGACCAAGCGCACCTCCGCCTCCCTCCGGCCGTGCGCGAGGGACTGACGAGCGCGGAGCGCCGGTGCCGGATTAGGCTTCGATCCATGGCTACAGCAGCGGAATGGATCGAGGGCGCCCGGCCGCGGACGTTGCCCAACGCGATCGCGCCGGTACTCGCGGGCACCGGCGCCGCCGCATCTGTCGACGGGGCCGTCTGGTGGAAAGCGATTCTGGCGCTGCTGGTTTCGCTGGCACTGATCGTCGGGGTGAATTACGCCAACGACTACTCCGACGGCATTCGCGGCACCGACGACGTGCGCGTCGGGCCGCTGCGGCTGGTCGGCTCGAAGCTGGCTTCCCCCAAGGCCGTTCGCACCGCCGCGGTGCTCAGCCTGGCGATCGGCGCGGTCGCCGGACTGGTGTTGGCCGTGACCACCGCGTGGTGGCTGGTGCTGATCGGAGCGCTGTGCCTGGCAGGCGCCTGGTTCTACACCGGCGGCAGCAAGCCCTACGGCTACAGCGGTTTCGGCGAGATCGCGGTGTTCGTGTTCTTCGGGTTGATCGCGGTGCTCGGTACCCAATACGTGCAGGCGCTGCGGGTCGACTGGGTCGGCCTGCTGCTCGCGATCGGTGTCGGCGCGTTCTCCAGCGCGGTGCTGGTGGCCAACAACCTGCGTGACATTCCCACCGACACCGAGTCCGGCAAGGTCACGCTCGCGGTGAAACTCGGCGACGCGCGCACCCGCACCCTGCACGTGGTGCTGCTCGCGGCGCCGTTCGTGATCAGCCTGGCGCTGATCGCGCGCACGCCGTGGGCGCTGGCCGGATTGCTCGCGTTACCGCTGGCGATCCGGGCCAACGCCCCCGTGCGCACCGGCAAGGGCGGGCTGGAACTGATTCCCGCCCTCCGCGATTCGGGGCTGGCGCTGCTGGCCTGGTCGGCGTTGAGCGCGCTGGCCGTCGGGCTCGTCGGCTAGTCGCCGTCGGGTACCAGAATGCCGAGCACCCAGTTGACCAACGTGATGATCAAGCCACCCCACAACGCCGCCCAGAAGCCGTCGACGCGAAGGCCGTAGTCGGTGATCTCGGTGATCTTGGCGGTGAGCCACAGCATCCCCGCGTTGACGACCAACAGGAACAGGCCGAGCGTGAGGATCACGAACGGCAGCGACAGGAGTTTCACGATCGGCTTGATCACGGCGTTGACCGCCGTGAACACGAGCGCGACGATGAGCAGGACCAGGGCCTTGCCCCAGTTGCCCCACTCCGATGACCACTCGGGCGGCACGTAGATATCGATCTTGTCGATCCACGCGGCCGCAGCCCAGATGGCTATGGCGTTGATGACCAACCGGATTGCTAGTTGCATAGACGCAATGCTAGGCCCGTAAACGGACATTGCGGCGGGTCTGACACACACCCGATGTGGAATTCACGCGGCGCGGTCGAGCATCGCGTAGAGATCTGTGCGTAAACCCGACACCGAGTCGCGCCCGCCGAGCAGGTCGGTGGTGGCCGGGTCCGCCCCGCGCAGAATCCCGAGCAGCAGGTAGGTCGAGGTGATCTCGCGATCCTTGCGGTGGACCGCCTCACGCAACGCGAGTTCGAGCGACTTCTTGGCCGTTCCGGTGAACGGGATGTGCCCGGAACCGAGCAGCCGGCCGAACATGCCGCGTTTGGCCTCCGGTTCGGCCTGGTCCCACGCCTGCGGTCCGAAGTTCTCGACGATGCTGGCCTGCACCGCGTCCAGGTCGATGCCGATCGAGCGCAGGGCCTGCGCGTCATCGGCGCCGAGCGGCGGCTCGCCCGTGCGGGCGGCGAGGGCGGTGCGTAGACCGTCGGCGGTGATGCCGCGCGTGTCGAGCACCGTCCGGAGGGCGGGTTCGGCGTTCGACAGGGTGCCGAGCAGCACATGCTCAGGACCGATCCGCTTCGCGCCCAACTCCTTGGCGTCGTCCTGGGCGCTCACCACCGCGGCCCTGGCCTCGCGGCTGAATTTCTCGAACATCAGCGGGTTCCACCTTTCCGATTGTGTTTCTGATGGACCGCCTGCTTGCTCACCTCGAGCGCCTCGGCGATGGCCTGCCACGACCATCCGTTGGCTCTGGCGTTAGCGACCTGGATCGATTCGAGGCGGTCGGCCAATCTGCGCAGTGCGAGAACAGCGCGCAGCCCGACCGCCGGGTCGGGATTACCGGCCGCTGAGGCGAGGGTTGTTGCGTCGGTCATGTCGTCAATTTTGATTGACGACCACAGATTTGTCAACAAAAATTGACACAAGTGAGCGTGGAAGGACCCCGAAGAGTGGTGCGGGTGAGGTCAGCCGTTCCAGCGACCGGTGGTGGCGAATTCGGCGAGGATCTCCGCCGGACCGCTCAGATCGATGTTCTGGGCCGCCACCCAGTCGTCGTTGAAGTAGGTGCCCGCGTACCGGTCGCCGCCGTCGCACAGCAGGGTGACCACGCTGCCGCTGCGGCCCGCCGCGACCAGTTCGGCGATGAGATGGAAGGCGCCCCAGAGATTCGTGCCGGTCGAGCCGCCAACGCGGCGGCCGAGCGCGGTGCTCGCGTGACGGGCGGTAGCGATCGAGGCCGCGTCGGGCACCACGATCATGCGATCGACCACCTGGCCGACGAACGACGGTTCCACCCGGGGACGGCCGATTCCCTCGATGCGCGAAGGCATTCCGGTCTCATAGCCCGCGTCGCCGGTCTCGTAGCCGCCGTAGAACGCCGAGTGCTCCGGGTCGACCACGGCCAGGCGCGTCGCGTGCCTGCGATAACGGATGTAGCGCCCGATCGTCGCGCTGGTGCCGCCGGTACCGGCGCCGACCACGATCCACTCCGGCACCGGGTGGTTCTCCAGCGCCAGCTGTTCGAAGATGGATTCGGCGATGTTGTTGTTGCCGCGCCAGTCGGTGGCCCGCTCGGCGTGGGTGAACTGATCCATGAAATGCCCGCCGGATTCGGCGGCGAGACGCTTGGCCTCGGTGTACATGTCCGGCGCTCGATCGACGAAATGACATCGGCCACCCTGCGCTTCGATGAGCGCGACCTTCTGCGGCGAGGTGCTCGCCGGCATCACCGCGACGAAGTCGAGGCCGAGCAGCTTGGCGAAGTAGGCCTCGCTCACCGCCGTCGAGCCCGACGACGCCTCGACCACGGTCGTCCCCTCGGTCACCCAGCCGTTGCAGATCGCGTACAGGAACAGCGATCGCGCCAGCCGATGCTTGAGGCTGCCGGTGATGTGAGTGGATTCGTCCTTGAGGTAGAGCTGCACCGGCCAATCGGCGGGCAGCGGATACCGCAGCAGGTGGGTGTCGGCGGAGCGCTGGGTGTCGGCGTCGATCAGCCGGACGGCATTGTCGACCCAGTCACGCGGGGCGCTGCGGTCGAGGTACTTCACGCCGATTTGCTGTCGTCGTCACCCCGCAGGCGGGCCCGCAACTGCGCCTTGTCCTGGCGGCGGCGCGAGTCGACGACGGCGATATCCTCGTTCACCTTCA
Source organism: Nocardia sp. NPDC058519 (assembly GCF_042719755.1). Classification (NCBI taxonomy): domain Bacteria; kingdom Bacillati; phylum Actinomycetota; class Actinomycetes; order Mycobacteriales; family Nocardiaceae; genus Nocardia; species Nocardia sp. NPDC058519. The sequence goes on along the minus strand of NZ_JBHXNK010000003.1, from coordinate 50,366 downwards.
CGCGCAGCTTCTTGAACAGCGTCAGCGACAGCGGCATCGCGACGAGCAACGCGAACAGCGCCGCGACGATGATCGGCACATCGACTCCGACCAGCTTGGCGATGCCCACGATCAGCGCGGCGATCGCCACCACCAGCCCGAGACGAGCCAGCGTGTAGAGCGCAAGATTGCGTACCAGTCGCTTCCCGGCGCCAGAGCCCTGCTGACCTGTTGCTTCACTCACGACTACAGCCTAATGGGCGCCGACGCGACAGCGTTCATCAGCCGCGCACGGCCGGAGCGAAGGCGGAGGTTTCGCGTAGCCCGGCGCATATCTGTTCGACGCGGCCCGTTCGCTCTCTTCGATGCTGCCCGTTCGCGGCTTTTGTCTATTACTTCCCCTTTACCAACTGTAGGTGGTTCGACTACATGGGGGTCGCAGTGCGACGATGACGCCACTGATGAGGGAACTGTCGAAACGGAGAGGTTAGCTATGACTGCGATCACCGTCGGCCTTCAGGACACTCTGCTGACACCAGGCCAAGTGGCCGCCATGTTCCACGTAGACCCCAAGACCGTCACCAGGTGGGCTCATGCCGGCAGGCTCGGCTCGTTGCGCACACCGGGCGGACATCGCCGTTTCCGCGAGTCCGAGGTCCTGCAGTTGCTCAGATCGCTCACCACCGAGGCAGCACCCCGCTGACTCGCCGGCCGACGCGAGCCCACCGCGGGCTCGCGTTTGCCAAAAATTTCCCTCCCGTTGCGGATGTGCACACGGTGCGGACACGGCTACCCTCGATAGCAGGAGGTGAGCGACGTGACGTACCTATTGGCACTCATCGCGATCGTGGCCATCGCGGTGTTGTGCTGGAAGGCGTTCGGCCCCGAAATGCGGCGCCCGAATTCCGGCCCACCCTCGCGCAGACCGGTTCTCGGCCCTGACGACGACCCGGAATTCCTCTGGCGCCTCGGCAAACAACCCCGCGACGACTCCGGCCCCACCGAGTGACCTCGCGATGTGCGTCGCCGTGAGCTGACGCACATACCCCCGTTGTGCGGCGAAAGAGCTGGGTAGATAACGTATTCCGGTGATTGATGTGCAGCAGGGTTCTGTCCCGACCACTTGGCGCGCGGCCGACGGCAGCGCCGTGACGTTCACCGAGGCACGGTTGGAGTGGACTCGCGCCGCACACGAGGTGCTGGCCGATACCGCCACCAGTTTCAACAACTTCATCGTCAACACCGAGCTGGCCGAGCTGGTCCAGGAAGAATCCGGCATCCGCACCGCGGTGAAGTGGCAGCACTGGCTGCCCGTCGTGCTGGACAAGGTCGCCGAGCACTGTCACAAGAACAACGAGCCGCCGCTGAGTGCGCTGTGTGTGCGCAAGAACCAGACCGTCGGCACCGGCTACCGCTACATCCTCGAACTCGCGGGCCTGCCCATCCCCGACGACCTCGAAATGCACGCCGCCGCCGCCCGCTGGCAGTGCTACCAGCACTACGCCACCGACCTCCCCGCCGACGGCGGCCTGCCCACCCTCCCCCCGAAGGTCGCCGCCATCCGCCAGTCCACCTCCCAGGACCTGGCCACCGCCGAAGCCGCCGAGGCAGCCGTCAAACGCCCTTCCGCAGCCCGCCGCACCGCGGCCATCCCCAAGCCCGAACCACTCCGCAAACCGGTCTGCCTGAACTGCCACGTAGAACTCCCCGCCAACAAGATCTGCTACTACTGCTGATCAGCGGTTCCGAACACCGAAGGCCCAGAAGCTCTTCCGAGCCCTGGGCCTTACGTATGTCCGCGATCCAGGCAGGCCGGCATCCCCCGACGGCTGTACGCCTCGGCTGTAGACCGGATGGGCTGAGCGCTCAGTTCAATCCGGCATAGCTGTGCAGGCCGCTGATCACCATGTTGATGATGAAGAGGTTGAACAGCATCGCTACGAAGCCGGCGATGTTGATCCAGGCTGCCTTGGTGTCTCGCCAGCCGGAAGTGGCTCGGGCGTGGAGGTAGGCGGCGTAGAGGACCCAGGCGATGAAGGAGCAGGTTTCTTTGGGGTCCCAGCCCCAGAAGCGGCCCCAGGCGGCTTCGGCCCAGATGGCGCCGAGGATGACGCCTGCGCCGAAGAGGGGGAAGCCGATGATGGTGGTTTTGTAGGCGAGTTGGTCGAGGGTGCGGGCGTCGGGGAGACGACGCGCGATGGTGCCGAGGATGTTGGTGGATTCCTCGCCCGCGGGCTGACGCATGCGGAACAGGTAGAGCAGGCTGGCTACGCCGGAGACCAGGAAGACGCCGCTGCCGATGCTGACGATGGTGACGTGGATCGGCAGCCAGAACGAGCGGAGTGCGGGGACAACGGGGGCGGCGTCGGCGTAGAGGACCGTGCCTGCCAGGAACATCAGGATCAGCACGGGAACCAGCAGGAACGCCCACATGGCGCGATAGCGCTGGTCGCGCAGGAAGATCAGGCCGATCACCACGGCGGCCGCGGTGGCCATGGTGGTGAACTCGTACATGTTGCCCAGCGGGAAGCGGTGGGTCGCGAAGCCGCGCAGCACGATCGAGCCGATGTGCAGTACCGCGCCGACCAGCAGCACCGAGAAGGCCATGTTGCCGAGGCGTTCGCCCAGCGGTCTGGCCTGCGGGGTCTCGATACGGCCGGGCAACCCCGGATCACCCGCCGGGACGAGTTCGCGCGCGGCGACCTGCTTGGTCCGCGCCGAGGCGTACTGCACGATCAACAGGACCGTGGCCAGCGCGTAGACCGTCATGGCCGACATGAACGCGAAGTCGCTATACCGTGCCAGCGTTTCGTCGATCTGCATCAGGATTCCGTCTCCATGTCGAGTGCGTGTGCCCTGGTTCGCATCAGTTCTGCGCTCCGAGCAGCCGTGTGCGCAGTCGATCGAATTCGGCACCCCAGCCGGCTTGATCGCTTCTGGCCAGGCCGCCCATTTCTACTACGGCGCGTCGTTGACCCACGGTACCCGCCGCGGTGTCGGCCGGGTACGCCCGGATCCAGATCCGCCGCCGTTTCAGCAACAGCGACACCAGCAGACCGGCCATCATCGTCAGCGCGCTCACCAGCACCCACTGCTGGGCGGGGTCGTGCGAGACCTGCAGGTTGACGAATTCCTGGGCGCCGTCGAAGGTGACCTTCGCCCCGCTCGGCAACGTGGTCGACTCGCCGGGACGCAGGTTGACCCGCGCTTCCTTGGTCAGCCGACCCTGCTTGATCATCTCCGGGTCCAGCGAGAACAGCGACTGCGAGCGACCGGTGTCGAGGCCGGTGTTGCCGCGATAGACGTCGACCGCGACCGCCGGATCGTCCATCCGGGGGAACGCCGAGGTGAGCAGGCTGCCGTGGAACATCGCGGTCGGCGCGAACAGGCCTTCGATGGCGATCTGGTTCTGCCTGCGTTCCTCGTCGGTGGCGTACATGCCACCGGGCGGGTCGATGCGCAGCACACCGCTGGACAGGAAGGTCTGGGCGTCGTCGGGCCGCCACTGGATGGTCTCGGTGCGGGTCTGCCCGTTGGGGAAGGTGACCGTGAACGTGGGCGCGAAGCCGTGTCCCTGTAGGTAAACGCGGTCACCGGCGACCCGCAACGGGTGGTTCACCTGGAGCTCGGTGCTGCGCCAGGTGTCGGTGGCGAGATCCGCACCCGCCTGATATTCGATGTTCGAGTGGAACATCTCTGCCTGGCCGGTGGGCAGGTAGTCGGCCTTGAAGTCCTTCACCTTGATGCACAGCGGCGTCATGCCGGTGCCGTCATTGGTATTGCCCGCCCGGAAGGAGTCGAACACCGCGGGCGAGGTGGTGCAGAAGCCGGGACCGTTGTTGGCGATCACGATGACATTGCCCTCGTAGCCGAGCAGCTTGCCCAGCGCGATCGCGACCAGCAGTCCCACCAGCGACAGGTGGAACACCAGGTTGCCGAACTCGCGCAGATAGCCCTTCTCCGCGGACAGCGTCACCTCGCCGTCGCGCTGACCGGGGCGAACCTCGGTCCGCCACCCACGCAACGAAGCCTTGGCGGCCTCGATCACCTCGTCAGGAGTGCGGTCGTCGGTCTCGCTGAAGTGATGCGGCAATCGGCCGAGGTTGCGCGGCGCGGGCACCGGCGGGGTGCGCAGCGCCTGGTAGTGGTCCCAGCAGCGCGGCAGGATGCAACCGACCAGCGAGATGAACAGCAACACGTAGATGGCGGTGAACCAGAAGCTGCCGAACACGTCGAACAGCTCGACCCGGTCCATCCACGGGCCGAGCGTCGGGCGGTCGGCGATGTACTGCTCGACCTTCTGCGTGTTCAGACTGCGTTGCGGCAGCAGGGCGCCGGGGATGGCGGCGAGTGCGAGCAGGAACAGCAGCACCAGTGCGGTGCGCATGCTGGTCAGGCCGCGCCAGGAATTCCGGACCAGGGCCCAGGCCCGGCCCGGCAGCGACTGCCGGACGGGCGGGGTGGGGGTGGTCGGAGTGGTCAGCGTGTCAGTCATCAGATCGGAAGAGTCACCTCGGAGACGAACCCGTCACGCACCCAGCCGACGAACTGATCCCATGCCCCCGTGACCAGCGCGACGCCGACAGCGACGAGCAGAAGACCCCCGACAACCTGAATGGTGCGCGAATTTCGCCGCAACCAGCCGACCCCGCGCAACGCACCGGCCGACCCGAAGGCCAGCACCACGAAGGGCAGCCCGAGGCCGAGGCAGTAGGCGACGATCAATGTCACGCCGCGCGCGGCGGTGGTGCCCTCGGTGCCCGCGGACACCGCCATCACACCGGACAGCGTCGGCCCGAGACACGGCGTCCAGCCGAGCGCGAACACCCCGCCGAGCAGCGGCGCGCCGAGGATGCTGGTGAGCCTGCGCGGCTCCATCCGCGTGTCGCGCTGTAGGGCGGGGACCAGACCGATGAACACCAGACCCATCAGGATCGTCACCACACCGCCGATGCGCTGCAGCAGTTCCCGATTCACATTGAGGGTCTGGATCACGCCGAAAACAGTGGCTGTGGCCAGCACGAACACCACCGTGAACCCGGCGACGAACAGCCCGGCGGCACCGGCCACCCGCAACTTCGCGCTACGGCGTTGTGCGGTGAGCGTGCTCGCCTGCGCGTTGGTGGCAGGCGGCCCCTCGGCACCGACCAGCCCGGCCAGATACGACAGATAGCCGGGGACGAGCGGCACGACACACGGTGAAGCGAACGACACCAGGCCCGCGAGCAGGCAGGCTCCCAGCGCCAGCAGTAGCGGACCCGATGCCGCCGTCTGCTGGAAGGAATCCCCGACTGCGGCGAGCACCATCACTCGGTGCTGTCCTCGTCATGCTGCTCGTCGCGCGGCAACGACAGAGTTCGCTCGGTCTCGGCCGGTTCAGCGGGGCCGAAATCGAACAGACCGGCACCGGCGACACTGCGCGGGACGGTCGCGATGCCGGCCCAACGGTCATCGACCGTCCAGCCCGCACCCATGCGGCGAGCACCCTGACGGGGGCGACACGCGGTCAGATTTCCAGGACGACGACGGCTCACTGCTTCTCCTCGGCGGCGATGCGCTCGACCACGGGCTGTAGGTCTTCTGCCAATAGCGAGCGAAGGAAGACCGCGGCGACCCGGTGCTGACGATCCAGGATCAACGTGGTCGGAATAACACTGGTGGGAAAGTTTCCGCCGAGGGCGAGCAAGGTTCGCATCGACGGGTCGTAGATGGACGGGTATTCGATCTTGTTGTCCACTACGAAGTCCTGGGCTTTGTCGCGCTGATGGTCGCGGACGTTGATCCCCAGGAACGCGACGCCTTGATCTTTGGTCGCCGCGAAGACTTTTTCCAGAGCGGGCGACTCGGCGCGGCACGGGCCACACCACTGTCCCCACAGGTTCACGACCACGACCTGGTTCGGGAAATCGCTGACCGAAACGGTCTTTCCCTCGTTCATCAGGTCGGGCCCCGAGAGCGTGCCGATCGTCCCGCGCGTCGCGGGTGGATCGTAGTAGATCTCCGTTTTACCACCGGGTGAGACGAATTCGAAGGTCCCGCCACCGGTGGCAACCGCATCGGTACCCGTCGAACAGCCCGCCGCGGCGACGATCACCAGCACGGCGGACAGAACGGCGGTCAGCGCCCGCGGCCGACGGCCACGGGCGGATCCCGATGAGGACAAGCGAGTCATGCGCCGTGTACCGACGGATCCGACGCGCCCGCTGGCTCGGAATAGACGATGTCGACCAGCGTGTCGCCGTGGTAGACCAGCGAGGTCAGCGATGCGAGCGAGCACTGCCGGTTGCGCGGGTCGTGCCACAACCGCTGGCCCTGCAGGAATCGGCGCAGTGTCCACACGGGCAGCTGATGCGAGACCAGCACCACCTCGTGACCGGCGGCCTCGACACGGGCCTTGTTCACCGCGGCGAGCATGCGATGCGCGATCTGCAGGTACGGCTCGCCCCACGACGGGGTGAACGGGTCGCGCAGCTTCCACCAGTGCCTCGGCTTGCGCAGGGCACCGTCACCGACGGAGACGCGAAGACCCTCGAAGGTGTTGCCCGCCTCGATCAGGTTCTCGTCGGTGCGCACGATCACGTCGTGCGCGGCCGCGATCGGCGCCGCGGTCTCCTGGGCGCGCTGCAGCGGGGAGGCGATCACCATCGCGATGTCGTGATCGGCCAGCGAGCGGGCGACGGCACCGGCCTGCGAGCGACCGGCCACCGACAGACTGAAGCCGGGCAGGCGGCCGTACAGGATGCCGTTCGGGTTGTGCACCTCGCCGTGGCGCAGCACGTGCACGATGGTTTCGACGCTCGACGGGTCGTCGTCGAGGGCGGGCGGCGCGGCGGCGGGGGCAGGATGGGGCGCCTCGTCGCTATCCGCCGGGGCTAGGGCGAATTCTGCGTCGGGCTGGTCGGAGCTCACGCTGGGGATCCTTCGGGGGTTGCGGCCGCGGCCGCGAGGGCGGCGGCGGGCAGAGCGGCGGCGATACGGTCGAACGCGTCCTCGTCGAGTGCCGCGGAGACGAACCATGCCTCGAACGCGCTCGGCGGCGCGTACACGCCCGCGTCGAGCAGGGCGTGGAAGAAGGCAGGGTAGCGCCAGGTCTGGCTCGCTTTGGCGGCGGCGTAGTCGGTCACCGGGCGCTCGGCGAAGAACACGCTCACCATATTGCCTGCGAACTGGACTTGATGCTCGACACCGGCCTCTGTCAGGGCTTTCGCGAACAGCGAGCCGAGACGATCGGCATTGCGGTCCAGCGCCGCGTACACCTCGGCGTCGGCGGCGCGCAGTGTCGCAAGGCCCGCCGCGACGGCGACGGGGTTACCGGACAGCGTGCCCGCCTGATAGACCGGACCGAGCGGGGCGAGGTTGTTCATGATCTCGGCGCGACCGCCGAACGCGGCGGCGGGCAGGCCACCGCTCATCACCTTGCCGAAGGTGTAGAGGTCACCGGCGACGCCCTCACGGCCGTACCAACCCGACGCGCTGACCCGGAAACCGGTCATCACCTCGTCCATGATCAGCAACGCGCCGTTGTCGTGCGCCAGGGTGCGCAGGCCCTCGTTGAAACCGGGCAGCGGCGCGACCGCGCCCATATTGCCCGCGGCGGCCTCGGTGATGACGCACGCGATCTGACCGGGGTGCGCCTCGAAGGCGGCGGCGACGGCGGCGAGGTCGTTGTAGGGCAGCACGATGGTGTCGGCGGCTTGCGCACCGGTGACGCCGGGCGAGGTCGGCAGACCCAGCGTCGCCACGCCGGAGCCCGCGTCGGCCAGCAGCGCGTCGACATGGCCGTGGTAGCAACCGGAGAATTTGATGATCTTGGATCGGCCGGTGAAGCCGCGGGCCAAGCGGACCGCGCTCATCGTGGCCTCGGTACCGGAGTTCACCAGGCGCACCCGCTCGACGGGATCGACGCGGGCGGCGATGGCCTCGGCCAGCTCGATCTCGGCCTCGGTCGGCGCGCCGAACGAGAGTCCACTGGTCGCGGCCTTCTGCACGGCCTCGACGACGGCGGGGTGGGCGTGACCGAGGATCATCGGACCCCACGAACACACCAGATCGACGTAGTCGTTGCCATCGGCGTCGATGAGCGTGTAGCCACTCGCGGAGGTGAAGAACCGCGGCGTACCGCCCACCGAATTGAACGCACGAACCGGGGAATTGACGCCACCCGGGATCACGGCGGCCGCCCGCTCGAAGAGCTGGGCCGAAACCGGTACCTGCGTAAGACTCACGGATTCCAGTGTCTCAGTTCGCCTCGGCACGCCGGACGACAGGGTGGAGCACAGTGACCCAGACCGCAGCGACCCACCGACGACACGCCCGACACGCCGCCCCTATCGGCGAAAGAATTCGATCTAGGCCCATTGGCCTGCGACTACGCTCCGGGCGGCTCAGCACCTGAGCCACCGGGAAATCAGTTATCAGCGAGAGGGTATTTCATGCTTTTCGGCGTCACCAGCACTGCCCTTGGCACGGGGTTCGTCGCGGTGGGAGTGCTACTCGGCGCGGGTTCGGCCACCGCCTTCGCACCACAGGCCCAGCCCGATCGGATCGGTGCCCAGCTCAGCCACGAGGAGACCGTGGCACTCGGGTCGGGGCCGATTCCGGCGATCACCGCGATGATGGTGCCCGCCAATCGGATCGGCGCGGGTCTACACACCGATACCGATCTGTACCGTGACGCCGACGGCGGCATCCGTGCCACCTTGCGCCAGGTGGTGACGGAAGCGGCGGCTCATCCCGACGGCACCGTCACCATTTTCCTGAACGCGCCCGGCACGCGCGGCGGCCGCGTCGTCGACGTCTATCAGCAGTGGACCGGCTGATCAGGTGTACATGCAGGGCACTTCGGCGGAGATCGTGTGCAGCTGGCACATGATGCCGTTGTAGATCCCGCTCGAGCCGGTCTCCGGGGCGAAACCGTCGGCGGCCGGCTCGGCGATCATCGGGGTGAGCGGCAGGCCGGCGGCCGCCTGAGCGGGCGCCACGGCCAGCGCGATCGTCGCCACGGCGGCGGCGACGGTACAGATTCCTGCGGTCAGTCTGGTCATCGATTCCTCCTCGAGGGAGCCCGCGGTGCGAACTCGCGTCCCGAACCCCCACGCGCACATCGGAATTCGGCTTCCTCTAGATCATCGGTTCGACGCCGCGCCGTGCTACAGATCTGCGATAGATCCTGGTGACGGCATCGATCACCAGCACCCCGCTCACAGTCACCAACGCGCAGGCGAGCAGCAGCAACGGCGGCACATAGCGCACCGCCGCGAACCCTGGGTGCTCATCGGTGCCCGCGAATTCGGTCGTGCGCCGTGCGGCACGCCAACTGACGACCGCGCAAGCCAGGAAGAGCACGGCGAAGCCGAGTTCGAACAGCGCGATCCAGCGTCTCATTCCTGAGATCCTGCCAGGGGCTAGATCGAATCAGCCGACCAGGCTCGGTGCCAGAATCAGCGCGATGACCGCGATGGTGAGCACAACCATCAACCCGATGACCAACAGGTCGCGTCGCAGGCTGTGTGGTTGCTCGATCACCACGCGCATCATTGCCTCCGCTCCCCCGGCGTTCAGCCGGTGTGATAATCCTCACCATACACTGCGCAGTGTCACTTCCGGTTGGACTGGAAGTACTTCGTCGACTCCGGCCGGTAGCTCAGGAACGCGGCACCCGCGGCCAGCACGCCCTGCACGATCGCCGAGCCACCCGCCACGATCGTCGCGGGATTGGCGACGGCGGAGAAGGTGAACATGGTCGCGATCGCACCGAGTCCGAGCCAGATCGCGACGACCGTGAGCACCGTGCGCGCCCAGCTCTTGCCGCGGCCGAGCTGATGGGCGATGGCCACGGTGACCCCGGCCAGCAGCACGCCGACCAGCGCGGTCAGCGCGAACGCCACCAGCACCATGACGTCGACGGTGGACGCCGGGAAGTTCGGATCCGACTTGTGCATCTCGTCGAGGAACTGCTTGCTGAGCTTGTCGCGCTCCCCGGTCATGGTGATGACGCTGGCCAGGGTGTAGACGACACCGAGGCCTGCGATTGCCCACCACAATTGACGGGCGGTGCCGACGTCTTCCGGCATGGGAAGGGTTTCGGGTTTGTTCGGTGGAACGATCACGACAGCCAGTGTGCTGCCTCGGTCGCCCAGTAGGTGAGCACGATGTCCGCGCCTGCCCGCCGGATGCCGATCAGCGACTCCAGGATCGAGGCCCTGCGGTCGATCCAGCCACGCTCGGCGGCGGCGGTGATCATCGCGTACTCGCCGGAGATCTGATAGGCCGCGACGGGAACCGTCGAGCGATCGGCGACGTCGCGCAGGATGTCGAGGTAGGACATCGCGGGCTTCACCATCACGATGTCGGCGCCCTCGGCGAGGTCGAGGTCGAGTTCGCGCAGCGATTCGCGGCGGTTGGCCGGATCCTGCTGGTAGGTGCGGCGATCGCCTTCCAGCGACGAGCCGACGGCCTCGCGGAACGGGCCGTAGAAGGCCGAGGCGTACTTGGCCGCGTAGGCGAGGATGGCGGTGTCGGTGCTGCCGACCGCGTCGAGTCCGCGCCGGATCGCGCCGACCTGGCCGTCCATCATGCCGCTGGTCCCGAGCAGATCGGCGCCCGCTTCGGCCTGTGACAGCGCCATCTCCACATAGCGGTGCAGGGTGGCGTCGTTGTCGACAGCGCCGTCGGTCCCGATCACCCCGCAGTGGCCGTGATCGGTGAATTCGTCGAGACAGGTATCGGCCATGATGACCGTCGCGTCGCCGACCTCTTCGGCCAGCGCGCGCAGCCCACGATTCAGGATTCCGTTCGGATCACTGGCCTGCGAACCGGTCGCGTCCTTGTCCTCCTGCAGCGGCACCCCGAACAGCATCAGCCCGCCGACCCCGGCGGCCACCGACTCCGCCGCGGCCTTGCGCAGGGAGTCCAGTGAGTGCTGATACACCCCCGGCATCGAGCTGATCTCCCGCGGCTCGTCGAGGCCGTCGGCGACGAACATCGGCAGCACGAGCTGACGCGGCTGCAGCGTGGTTTCGGCGACGAGCCGACGCAATGCGGGTGTCCTACGCAACCGCCGCGGGCGGTCGAAAGCGGTCATAGCCCGCAGAATACGCCTGTCGCCAGTTGGTCGCCGCAGCGCCTATATCGGGTCGGATCCGCGGGCCAGTTCGCCCAGAATCTGCTCGAAGGTAGCGAAGATCGGTGACGGACCGGCGGAACTCCATGCCTGGTTGGTCAGCAGGATCGCTGTTACCGGGCCGTCGTTGGACCAGGTCGAGCCGAGGCCGCCGTCCCAGCCGTAGGCACCTGCGCGGGGACCGGCGGGGAGGTCGCGCAATTGGACGCCGACGCCGTATCCCCAGCCCGCGCTGCCGTCGGGACTCGGGCCGCCGCGGGACAGTTGCTCAGGGGTGAGGTGGTTGGTGGTCATGGCGGTGACGGCCTGTTCGGACATGACGCGGGTGCCGTCGAGTTCGCCGCCGCCGCGCAGCATGCGGGCGAAGCGGTGGTAGTCGGCGAGGGTGGAGACCAGGCCGTCGCCGCCGCCTTCGAAGGCGGGTGGGGTGCTCCATTGGCCGTCTGCCGGGTCGAAGACGGTGCGGGTGCCGTCGATGTCCGCGTAGTGCGGGCCGAAGCGGGCCAGCTTGTCCGGCGGGACGGAGAAACCGGTATCGGTCATGCCGAGTGGGCGCAGGACACGGTCGGCCAGGAATTCCGAGAGCGGTTTGCCCGCTGCCCTGGCGACCAGGATGCCGAGGATCGATGCGCCGACGTGATAGAGCCAGCGTTCGCCGGGCTGATATTGCAGGGGCAAGGTGCCGAGTTGTCGTAGCCAGGTGTCCGGGGGCAACATGCGCGCGGGTGTCGGCGGGCCCCAACCGAGGTCGAGGTCGCTCCAGGCGGCGTCGAGTGGTTTGGGTGAGAAGTCGGCGAAATCCATGCCCCAGCCGAGGCGGAAGGTGAGTAGGTCGTCGACGGTGATCGGGCGGTTCGCCGCGACCGTGTCGGTGACTTCGGCGGCGGGGTTCGCGAGCACCCGTAAGTCGGCGAGTTCGGGAAGCAGCCTGTCGACCGGTTCGGTCGGGTCGAGTACGCCGTCCTCGATCAGGATCGAGGCCGCGACCGCCGTGAGCGGTTTGGTCATCGAGGAGATCCGGAAGATCGTGTCGGTACGGACAGGTATTTCGCGTGCGGTGTCGAAATGGCCGATGGCGCCGGTGGTTACGTCGTCGCCTGCCGCGATGAGCCAGGCGAGACCCAGCAGTTCGTCCGCGGCGACGTGCGCGCCGAGCCGCTTGCCGATCTCGTCCACCGTCATCGCCTCTCCTCGGGTTGCGTTGCTACTAGACCACAGCGGTCCGACAGCAACTGGTGAATCACCACCGGCAGCGCTGCGTCGAGGTCGGCGACCGGGCCCGGCGAACCTGTGAATAACATCGAAACCCACTGGAGCTCAATGGCTTCCGCGCGAGATCACCGAAACCTGTCGGTACCCCTCGCTATAATCGAAAGCGTGTTCGAGGGTTCCGACGATCGGGGGCGGGACCCAAACGCAACGGGAGGACGCCGAATGAATGCCATTGCCGCTCAGACCACTTTCATCACCGCGCCGTACGTGCCGCTCGAGAAGAAGCGACTGCCCGCGGGCCGTCCGCGCCGCTGGTACGTGGCGCACAATCGTCGGCTCAAGGCCATGCGGTTGACGATCGCCCTGCTGGATTCCGGTGTGTACCTACCCAATCAGGCCACCAACGAGACGATTCGGCGCACCGCCGAGAAGATCGACATCCGCCCGCCGTCGGATGCAACCTGTCGTCTGGTGCGCACGCTGCTGCGCTACAGCCGATGACCCTGATACGCCGAAAGCCCGCCGTTGCGGGCGGGCTTTCGGGGTATCTGCGCAGATCAGCGGCTGCTGCTGCGGCGGCTCTTCTTGCGCGGCGGCGGCAGCAGGCCCTCGGCGCGCAGGCGCGACGCGTGCTCGGCCAGCGCCTCCACCAGTGGGCCCACCTGTGCCGACTCGGGCTGCACGTCCACGCGCAGACCGAACTCGATCGCGGTCTCGGCGGTCTTCGGGCCGATGCAGGCCACGATGGTGCGAGCGTGCGGCTTGCCCGCGATGCCCACCAGGTTGCGGACCGTGGAGGACGAGGTGAACAGCACCGCGTCGAAGCCGCCGGTCTTGATCATCTCGCGGGTCTCCGCGGGCGGCGGCGAGGCGCGCACCGTGCGGTAGGCGGTGACGTCGTCGATCTCCCAGCCGCGCTCACGCAGACCCTCGGCCAGGGTCTCGGTGGCGATGTCGGCGCGCGGCAGCAGCACCCGGTTCACCGGGTCGAAAACGTCGTCGTAGGGCGGGAAGTCTGCGAGCAGGCCCTCGGAGGACTGTTCGCCGCTGGGCACCAGTTCGGGGTTGATGCCGAAGGAGCGCACCTTCTCCGCGGTGGCCTCACCGACACAGGCGATCTTCACACCGGAGAACGCGCGAGCGTCGAGACCGAACTCGGCGAACTTCTCCCACACCGCGCGCACAGCGTTGGTGGAGGTGAACACCACCCACTGGTAGCGCCCGTCGACCAGGCCCTTGACCGCCCGTTCCATCTGGGCGGGGCTACGCGGCGGCTCCACCGCGATGGTCGGCACCTCGATCGGGATCGCGCCGTGGGTGACGAGCCGCTCACTCATCTCGCCCGCCTGATCCTTTGTGCGCGGAACGAGCACGGTCCAGCCGTAGAGGGCACGCGATTCCCACCACGACATCTTGGCGCGCTTGTCGACTTCCTTGCCGACGGTGACCACCAACGGGCCGACCAGCTCGGAAGCGGCGTTGTTCAGCGAGGCCAGCGTGGCCTCGATGGTGCGCTGCTGACGGGTGGTGCCACGCACGGTCACCGCGACCGGAGTCTGCGGCGCAAGACCGTGTTCCACCAGCGCGCTCGCGGTCTCGGCGAGGTGTCCGGAGGTGGCGTGCAGCACCAGCGGGCCGGGGGCGGCGGCCAGCGCCGACCAGTCGACCTCGCCGCGCACATCGGCCTCGGTGTGCCCGGAGCCGAGCGCGATGCCCGCGTAGCTGGGCACGGCCGAGCCGTTGGGCAGGCCGGGCAGCACCTCGAACACCATGTGCGAACGCGTGACGGCGTTGACCTCGTTGATCACCGAATCGGTGGTCAACGGGTCGCCGGTGACGATGCGGACCACGTCGTGACCGTTGCGCGCCTCGGCGATCAGCGTTTTGGCCACCTCGGCGGGTTCGCCGAGGGCGGGCCGCACGTCGACCGGGCTCTCGCCGTCCTCGCCCACCTCGTGGGCGATGCCGATCAGGGCGAGCACGCCCTTGTCGACATCGGGATCGGTGAACGCCAGCATCGCCCGCTCGAGCACCTCACGGGCACGCACGGTCAGCAGGGCCGGGTCGCCGGGGCCGGATCCGACGAAGAGGATCCGCCCTGGTTGCTTCTTGGTAGCTCGGCTGCTGCTCATCGGTTGTTCTCCATCGGGCTGGAATTAGTGAAGTCGGTGGGCGCCGGTTCGTCTGTGACGCTCAGCAATGCGCGAGCACCCAGGTCCAGCAGTTCGCGCGCCAGCGTGCGACCGAGTTCGGCCGCGTCGCTCGGCGCGCCGACGATCGAGGCGCGCAGAACGTCGGAGCCGTCGATCGCGGCGGCACAGCCGCGCAGCGAGAGTTCGTCGAAGATCCGGCCGTCCTCGTCGATCGACTCGACGATCTCGGCGAGCGCTCCGATCGGTGCGGTGCAGCCTGCCTCGAGCTCACCGAGCAGCGAACGCTCGGCGAGCACCGCGGCTCTGGTCGCGGCATCGTCCAGACCGGCGAGTATCTCGATCAATTGCGGGTCGTCACTGCGGCATTCGACCGCGAGGGCACCCTGCGAGGGGGCGGGCAGCATCTGCACGGGTTCGAGCGATTCGGTGATCGCGTCGGTGCGCCCGATCCGGCACAGGCCGGCGCGGGCGATGACGATGGCATCGAGTTCGCCCTCGCTCACCTTGCGCAGGCGGGAGTCGATATTGCCGCGCAGCGGAAGGATGTCGAGGCCGAGACCGAGTGCGCGCAGCTGCGCGGCACGGCGCGGGGCCGAGGTTCCCACGCGGGCACCGGCGGGCAACTCGCCGAGCACCATGCCGTCGCGAGCCACCAGCGCGTCGCGCGGGTCCTCGCGGGGCGGGATAGCGGCGATGGTGAAGCGCGGGTCCTGCGCGGTGGGGAGGTCCTTATAGGAATGCACCGCGATGTCGATGCCGCCCGCGGCGAGCTCGTCGCGCAGCGCGGAGGTGAATACACCGACACCGATCTTCTGCACCGGATCCGACGACAGATCGCCCGGTGTCTTGATGACCACCAGTTCGGCGGGCTGCCCCGCCGCGATCAGCGCATCACGGATGGTGCCCGCCTGTGTCAGCGCGAGCAGGCTGCCGCGCGTGCCGATCCGCCACGGCGCACTGGTGCTGCCTGCGGTCACGGTGTCCTCTTCCTGCACTGTCGTGGTCATGCGGTTTCCTCCTGCGCATGCCCGAGCGGCGCTGCGTGGTTTCGCATGCTGCCTGTGTCGGGTCTTGACTCGGTCAAGCGTGACGGCCCATCGCCGAGGTGGCCTGCGGTGAAGTCGTCGGCCAGCGCGGACTCGCCCGCGGCGACCTCCATCGGAGCGGCAACCGCTTGTACCGCACCGGGTTTCAGTTCGAACAGCTCACGCAACGCTTCGGCGTAGCTGTCGCCGCCCGGCGTCGATGCCAGCTGTTTCACCCGCACCGTCGGCGCGTGCAGCAGCTTGTCGACGACGCGGCGCACCGTGCGCGCCACCTCGTCGCGGGCCGGGTCGGCCAGGTCGGGCAGCCGCGAATCGAGGCGGAGCAGTTCGGCCTCCACCACATCGGCGGCACGCTGACGCAGTGCGGCCACCGTGGGGGTGACCTCCGCCATGCGTTGCCCGGCAAGGTATTTGGCGAGTTCGTCGGCGACGATGAGGCGCGCGGCGGCGGTGTCGTCGGCCGCGGCACCCGCGGCCGGATCGCGCTGCAGCGATTCGATGTCGATCACGGCGACGCCGGGCAGGCCTGCGACGGCGTGCTCCACGTCGCGGGGCAGGCCGAGATCGCAGAAGACCAGCGGACGCTCGGCGGCGTCGGTGCGCGCCCGGTCCGCGAGCGCGCGATGGGTGTCGGCCAGGGTCACCACGGACCCGACCGCGCCGGTACAGGTGATCACGACATCGGTGCCCGCCATGGCCTCGGTGAGCCGCGACATCTCGACCGCTTCGGCATCGACACCGTGCATGGCGCGCCCGGTTTCGGCGAGGCGCTGTGCGCGTTCGAGGGTCCGGTTGACGACGATGATGCGCCCGATCCCGGCCCGCGACAGATGCGCGACAGCGAGTCCGCCCATCGCGCCCGCACCGACCACCACCGCGGTCCGCCCGGCGAGATCGCCGACAATTCCGCGCGCCCGGTCCAGCGCCACCGACACCACCGAGGCTCCGGCCCGGTCGATCCCGGTCTCCGAATGCACCCGCTTGCCGACTCGCAACCCGTGCTGCGCCAGCTCGTGCAGCGTGCGCCCGACAGCCTGCTGCCCATCGGCGCTGGCATAGGCACTGCGAATCTGGCTGAGCACCTGCTGCTCGCCGACGACCATCGAGTCGAGGCCGCTGGCGACCGCGAACAGATGCTCGGCCGCGGCTTCGCTGTAGCGCACGTACGCGTGCCTGGTCAGATCGCCCAGCGGCAGTCCGGAATGCTTGGTGAGCAGCTCGCTCACCTCACCGAGGCCGCCGTGGAAGGCGTCGACCACCGCGTAGACCTCTACCCGGTTACAGGTGGAGACGATCATCGCCTCGGACACATGGCTCGAGGCGAGCAGCCGATCCACCAGCTTCGGCCGATCGGAGTCACTGATCGCGACCTTCTCCAACACCGAGACCGGGGCACTCCGATGCGAAATACCGACGAGAAGAACGCTCATGACCGCACCTCGCCGCCGCCCGGTTTCGTCATGCGCGTCCGCACGCGGTGTTGCTGATTCGCTCGCTGGCGCTCGCTCATGGCGTGATCACCGATCCCTTGGTGCTTGGCTCCGTTGCCGAGTGGGGGGTGGCCGAGTGCGGCGCGGTGCGACGCGCTGGCCTGCCACGGGCCGGTTCGACCGGTGCGGCGTGCGTGAGATGGCTTGGCGGCGGTACCCGGCGCGCGACCCGGCCGGAGCCGACCTCGGCGACCTCGGGCAGGGCGGTCGCGTCGTTGCGGGCGGCGTCGAAGGACAGCATCTGCAGTTCCATCGCCAGGTCTACGCGGCGAACCTGCACGTGGGCGGGCGCGCGCAGTTCCAGTGGCGCGAAGCTCAGAATCGACGGCAGTCCGGCGGCGACGAGCCGGTCACACACGTCCTGGGCGGCCTCGTCTGGCACGGCCACCACGGCGATCGTCGGCGCGAGCGCCGGGATCTGGCCGGTCAGCTGCTCGACATCGCGCACGACGAGACCGGCGTACGACTGACCGATCACCGAAGGGTCGTTGTCGAAGATCCCGACCACGGTGAAGCCTCGTACCCCGAATCCGCCGTAACCGACCAGAGCGCGGCCCAGATTGCCCGCGCCGATCAGCACTACCCGATGTCCCTGCGACAGTCCGAGCACATCTTCGATCCTGGTGCGCAACTTGGCTACGTCATAGCCGACACCCCGCACACCGTTGGGTCCGAGGAAGGAAAGATCCTTGCGCAGCTTCGCCGAATTGACACCCGCCGCGACAGCGAGTTCCTCACTCGATACGATGACTACACCCTCGTCGGCCAACCCGGCGAGAACACGGAGATAGGTAGCGAGACGAGTCACCGTGGCCTGCGGAATGTCCCGCACAAGAGCCTTGCCGGAGACGCCACTCGGCGTCTCGTGCTGCTCTGTCACGTCGTCGGCTCCTCGTTCCGGGCCTGATCGCGGTCCGGTTCCTCTGTTTCGTTCACCGGTGTGGGTCGCTGCGATTACGAGAGCGCGACCGGTGCCATAGGGGCGGTACAAACCCGGCCACCGCCGCTGCGTGCCAGGGGCGGTGCGGATTGCGTGTCACCACCGTAACCGCTTGTGCAGGCGTTCACAAAGTCGGTGAATTCGGCCTCATTTTCCGTCGCGACCAGCGATCCGGCTCAGGTCGGCCCGCAAACGGGGCTCGTCGACGTCGAAATAGCTGTGTTCACGGCCGTTCAACAGGACCACCGGCAGGCGATCACCGTATTCGGCACGCAGTTCCGGGTCGCTGACCGCGGCTTCGTCGACGTCTATGGTGGCGACCGGGAGACCGAAATCACCACAGATCGTCTGCAATTGCGCCAGTGCGGTGCTGCACAGGCCGCAACCAGCGCGAGTCAACAGGGTCACCGTCGATGTGGGATTAGTCATGAGCCCTATTTAATCCTCGAGCCCGCAGCGGGTTGTCGGTGCAGCCGGTTACTGTGGACATGGTTCGCGCGACTAGCGGAGGGTACTGGTGCCGGAACGTTCGAAGGTGACTAGGGCCGGATTCGTCGCAGGGCGATTCGGGGAGTTCCCTGCGCGGTGGCAGCCCAGCCGCCTCGGTCAGGAACTGCAGGAACAGTTCGCACGGCTGCCACGCAGCCCGTTCGGGCCGAGTGATGAAGAGCTACGCGCCAACCTGGCCGGCGAGGCAAGTGCCGACGCCGCGCTCGAGCTCCACGATGCCGAGCTCGCCGAGCAGGGTGCCGACGCGGGCCCCGAGGCCCCTCGCGACCTCACCGCCGCGGCGTTCTTCGACGTCGACAACACCCTCGTGCAGGGTGCCTCGATCGTCCACTTCGCCCGAGGGTTGGCCGCGCGCAAGTACTTCAAGACCTCCGACCTGGTCGACGTCGCCTGGAAGCAGGTGAAGTTCCGGGTCACCGGCAAGGAGAACTCCTCCGACATGGTCTCGGGCCGGGAGAAGGCGCTCAGCTTCATCGCGGGCCGCCCCACCGCCGAACTCGCGGCGCTCGGCGAGGAGATCTACGACGAGATCATCGCCGACAAGATCTGGCCCGGCACCCGCGCGCTCGCCCAGATGCACCTCGACGCGGGCCAGCAGGTCTGGCTGGTTACGGCCACCCCGGTAGAGCTCGCCAACGTGATCGCCAAACGCCTCGGCTTGACGGGCGCCCTCGGCACGGTCGCCGAAAGTGTCGACGGCAAGTTCACCGGCCGCCTGGTCGGCGACATCCTGCACGGGCTGGGCAAGGCGCACGCGGTGCGCACCCTCGCCATCCGCGAAGGCCTCAACCTCAAGCGCTGCACCGCCTACTCCGACAGCCACAACGACGTCCCCATGCTGTCGCTGGTCGGCACCGCGGTCGCCATCAACCCCGACTCCGACCTGCGCGAGGTCGCGAAGAACCGCGGTTGGGAAATCCGCGACTTCCGCACCGGCCGCAAGGCAGCCAAAATCGGCGTCCCCACCGCACTCGCACTGGGCGCCGCTGGAGGCGCAGTAGCAGCGGTGGTAGCCCGCCACCGCGACAACTGAGATCGCAACCCACTGATCAGGCGAGAACGCCCGGACTCGATCCCCGACAAATAGCGAGACTCCCGGCGCGACTGCGTTTTTCACGCAGCAGCACCGGGAGTCCCAGAGCCGGGGACAGTTACCTGCCGACCCGCCCTCTCAGGGCATGACCTGCGGAATGACCTCGGGGTTCACGTGGCCGACGACGCCACCGATGATGGCACCGACGACCGCATGGGGGAGTGCGGTGAGCATGAGGCAGATCGGGTAGCCCACGCCCAACAGGATCACGGACGGGAGGCAGTTGACCAGGCTGGCGAGCGCACCGATACCGGCACCAGCGAGGGCACCGTTGACCACCGGGTCGGAGTTCGCGGCCTTCGGATCGGTCGCGACGTCCTGCAACTCGGCCTCGATCACATGCGAAACCACGGGATCGGCCACCTCCGAGACAGGGCCTTCGTCTGAAAGCTCGGCGTCCTGCGAAATCGCTGCACCCACCGGGGTGGCGGATCCGAACGAAAACTCGGCGATGGCGGTCTCGTAGCTGTCCCCCTGGACGGCTATCGCCGTGGCCGGCTGAGCCTGCTGGTCGGCGTAGGCATCCGCCGACGCGACACCACTTCCAGCGAAGGTGACCGCCACAACCACCGGCAGTGCACCGAGAAGAATATTGCGAGTTGAGCACTTGAACATTAAGAACTCCCTCTAGACCTTTTGCCCCCCAACCCGGACCGATCGAATGTCGACCGGCTTATTAGTAATAGCCATATCGACTCAAAGGCAACTTTTGTGATCTATTTCACATTGACAGCGAGTACCAATCCGTTTCCAACCACCTGCCCAAAACTTACTAATGAGCGAGATGGCCACGTCGACGACATGGTCATGATCAGCGACCGGCCCGCCGAGGCCGCCGAGGCCGGGCGTTGCCAGCGCAGGACGCGAGACCGACTGCCACCGGTCGAGCTGCCGGACGACCCGCTGAATACACGGGGAGGCGGAAACGAGCCCGCCACCGGGACAACTAGCCCATAACCACGTTCCGGCGCTTGGCCAGCAGCTTGTACAGGGTTTGCTGGATGGTCTCGCGGACCTGGTCGGTGACCTCGAACATCGTCATCGGGTCATCGGCCTCTTCCGGCTCGAACGCCGTGGTCGCGATCGGCTCACCGAACTCGATGTACCACTTCGACGGCATCGGCACCGCGCCGAGCAGTCCCAGATGCGGAAACAGCGGCGTCACCGGGAAATACGGCAGCCCGAGCAGCCGGGCCAGCGGCTTGATATCGGCCAGCTTCGGGTAGATCTCCTCGGAACCGACGATCGACACGGGAATGATCGGCACCCCGGCTCGCACCGCCGCCGACACGAAACCGCCGCGGCCGAACCGCTGCAGCTTGTACCGGTCGGCGTAGTTCTTGCCGATGCCCTTGAACCCTTCCGGGAACACACCCGCGATGTGGCCCGAGCGCAGCAGCCGCTCGGCATCGGGATGGCAGGCCAGCGTGTGCCCGGCCTTGCGCGCGAGCGCACCGAGCAGCGGCATCTCGAAGATGAGATCGGCGGCCAGCAAACGCAGCGCCCGCTGATTCGGGTGCTTGTCGTGCACGGCCAGTTGCAGCATCAGACCGTCGATCGGCACAGTCCCCGCGTGATTGGCGACCAGCAGCGCGCCACCGGCGGCGGGCACGTTCTCGATGCCGGCCACTTCGACGCGGAACCAGTAGTCGGATAACGGCCGCAGCGCGGGCAGGATGACCGATTCCAGCAGGTGCCGGTCGTAGCCGAACTCGTCGACCTGGTAGTCCCCGGTGAGCCTGCGGCGCGCGAATTCGGCGGTCCGTTCGATCTGCTCGCCGACGGCATCGCGCACGATGTCGGTCAGCGACTTCGGCGGCCGCGCGGGCATTCCCGGCCGACGCTCGCTGAGGGAGGTGACCGGCATCGCCTGCATCGGCTGATCCGGCCATCGCCGGGTCTGCGGTCGGTGTCGGGCCTCGACATTCACGTCGAGACGAATGACTTTCGCTCCCTCGTTCATGTATGCGCTCCTGAACCGGCCCCGATGAGGCCGAGCAGTTTGTGTTCCGCGGCGTCGATCCAAGCCGGATCGAAGACGGGCCGCAACGCTGCGCCCGCGATGAAATCATCGAAAGCCTGGACCGTGGTCCAGCGTGGGGTGAAACCGAGTTCGGTACGCATACGGGTGGTGTCGAGCCCGCAGCCGAAGTAGAAATAGTCGGGTTGTTCGCCACTGAATCCGCGCATGATCGGGCCCATCAGCGAGCGACCGACCGTGCGGAAGACGAAAAAGGGAACCGGGGCAACGATGCGCCCGGCCCGGCGGATCGCCTGCGACATGGCCAGCGCGCCGTCACCGGCGATATTGACCGTTCCACCGTGTGCACGCTGCGCCGCGTGCACGAGCACCGCGACCGCGTCTTCCTCGTGCAGCAATTGCAATCGGGCTTCGCGACCCAGAACGGTCGGGGTGATCGGCGAACGCAGATATTGCACGCCCCGATCAGCCAGGCGCGGACCGACGATCGGCGCGAAACGCAGAATCGATGCGGAAATATCGGGCCTGCGCCGCGCCATTCCACGCACCAGCGCCTCGATATCGATCATGTCGCGCGCGAACCACCCCGCGGGCGGAGTGCGCGCGCCCATTTCCTCGGTGAATTTCGCCGGATCCTTGGCGCTGCAGCCGTACACCGCCGACGACGACCGCACCACCACGCGCCGCACCGAAGGCGCCTTCTGACACACGGCGAGCAATTGCATCGTGCCGAGGACATTGAGATCCTTCATCACCGCGCGACCGCCACCGGCGGGCGGACGGGTGAGCACGGCCGCGTGCACCACAGTGTCGACGTCGTTGCCCTCGACGACCTTGCGGATGAGCGGATTCCTGATATCGGCGCGCACGAACTCGGCACTACCCATTTTTCGGCGGAGCTCACGGCTTGGGGTGACGGTGTCCACCGCGATGACACGTTCGACGCCGGGTTCGGCAGCCAGCCGTGCCGCGACGTTGCCACCGAAGAAGCGGCTGGCTCCGGTCACCAGCACAACTCTCGGCGCGTGTCGTTCCCGTGTATCGGAACTCGTACCTGACCCCACTCAAAGCCCCCTGCTCATCGTGTTTCGCGTACCAGAGTAGCCGCATTCGCGCCACTCGCCGTCACGATCTACAAGCATTTAACGAGGATGATCCGTCCCCGCACAGTGAGATTCACAAACCCGGGCTTTTCACAGCGAGAGCCCGCCACCTTCGAAGGTGACGGGCTCGTCGCAGGCACGCTGGCTTACTTGCCGAGTTTGCGCCGCTGAACACGCGTGCGGCGAAGCAGCTTGCGGTGCTTCTTCTTCGACATACGCTTGCGGCGCTTCTTGATCACAGAACCCATAGGGTTTCCTCGCGTTCTCTCTACTCGGCATACACACGCGGTGTTCACGTGCGTCGTTTGGCGTCCGCGCCGCCGGGGCAACCGGACACCACGAACGGTGCCACCGGCAGGCGGACACGAACCAGTTGTCCATGCTACCGGGGCACCCGAGCAGCAACGAAACCGCCCTTGTACCTGGCCGAACTACGTCATCCAGCGTCGAAGTACGACGTCTCCAGGTAGTCGTGCACCGCCTTCGCGTGCACTCGGAACGAGCGTCCGACACGCACCGCGGGCAGTTCACCCGAGTGCACGAGCCGGTACACCGTCATTTTCGACACCCGCATGAGATCGGCGACTTCGGCGACGGTGAGAAACTGAGTGCCACCGCCGATCACCGTTTGCGGGGTGGCGCCGACCCGCGGAGCGGGCGAACCCGAACCACCGCCCGACGCCGATGGATTACTTGACATTCTGTTCGCAGACATCATGGCACCATTGACCTCCGGCACGCCCGCGCCGCCGGCTTCCCCACCAGCGGAACAGACACGCACGTGCTTCTACGAGCTTAGCGGGACCAGTGGGATTACTGCGACGGGTGTGAGAAATCGGTTTTCAAACCGAGTACCCGTTTGTCACTCGTTCGTTGCGCCCTGTTCGGCAGAGCGCCGCTTGGCCGCGTGTAGGGCTTCGGTGAACGTCGAGCGCAGCGCACCGCGCTCCAGCTCGCGCAGCGCCGCGGCGGTGGTGCCGCCGGGCGAGGTGACCGCGGCCCGCAGATCGGCCGGGCTCTGCCCGGTTTCGTCGAGCATGGCCGCCGATCCGATCATGGTCTGCACGACCAGTTCGGCTGCCACCTCCCTGGTGAGGCCGAGCCCGACACCGGCATCGACCATCGCCTCGACGACGAGGAAGAAGTACGCGGGCCCCGAGCCCGACACCGCGGTGACCGCGTCCATCTGCGATTCGGGCACCGTCACCACCTTGCCGACGGCTTCGAGCATCTCGCCGACCTGTTCCAGCTGCTCGGGCTTGGCATAGCGGCCGGGCGACTGCACACACATGCCCTGCCCGACCAGCATCGGGGTGTTCGACATGACGCGGACGACAGCGAAGCCCGCGGGTAGCTTCGACTCGAGCCGCGCTGTGGAGACACCGGCGGCCAGCGAGACCAGCACCTGGTCGCTACCGCTGTCCAGGTCGGCCTTGGACAGGTCGGTGAGCACCGAGTCGACCACACCGGGCTTGACCGCGATGACCACGATGTCGGCACCGACCACCGCGTCGCTGACGGATCCGCTCACCCGCACCTTGAAACGCTCGGCCAGCTGCGCGGCACGCGGGGCGAGCGGCTCGACGATGACCAGGTCCTTGGTCGCCCGGCCGGATTCCAACAATCCGGCCACCAGCGCCTCACCGATCCGACCGCCACCGATTACCGCAATTCTCGTCATGCGGACAAGGTTAGTTGGCCCGGTGGCCTCAGCGTGCCGCCGGGATCAGGGCCAGCTGGCGACTCTGGGCGACGACGGCACCGGTGGAGTCGATCACCAGGTGGTCCTCGTCGAACATCCGCTCACCGACCTCACGGGCGGTCGCGATGACGCGCAGCCAACCGGGCGCGGGGATGCGGCGCAGGTAGGTGGTCATCTGGACCGTCGGCGACCAGCCGAAGTGGCCGAGGTTCATCGGGACGGGCGGGCTGATGTCGGCGGCCATCATCGCGAAGGCGGCGCGCGCCCGCGGATCGGATTCGTCGCCGTCGAACGGGCGGATCCACAGCCGCAACCGGGGCGGGCCGGTCTCGCCGCGCAGGAATTCACCCCAGGTGGAGTCGATCACCATGTGGGCGCCCTGGCTGACGTGCACGATCTTGCCCATCGGCGAATCGGCGGTGTACCGGAAGGCCTGATCGCTCGGCTCGGCGGGCATGTCGGTATCGGGACCGCTCCAGCGGGTTTCCGCGGAGTCGAGGTGGCCGAAGGTGAACGCGGTCCGGACGAGGGTGCGGCCGTTCTGGATCAGATCGACGTCGGCCAGGCAGATCTGGCGGCCCTTCTTGCGGATGCGCACCGCGTATTCGACCTCGCCGGGGTCGGGGGCGCCGAGGAAGTCGGTGCTGGCCGCGATGGGCGCCATCCGGGCGATGGATTCGTCGGCCTCGGTGAGCCAGCGGGTCGCCGCGGCGGCGGTGGCCGCGACCATGGTGCCGCCGTGCACCTTGGGACCGATGGTCCAGGTGGGCGCGATGACGCCGGCGTAGCGGCCGGTCTCGGCATCGGTGGTGGTGAGCTCGGTCAGGTCGAGGACCTGGCTGAACGGCGCGTCGGTCGCGAGTTCTCGCGTCATCGTCACTCCTGGTCGAGGGGCACAGCAATTCGTACAGCGTACAAGCACACTCGAGCCGCAACTATTCCGCGCTGTGCGCGCGAGTCACGGCAGGTCGGCGTGGCGGGGCTGGGGGTCCGGCGTCGCGCCGGTGAGGTGGCGGCGCGCGAACTCGAGGGTGCGCGCCAGCTGCGCGGAGCGTTCGGCGGTGGTTCGCGCATTCTGGGTGTTGATCTCGGCGACCGCGTGGCCGCGGAAACCGGTGTCGATCAGATGTTCACACAGTTGCGCGCACGGCTGGGTGCCGTCGCCGGGTACCAGGTGCTCGTCGTGCGCGGCGCCGCGCCCGTCGGCCAGGTGCAGGTGGACCAGGCCCTCCCCCATCCGGCGCGCCAGCTCGAGCGCGTCGGCGCCCGCGGTGGCGGTGTGCGAGAGGTCGAGGGTGTAGTGGTCGAAGCCGGTATCGGTCGGATCGTAGGAGGGGCTGAACGCGCTCACCGCACGTCCGGGGCCCGCGCGACGTTCCAGCCTGCGCACGGCACCGTCGCGGAACAGGGTGTCGGCCCGCATCGGGAACATGTTCTCCACGGCCACCTTGACCGGGTGATGGGCCTCGAGCTCTCCGACCTGATCGGCGAATCCCTTGGCGTAGCGGCGTTGCCAGCGAAACGGCGGGTGCACCACCACGGTGTCGGCGCCGAGCGCTTCCGCGGTGCGCACGCTGCGTTCCAGCTTGGCTACCGGGTCGGCGCCCCACACCCGTTGGGAGATCAGCAGACACGGCGCGTGCACGGCCAGCACCGGGACGCCGTAGCGCTTCGCGTAGGACTGCACGGTCGCGATGTCCTGGCTGGCCGGCTCGGCCCAGACCATCAATTCCACACCGTCGTAACCCAATTCGGCGGCATAACGGAACGCCGCCTGCGTGTTCTCCGGATACACCGAGGCCGTCGACAGCCCGATCGCGATGTCCGCCCGTGCGTTCCCCACAGCCCACTCCCTGTATTCAGCTGGTACTGAGGAGAAAGGCTAGCGGTCCGAGCGTCACGAAGACGCCTACGACGACGGCGATCACAGTGCTGAAGATGTCGTCGGTACGGCGCAGGATGCGAACCAGCGCCACCAGGCCGAGGATCACCACCATCGCCAGGGCAAGCGCCACCCACGGCAGCGTTTCCCACATCGTCTCGAAGCCCTTGAACAGCAACATTCCGGCGATCGCCGCGCCCGCGCTCTGCGCACCCAGGATCATCCACTGGCGGCGGTTGTCGTTGTCGCCACCGCCGCGCGCCATGCTCGAAACCCGGGCGGCGCGGCTCGCAACCGACCCGCCCGCACGATTGCCCGACAGCCGGCTCGCGGCCCGCGACTCGCGGCGGCCCGCGGTCTTCGACTTGACGCGGTCCGCCACCTTCGACGCCCGGCCCGCCACCTTCGCCGCGGCCGCTTTGGTCGCGGCGCGCCTGCTCGCCCTGGTCGGCTTCGGTTCGTAGTCGTCGTCGTAGTCGTCGTCATCGTCGAACGCCGCGTCGTCGTCGTAATCGGATTCGGCGTAGTCGGCGTCGGAGTAGTCGTTGTCGGCGTAGTCGCGGTCGACGTAATCGGACTCGGCGTAGTCGTCGGTGTCCTCGTCATCGGTCTGGTTCGCGCCGACGCGCTGCACGATCTCGGTGTGCGCGTCGGCGCCACGATCGGCTCGCTGCCGCAGCAGATCACCGGCCACCGACTGCCCGGACACCAGCGGCTGCTCCTGGCTGACCGGCGACCACGCGGCCGTCGGGAACCCACCGCTCTCCGGTGCGGGCGCTGACTTGTCCGGACGATGCCTGCGCGCCGACCACGACGGCAGCCCACCGGACTTCGGCTCCCCCCGCCTGCGATCCAGCGACGGGCGCTGATCCGCGCCGCGTGCCGGTGGGGCATCGACACCCGGCGCGAGGTTGTAGGCCTGTGTGGCGTCGGCATTCGGCGGATACCCGTTGAACCCCGGTGCCGGAGGCTGCCCGTTGAAACCCGGCGTCGACTCGGGGAGCCCGTTACGACCCGACCCGTTGAAACCTCGCGCCGGCTCAGTGCCCTGGCGCCCGTTGATGCCCGGCGCGGGCCTACCGTCGAACGACTCGCCCGGTCTGCCGTTGAACCCCGGTGCGGGCCGGCTGTCGAAGGCGCCCCGGCGCTCGTCGAAACCCGATCCGGTGCGGCTGTCGAAACCGCCGATATCGGGGAGATCGTCGAGTCCGCGCGACTGCCCCGGACGACCCATGAATGCCTGCGGCGCGTCGATGCCCGCCTCGTACAGCGGCGCGTCGAACGCCGGACGTGGCGCCGGGCTCGGCTCCATGGCCTCTTCCGCGGCTTCGGCCGCTTCGGCGGCCCGCCTGCGCGCCGCCCGTCCACCGGTTACCGGCGGCGGCTTCGGCGGCTCGGGATACGGGGCGACATCGGTCTCTTCCGGCCGATGTCGCCTGCCTCCACCGACCGCGGGCAGCGCACCGGAGCCGAACATCTCGGCGATACCGGGATCGACCGGCTGTGCGGGACCCCCTGGCACGCCGAGTCGGCCCGGACCGCGTCCCGCACGGGAACCCGCATCGCGGGCTTCGGCCCGGAACGGCCCGAACGGATCCGACGCCGGTCGCTGCTCGGCGAGACCGAGTGGATCGGGCGCGGAGTACCCCGCATCGGGGTCGAATCGAGTGATCGGGCCCGACATCGGCGAGAAGGCCGGTTCGGCCGGACCGGGCGGCGGGTAGGGCGCGGGCTGATAACTCGCGGGCGGTTCGTAACTCGGCGCGGGCTCCGGCGCGTAGGCAGGCGGTGGTACGTAGGCGGGTGGCGGTTCCGGCGCCGGTGGCGCGGGCGCGGCATGCGAGTTCGGCTTCACCGCCGCGTTCTCGCCGGTCAGATCGTTGACCGAGAGCCCGCGCCCACTGCGCCGCCGTCGTCCACCGCCACCCGAAGCAGCGGGTGCGGCCCCCTGCGCGGCATTGCGAGCTAGCAGCTCGGCGACCGATAGCTGCTTGGAATCCTCACTGCTCATGCCGACTCCACTTCCACGACCGGCGTGACCGGCGGTACCGCGGCCGGTCCACCTCCGTTGGGCTCGGAGTCCAGTTTGCGCAAGATCAGGCCTTCGCGCAGCGCCCATGGGCAGATTTCGATGCTGTCGAGCGACAACGCCCGCATACTCGCCTCCGCGACCAATGCTCCGGCCACCAATTGCTGGGACCGGTCCGAACTCACGCCTTCCAGTTCCGCGCGGTCCGAGGCGGTCATCCGGGAGATGAACGCGATCAGCTGGCGCAGACCGGAGCTGGTGAGTGTACGTCGCACCCGTGGGCCCGCGGCCGAGGGTGCCGCGCCGGTCAGCCGGGCCAGCGAACGGAATGTCTTCGAGGTACCGACAGCCAGGTCGGGTTTTCCGGGCTCGACGAGGGTCTTGGACGGGACGACCAACTCGGCGTCGAGCCAGTCCCGCAGGACCGCGATCTTGCGCTTGCCCGGCGGGTCGTCGCGCAGCCACTCCCTGGTGAGCCTGCCCGCACCGAGTTGCAGCGACAGCGCCACATCGGGTTCCTCGTCACCACCGTTGGACAGCTCGAGCGAGCCGCCGCCGATGTCGAGATTCATGATCCGCCCCGCGCTCCAGCCGAACCAGCGGCGCACCGCGAGGAACGTCAGGCGGGCCTCGTCCTCGCCGGTGAGCACCTGCAGATCGACCCCGGTCGTGAGCCTGACCCGTGCGAGCACTTCCTCGGAATTGGTCGCCTCACGCAGGGCCGAGGTGGCGAACGGCATCAGCTCGACGCACTTGGAATTGCGGGCCAGATCGGCGAACTCGAGGATGGTCGCGATCAGTCGCGCCTCGCCCTCTTCGGTGATCCGCCCCATCGAATCCATGCTCTCCGACAGGCGCAACGCCGACTTCGACGAGCTCATCGGCATCGGGTGGCCACCACGATGGGCGTCCACCACGAGCAGGTGGACGGTATTGCTTCCGACATCGAGAACACCAAGCCGCACACGAATACGGTACTTGGTGATCCGGTACAACAGGCCAGGCGACTGAACTGTTAGCGTCAAGAGTTGTGACCGAAGGCGCATCTGGCACCGCGGAGACCGGGCTCCGACCTGGGCGAAAGATCGATCCGGCCCCGGAGGTCGAGCTCGATTTCCCACGGGAGTGGATCGAGTTCACCGACCCAGCAAACGACGAGCACCAGATCGTCGCCGATCTGACGTGGCTGCTGTCGCGCTGGACATGTGTGTTCGGCACGCCCGCCTGCCAGGGCATCATCGCCGAACGCCCCGACGACGGCTGCTGCTCGCACGGCGCCTTCCTCGCCGACAAGGACGACCGCAAGCGCCTCAACGGTGCTGTGAAGATGCTCACACCCGATGACTGGCAGCTGATGGGCGAGGCCACCGAGAACGGCAAGGTCGTCAAGAAGGGTTACCTCGAACTCGACGAACTCGAGGACGAACCGGCCCTGCGCACCCGCCGCTTCGACGGTGCCTGCATCTTCCTCAACCGCCCCGGTTTCGCGGCGGGCCCCGGCTGCGCGCTGCACATCATGGCGGTACGCAAGGGCATCGAACCCCTCGAGGTGAAGCCGGACGTGTGCTGGCAGCTGCCGATCCGGCGAACCCAGGATTGGGTGGAACGCCCCGACGGCGTGCAGATCCTGCGCACCGTGGTCACCGAATACGACCGGCGCGGCTGGGGCCCCGGCGGCCTGGATCTGGATTGGTACTGCACCGGCTCCCCCGACGCCCACGTGGGCGCGAAGCCGGTCTGGCAGTCCTACGGCCCGGAACTACGTGAGCTGCTCGGTGCGCCCGCCTACGACGAACTCGCCAAGCACTGCCGTCGACGCGAGGGCCTCGGCCTGGTCGCGGTGCATCCGGCGACGGTCGAAGCCGAGCGGATGAATCCCGAATCTCACAGATCGGATCACGCGGAGTGAAAGCCTCGTAACCATTAGGTTCACCTGTAGGTCGTGCATCCGTCACCGAACTCGGGTTGGATAGCTGTTCATGTCCAAGAAAGCGATCTACGCAGCGACCCTCGCGATCGGCGCGACCCTCTCCATGACCGGCCTGGCCAATGCCGAACCGAACGGTGACCCGGCCGCGTACGCGGACTTCACGGCCGACTTCGTGAACTACAGCGACCCGGCTGCGATCGACGCCGCCAAGAACGGCAAATACATCATCATCAGCACGAAGGGCACCTCCTCGCCCATCGGCTGCCGCGGCAACGGCACCGACGTGCCGATCTACGACTGCAAGCAGTTCGACGGCGTGGAAGTTGTCGCCCTGAAGAAGATCGAAACCCCCCTCGGCACCGCCTGGAGCGTGCTCTGACCGCCTCTCCGCGACTCTTGGCCAGATCTAGGTGCGGGGAGAGTCGGGCACGCGGTCGGCGGCAGCGTCGTTAGCTGAGTTGGCTCGTGCCCGGTGAGTTACCCATGTTCTTGCTGGATCAGCCATTCCGTTTATGAACGAAAAGATCCCGCCGGTGCGCCGGCGGGATCTTTTCGTTGTGGGGGTGGTGTCAGGCTTCGAGCTTGTAGCCGAGGCCTCGCACAGTGACCAGGTGTTCTGGTTTGGCGGGGTCTGCTTCGATCTTCGAGCGCAGGCGCTTGACGTGTACGTCGAGGGTCTTGGTGTCGCCCACGTAGTCGGCGCCCCAGACGCGGTCGATCAGTTGCCCGCGGGTGAGGACGCGGCCGGAGTTGCGGAGCAGGTATTCGAGCAGGTCGAACTCCTTGAGTGGCAGGGTGACCTGTCCACCGTTGACGTGCACGGTGTGGCGGTCCACATCCATTCGCACCGGTCCGGCCTCGAGCACGCCGTTCTCGCTGCCGGAGTCGAGCTCGTCACCGGCGCCGCGGCGCAGCACGGCCCGGATCCGCGCGATCAGCTCGCGGGCCGAGTACGGCTTGGTGACGTAGTCGTCGGCGCCCAGTTCCAGCCCGACGACCTTGTCGATCTCGCTGTCGCGCGCGGTCACCATGATCACCGGCACGCCGCTGCGCGTGCGCAGCTGCTTGCACACGTCGGTGCCGCTCATGCCGGGCAGCATCAGGTCCAGCAGCACGATATCGGCGCCCGAGCGGTCGAATTCGGCCAGCGCGGACGGGCCGTCGCCGACGACGGTGACGTCGAAGCCTTCCTTGCGAAGCAGGAACGCCAGCGGCTCGGCCAGCGAATCCTCGTCTTCGACGATCAACACACTCGTCATCTGCGTGCCTCCACACCGTTCGTTCGTCCCGCGAGAGTGCGCGGGACGGTGGTTTCTCTCGTGGTGGACTCCGGCGTCTGTTCCGCGTCCTCGTCCCCATCGGTTTCCAGATGGGCGGGGATGCGCAGCGTGAACGTCGAGCCGGTGCCCAGTTTGCTCCACAGGGTGATCTCGCCGTTGTGATTGGCCGCCACGTGTTTCACGATGGCCAAGCCGAGCCCGGTGCCGCCGGTCGATCGGGAGCGGGCCTTGTCGGAGCGGAAGAACCGCTCGAACACCCGTTCCTGGTCTTCCTTGGCGATCCCGATGCCACGATCGGTGACCGCCATCGCGACATGATCGCCGCGCAGCGACCGGCTCACCGACACGTGCGAACCCTGTGGTGAATACGCGATCGCATTCTCCACCAGATTCGACAGCGCGGTAACCAGCAACGTTTCGTCGCCCAGCACTTCCAGCCCGCTTGGCCGGTCGGTGCTGACGGTGATGCCCGCGGCCTCGGCGGCGGTGCGCGAGCGGTCGACCGCCTGCTGCACCACCGTGTCGACGTCGACCACGGCCAGATCGGGCAGTTTCTCGGCGCCCTGCAAGCGCGACAGCGCGATCAGCTCGGTCACCATCTTGCCAAGGCGCCGCGATTCGCCGAGTACGCGGGAGCCGAAGTGGCGCACGGCCTCGGGATCGTCGGCCGATTCCAGCATGGCCTCGGCCAGCAGGCTCATCGCGCCGACGGGGGTCTTGAGTTCGTGGCTGACGTTGGCGACGAAGTCGCGCCGCGTCGCCTCCATGCGGGCCTGCTCGGAATCGTCGTCGGCGAACAGCACGACGAAGCTGGTTTCCTCGCGGGACAGTTTGCGGGCCACACCACGCACAGCGATCCGGCCGCGACCGGGTAGCGGGTTCTTGGCGGTGAGGTCGTACTCCGCGGATTCGCCGGTCGCGAGGACCTTCTCCACGGCCGCCCACGCACGTTCGTCGAGCAGCCGGTTGCGGACCAGGCCGAGTTCCTCGGCGCGCGGATTCACGAGCACCACATCGCGGTATTCGTCGACCACGGCGATGCCGGATTCGGACGCGAGCACGATCAGGTCGAGCACCTGCGACATGGTCAGCCCGGTGTCTTCCTGGGTACGGGCGGCTTGCCTGGCATTGACGAACGGGATCAGCAGGCCCCCGACTGCCAGCCCGACGACAGCCGCGAGGACTGCCAACAGCACTGCCTGCGGAACACTCACAAGATTGATCGTACGAGTGCGGACCGACATAACGTCGGCGGGTCGACGAAGTTTCGCGCAGGTCACAGGCACTTGGCATGGCGTTCTTTTGCCGTTCACCCGGCGGGCACCTGGACCTTCGCCGGGCGTGTCAGTCCGGCGGTTCGCCGTACATCGCGGTGGTCACCGCGGACCCGTGCCGGTCGACCCATGCGCCGAGCGCATAAATCGGAACGAGCAGATCGCGGCCCACTTCGGTGAGTTCGTATTCGACGCGCGGTGGCGATTCCGCATACCGGCGCCTGCGTACGAGCGCCATCCGCTCCATCCGCCGCAACGTCTGCGTCAGCATCTTCTGGCTGATCCCGCCCGCACCCGCGCGAAGTTCGCTGTGACGTAGCGGACCATCGCGCAGCAGGTACACCAGCACCGGCAGCCACGAATTCGCGAACAGATCCACCGCCATCCGCGCCGAACTGTCGGCCTCGACAGGCCGATGCCGCACCGGCTCGTGCACCGATCGCACGCAGGGGGACCCGAACTGGCCCATCACGGACCGAGACGAAGGGGCGGCGCGGCCGATTCGCAGCTGACGGTGCAGCTCACAATGCCTACACTGGCCAATATGCGTGCCAGCCACGAAGAACTCCTCCAGCTAGCTGAAGCCGTGCCCGATGATCAGGTATCGGCTGCGGCCGCACTGCTGCG
Organism: Nocardia sp. NPDC058519; assembly: GCF_042719755.1. Classification (NCBI taxonomy): domain Bacteria; kingdom Bacillati; phylum Actinomycetota; class Actinomycetes; order Mycobacteriales; family Nocardiaceae; genus Nocardia; species Nocardia sp. NPDC058519. The sequence goes on along the minus strand of NZ_JBHXNK010000003.1, from coordinate 17,013 downwards.
TCAGTTCGTCCAGAAGTCCGGACGGCGCACTTTCCACAGCGCGGGCATCGCGTCCGCTGAACCCGATCTAGGTGAGCGCGCCAAGGCCGTTGTCAGGGAAGAGCTCGACGGGAGTGCGCCCGAGTGATCGTTGTCGACACCGGTCCGATCGTCGCCCTGGTCAATAGCCGCGACAACCACCATGTCGCGTGCAGGGAGCTGCTGTCGAATGCTCCCGGCCCACTGCTGGTGCCCGCGCCGGTTTTCGCCGAGGCGGCCATCCTGCTGGAACGACGCTGCGGCTCAACCGCCGAGCTGGCGTTTCTGCAGGATGTGGCCGAGGGCGCGTTCACTGTCGTCGATACTTCGGCCGAGGATCTGGATCGTATTCGCCAGCTCGTCGACAAGTACGCCGACCTGCCACTGGGCACGGTGGACGCATCCGTCGTCGCCGTGGCGGAACGATTCCCGGTGACTGCGGTGGCAACCCTGGACCGCAAGCACTTCTCCATCGTTCGGTCGAAGGCTGGTCAGCTGCTCCTCGTGCCCTGACCGCCGGTCTCGGCCATGCCGGGACGTTCAGGCGGCAATCCCCAGCCCCAGCGCTACGGCGACCGGCGCCAGGTACAGCAACGGGAACGCCACCGTCTTGTACGACCGCGCCCGCAGCACGGTCACCACCGCACCGGTGAAGTACAGGATCAGCCCGATCGCGGCGATCACCCCGATCACCGGCAGGAACAGCCCCACCAGCAGCCCCACCGACCCGAGGGCCTTGGCGATCCCCAGCGGCGTCCACCAGGTCTGCGGGACGCGGTATTCCACCAGCGGCTCCACCACGAACGGTGCCCGGCGCAGCAGTGAGAACGCCGAGAACCCCACCCACAGTGCGGCGACGACAGTAACGATGACGTAGGCGGTGAACATGTGCGTAACTCCTTCGGCAGCCGCGCGTTTTCGCGGTATCTATCGAGGTGACGACACAGCCGCCGCGAGTGTGACATCGCCCGGGCAAACGACAGCGGCCCCACACCGTTGGACGGTGTGGGGCCGCTGCGAAGGGAGTTACTTGCCGCCCTGATTGGCGACTGCGGCAGCACCGGCGGCAGCGGCGGCCGGGTCAAGGTACTCAGCGGCCTTCACCGGGTGCATGTTCTCGTCCAGTTCGTAGACCAGCGGAATGCCGGTGGGGATGTTCAGGCTGGAGATGTCCTCGTCGGAGATTCCGTCGAGGTGCTTCACCAGGGCGCGCAGCGAGTTGCCGTGCGCGGCGACCAGAACGGTCTTGCCGGTGAGCAGTTCCTTGGAGATGGTGTCTTCCCAGTACGGGACCATCCGCTTGACCACATCGAGCAGGCACTCGGTCTCGGGGACCTCGATGCCCGCGTAGCGCGGGTCGTTTTCCTGGCTGTACGGGTTGTCGGGCTGGATCGGCGGCGGCGGGGTGTCGTAGCTGCGGCGCCACAGCATGAACTGCTCCTGGCCGTACTGCTCGCGGACCTGCTCCTTGTTCTTGCCCTGCAGATCGCCGTAGTGGCGCTCGTTGAGGCGCCAGTCGCGCACGACCGGGATCCACAGCCGGTCGGCGGTGCCGAGGGCGTTGTCGGCGGTGCTGATCGCGCGGCGCAGCAGCGAGGTGTAGACGACGTCGGGCAGGATGCCTGCCTCTTTGAGCAGCTCTCCGGCCCGTTTACCCTCGGCGATGCCCTTGTCGGTGAGTTGCACGTCCACCCAGCCTGTGAACAGGTTGAGGGCGTTCCATTCGCTCTCGCCGTGGCGCAGTAGCACGAGGGTGTAGGTCATAGGGGCCATTCTGACATTGCGGCGATGTCAGGCCCACTCCACCTCGTCGAAGCCGATGACGATCTCGTAGGGTCCGCCTTTGACCAGCGCGTCGACCTGTAATCGCGACGCTACCGAGTCGACTTCGCGCACTACGGCGCACACCCCTTGGAACGGACCCTCCGGAATATGGACGACATCGCCCGGCACGTAGTCGGCAGCCACCTCATCGAGGCTACGCCCGCCGACGACCAGGCCGAACGAACGCGCCGAGCCCACTACCAGACAGACTGAAGAGTCACCATCCCGCCTCAGCCCGCGGCAGCTTCGACCGCGAGCACTCCCGCGCCGGCCAGCGTGGCGCCCTCGCTCAGTGTCGACAGTTCCACCGACAGACCCCCGATGAACTCGAGCCGGGCATGCCTGGCGACGGCCGCACGCAACGGCCCCCACAGCGGCTCCCCCGACTGCGCGAACCCACCGCTGATCACCACCCGATCCACATCCAGCAGCGCGGCAGCAGACGAGATCGCCTGCCCTAGGGCGGTTCCCGCCCGAGCCATGGCCGCGAGCGCGATCGGGTCGCCACGATGCGCCGCCTCGGCGAGCTCCACCCCGCTCTCGCCCACCCAGCCACGCGCCCGCGCCCAGCGCACCGACGACATCCCGCTCGCCACCGCCTCCACGCACCCGACTCCGCCACAGGGACACGCGGTGTCGTCACCGGGCACCACGATGTGCCCGATGTGCCCGGCATTTCCCGTGCGCCCCACCACGACTCGCCCATCGGCGATGATCCCCCCACCGACCCCCGACGACACCGTCAAGGCCAGCCCGTTGTCCACCCCGCGCAACCCGCCCACCCGATGTTCGGCCAGCACCAGGCACGCACCGTCGATCGCCAACCGCACCACCGCGTTCGGGAACAGCGTCCGCACCTGTTCCACGATCGCGAACCCGCCGCGCCACGCCGCCAGATTCAGCGGCCTGATCACCCCGGCGGGCACGTCGACCGGCCCGGCCGATCCGATCCCGACCGCACTCACCTCGTTGTCACCTGTCACAGCGACCAGCAGGTCCCGGCACACCGCCCATGGATCGCCGGAGGCAGCCACCGCCCGGCGCACCCCGTGCAGCCTGTAGTGCGGGTCCACAAGTCCCGCGGCGAATTTCGTCGCCCCGATATCGAGCGCAAGCGCCGTCATCACCACTCCTACCTGCCGCGCCGGACTACGCCCGACCCCCTTGATGTGAAGCATCACAGCATGTGGCACGCGACACTTTGACTACTGGTCGGTACAAATCACAGGTTTTCGTTAGATACTTCGACACGGGTCGGGTCGTTCTCGTTGGGCAGCACTACTGTTGATGAAGGAAAGCTGTGTCGAAAATCGCTGTACTGGTGTTGAGTCTGCTATCGGTGGGCTTGCTCGCCGCGCCGGCGGGCGCGAACCCGCTGTATCCGACGCCTGATCCGGATCCGTTCTTCACCGCACCGGCCGACATCGCCGCGCTGGCACCCGGTGACGTCGTCCGGACCCGCCACATCGACACCTGGATGTACCCGGGCACCGAGGGCCACCAGGTCGCGTTCCGCTCCACCAACTCGGCGGGCAACGCGATCATGGGCGTCACCACGGTGCTCATGCCGATCGGCGTGAAGAATCCGCCGCTGGTGTCCTACCAGGCGCTGATCAACTCCATCGGCACCCGCTGCAACCCCTCGCAGTCGCTGTTCAACGGCGAGCTGCAGGACGCGCCCGGCGCCATGCTGCCGCTGGCGCGTGGCTGGGCGATCTCGGTGCCCGATTACCTGGGCCCGACGGTGGCCTACGGTGCGGCCAAGCTCAGCGGCATGGTCACCCTCGACAGCGTGCGGGCCGTGCAGAAGGTCGCCGAGCTCGGTGTCGGCAACTCGCCGGTCGCGATCGCCGGCTACTCCGGCGGCGGCATGGCCACCGCATGGGCAGGCGCGCTGCAGCCCACCTACGCGCCGGAGCTGAAGCTCGCGGCCGTGGTGTCGGGCGGTATCCCCGCCGACCTCGAATTGATGGCCGACGCACTGGGTTTCGCGCCGCACCCCGGCTTCGGCCTCGCCTTCGCCGCCGCGATGGGTATCGAGCGCGAGTACCCCAACCAGGTGCCGGTGTCGGACAGCCTCAACGAAAACGGCTTGTGGTTCCGTGAATTCACCAAGGACGCCTGCCGTCGCTTCCTGCTGTTCCACGGCATCACCCGCAACGCCGAGCAGATGGCGGCGTCCAAGGAACTGATGGGCAGCCAGGTCGCCCGTGGCGTCCTGCGCGAGAACAGCCTCGTGCACTTCCAGGGCGCGCCGACCGCACCCACCTACATCTGGCAGGGCAAGTACGACATCCTCACCCCGTACGCCCCGGTCGCCGAGACCATCGCCCGCTGGTGCGGTCAGGGTGCGCCGGTGCAGCTGAACACGGTCGAGATCTCCGAGCACATGACCGCCGCCGTGGCAGGGTTCCCCGATGCCTGGAACTACGTCGAGTCCCGCTTCCGCAACGAACCGGTCCCGACCAACTGCTGAACTGAAAAATGATGCCGGGCAGGAACTTTCCTGCCCGGCATCGTTGTTTTCAGACCTTGTCGGCTTCGTCGATGATGTGCTCGAAGGCACGCAGGTTCTTCAGCGACTCACCGCGCGAGACCCGCCATTTCCATTCCTTGCGAATGGATTCGGCGAACCCCAGCTCGAGCAGGATGTTGAAGTCGGCGTCGACCGCTTCGAGGGTCTGACCGAAGATGCGGTCCAGTTCGTCGGCGGTGACCGACTCGGCGGACATGCGGCCGACCAGGTAGATGTCGCCGACATTGTCGAGGGTGTAGGCCACGCCGTAGAGGCGGCGATTACGGCGCAGCAGGTATTTGTAGACGCCTTCGAAGTTCTCGTCGGGCTTGCGGCACACGAACGATTCGATGCGGACCCCGTGCAAGCCGGCGGTCAGCATCACCGAGGTCTTCAGCTTGCGCTCCCCCGGCAGCACGACGATGAACGTGTCGTCGGCGTGGCGGGTGTATTCGATCTCGCGATCGCGCAGCGTGTCGTCGATAACCTGTGAAACGGCGCTCACCTGCGCACTCCCGTCCGGCGCCGCAACAGCGCCCGCGATCTGGCCTGCCTGGTCTCGCCCGCGTGCAGGGCGATCGGACCGCGTTCGCGTCCGGTTCTGAATCCGGCCATCGCGGCAGCGTAGCTGTCTAGCAGGCCGTCGGCGGTGTGCGCCCAGGAGAACCGGCTCGCGTGCTCGACGGCGGTGGTGCCCATGCGGGTCAGCCGGTCGGGATCGTCGAGCAGGGCGGCCAGCGCGTCGGCCCAGTCGGGTGTGCGATGCCCCGGCACCAGCAGGCCGGATTCGTGGTTGCGGACCGCGGTGCCGAGACCGCCGACGTCGGCGGCGAGCACCGGAGTGCCGCTGGCCTGTGCCTCGATGGCGACCAGGCCGAAGGATTCGTTGTAGCTGGGCACGGCGACCACATCGGCCGCGCGATACACCTGCACGAGCTTGTCGGCGGGCTGCGGCGGCAGGAACGTGACCCGTTCGGCGATGCCGAGGTCGGCGGCCAGTTCGATCAGCGCGTCGGGCCTGGCCAGGCCGGTACCGGACGGTCCGCCCACGATCAGCACGCGCAGTTTGCGGCTCGGATCGCGGGAAAGCAGCTCGGCCGCGGCCCGCACGAGCACGTCGGGGGCCTTGAGCGGCTGGATCCGGCCGATGAACGCGACGATCTGCTCGTCGGCGCGCAGACCGAGTTCGGTGCGCGCGGCGAGCTTGTCGCCGGGCCGGTAGCGGGTCAGGTCGGCGCCGGGCGGCACCACGTCGATGCGATCGGGCGAGGCGCCGTAGAGGTCGACGAGCTGACGGGCTTCGTCACCGGTATTGGCGACGAGCCGGTCGGACTCGGCGATCACCTGCTTCTCGCCGATCACCCTGGTCTCGGGTTCGGGGGTGTCACCCTCGGCGAGCGCGGCGTTCTTCACCGCGGCGAGGGTGTGCGCGGTGTGTACCAGCGGCACCCGCCAGCGGTCGCGCGCGAGCCAGCCGACCTGGCCGGAGAGCCAGTAGTGCGAGTGCACGAGGTCGTAGTGGCCCGGTAGGTGCCGCGCTTCCTGCCGCAGCACCTCGGCGGTGAACGGACACAGCTGAGTGGGTAGCTCCTGCTTGTCGAGTCCCTCGAACGGCCCGGCAACCACGTGGCGCACGATCACGCCGGGTCCGGCCTCGGCGACCGGCGGCAGTTCCGACGAGGTCGCGCGGGTGAAGATCTCCACCTCGGTGCCCCGTTTGGCCAGCTCGAGCGCGGTTTGCAGCACGTAGACGTTCATCCCGCCCGCGTCCCCGGTGCCGGGCTGCGCCAGCGGCGAGGTATGCACCGATAACACCGCGATGCGATGGGGCAAAAGATCGGGACGACGCTGGCTCACACCCTCCAGTGTGCACGCCGCGACGCCGCCACCGTTGCCCCTACCGGGTTCGGTGACGGCTGTCACAGCGCGAACGCGTGTGAGTTCACGTACTCGTCGCGGTCGAGCCTGCCCGATCCGCCGCCGGAGCGCGAGCGGTTTTCGGCCGTCACGCTCGGTGCAGCGCCGCCTCGAACACGGGCCACGATTTGTGCATGTCCTGCTCCCAGTAGCCCCACGAATGGGTGCCGTTGGGGCGCAGATCCACTGTCGCGGGGATGCCGAGCGATTGCAGCCGATCGCGCAGCTGCTGGGTGCACAGATTCGTGACGGCTTCGAGCCCGGCGCCGAACAGCAACTGCATCGGGTCCATCCGGGCGCCGATGTTGTCGTACGGGCCGGGAATGCCGGTACCGGAGGAGATGTAGACGTCGGTGCCGCGCAACGATTCCGCGTGCAGATAGGGGTCGTTGGCCGACCACGCGGGATCGGTGGGCGGGCCCCACATATTGGCCGCGTTGCCGAGCCTGCTGCCCACCACGGTCCGCACAATCGCTTGTCCGCGTGGATCACTCGTGCGCACGCACCCGCTGTAGGACCCGATCGCCCGGTACAGCCCCGGCTCCGACAGCGCGAGCTGGAACACCGAGGTCCCCGCCATCGACAGGCCCGCAATGGCATTGGCGCCGGTGCCGTCGAACTCCTTGTCGATCACGGGCGGCAGCTCTTTGGTGAGGAAGGTGGTCCACCGCTGCTTGCCGAGCACCGGGTCGTCGGTCCGCCAGTCCGCGAAATAGCTTCCGGCCCCGCCGAACGGGATCACCACATTGACCTGTTTGTCCTTGAAGAACTCGACGACATCGGTGCGGTCCAGCCAGTTGCCGTCGCTGCCCCCGCCGACCCCGTTGAGCAGATACAGCGTCGGCGCGGGCTCTTTCGGATCCGCGGCCCGCAACACCCGCACCCGGGTGACGATGTCCATCGCCGGTGAGTACACGCCCACATCGATGGTGCGATCGGGCTCGACCCGCTGATCCTCGATCCGCGCCGCCCCCGGATCGGCGCCCGCGGGCACCCCGACCACGACACCGGCCAACAAGCCCAACACGACCACCGCAACCCGTGCGCCCACTGCCCGACCAAACATCATCGAACTCCGTTCTCGACGCCGAATCCTCTTCTCCACATACGATCCAACGACATTCCAGAACGCTACACATGAATTCAGCGGAAGTCTGTGACGATTCCCAGAAGATTTTCCCGAAACCTGGACGTTCGATCCGATTGGTTAGCGAGCACAATCACAGGCCGATCACGTCAGCGCCGCAGACCAATCACATCGCCGCCTCTACCAGCGCAAATATGTCTGCGATGCAACTTCTGAGCACACACCGCCCTGCAGATTTTCTCCGACATAAGGAGACCGGTCGGACCATTTCGACCGATGCCGTGAATTGCGAATTATGACACAACGAGCCTGCGAACTTATTCGCACAGCGGGAACCGGCGGCGAAGTCAGCACGACTCGAGCCGCAGGCGCAACCCGCACGCGGGCAGGTTCAGCCGACGCGCAACGCCGCGGCGAACACCGGCCAGGAGTGCCGGAGATCGTCGCGCCAGTAGCCCCAGGAGTGCGTTCCGGCGGGGCGGAGGTCGACTGTGGCGGGGATGGCCAGGTCGTGGAAGCGGGTGGCGAGCTGCTGGGTACACAGGGCGGTGACCGCGTCGAGGGCGCCGCCGACGATCAGCTGGTCGAGGAGCTTCATCGAATCACCCTGTAGCCCAGGTCCGTCGACGGTGTCGAGCGAACCGGGCAGGCCGGTGCCGGAGGAGACGTAGATGGCGAGGCCGCGCAGGCGCTCGGCGTGCAGGAACGGGTCGTTGGCGGCCCAGAGCGGGTCGCCGGGTTGTCCCCACATGTTCACAGGGTCGCCGTTCTGGCCGGAGACGACGGTGTTGACGATGGCGTGGCCCTGCGGACCGCTGGTGGAGACGCAGCCGCTGTAGGAGCCGACGGCTTTGTAGAGCTTGGGTGCCGCGAGCGCGAGCTGAAAGGCCGCGGTGCCCGCCATCGACACGCCAGCGATGGCATTGGCGCCGCTGCCGTGGAACTCGGTGTCGATGACGCGGGGCAGTTCGCGGGTGAGGAAGGTGGTCCAGCGCTGACGGCCGAGGACGGGGTCGTCGGCGCGCCAGTCGGCGTAGTAGCTGCCCGCGCCGCCGATCGGCATCACGACGGTGACCTGCTTGTCGGTGAAGAAGGTGTCGGCGTCGGTGCGGGTGAGCCAGTTGCCGCCGTCGCGCCAGTCACCGGTGGGGCCGACGCCACCGTCCACGCCGTTGAGCAGATACAGAACCGGTGCGTTCGCCGAGCGGTCGGGCGCGGGCAGCACCGCGACGGTCACCGATTTCGCCATGGCGGCCGAATGCACCACCAGCTCGACGACCCGGCCGGGACCGGGCGCGACGGAAATCAGCCGCACGGCGTCGGGGGCCGGGCTCGCTCCGGCAACCGGGGCGGCCCACGCCAAGCCCGCCGCGAGAACCAGCACACAACGCGTCAAGACGCTCATGCGCCACCTCCATGCCCGGCCGCGGGACATGGCCGTCGACTCAGAGTAGGTCGACCTCACCCGACCCGAACATGTTTCTGAAACATTGTCGATTCAGAGCGGGTGAGGTGCGCCGAGCTCACTCCAGAGCATCGATAAACGCGCTGACCTCGGCAAGGAAGCGCGGCCGGTCCTCGATGAACAGCCCGTGCTGCGCGCCTTCCCAGAAGGAACCGCGGGCGTCAGGGGCATTGTCGAGGATGTACCGACCATTGGCCGCCGGGACCACCGGGTCATCGGTGCCGTGCAGCACGAGAACCGGAACATCAAGGGCGCGAAGGGTTTCGGTGTTGTCGATCGTGCGGTAGAACAGCGCCTTGCGCACCGAGGGCGGAGTCGCGAGACTGCCGCCGAACAGCCGCTGCGCATCGACACCCTTGTCCTCACCCGGCCCGGTATTGGCATTGCCGAACACCGCGAACGCGCGCACCGCCCGCCCGGCGGCCTCGTCGAACACCCCCGGAATCGCCTTCTCCATCGAGGGTCCGGGCGCCGCACCGGGCACATCGCGGCCGATGTGCGCGGGCGCACCGCAGTAGACAACGCCCGCGACAGCCGCGGTGCCATACGTGGCGAGGTAGTCGGTGGCGACGATCCCGCCATAGGACCAGCCCAGCAGCACCGCACCGGCGTCGACACCCTCCGCGGCCAGCACGGCGGCCACATCGCCCGCCCAAGCCTTGGGATCGTCATAACCGGCGCCGGGATCGTCGGAGTACCCGTGCCCGCGCAGATCGACCGCGATCACCCGATACCGCTCGGCCAGATCGTCCGCGGCCGCCCCCCAGCACCGCAGATTCCCAGCCCACCCGTGCAAGAGCACCAGCGGTCTACCGGTACCGCTCACCCGGTAGACGATCCTCGTTCCATCGGCACTGACAGCATCGCGAATAGCCATACCGTCAGGCTAATCGGCGCGGTCGCGAAGCGTTCCTCAGCTGCGCATGGCCGGAGCGAAGGCGGAGGTACGCCTAGCGTCACCGTGATCGGAGCCATGGCGACCGGAAATACCGGGCGAATAAGATCGGCAAACATGAGCATTCGCACCGCCGTCGTCACCGGAGCCAGCTCGGGGATCGGTGAAGCCACCGCCCGGGAACTGGCCAAGCAGGGCTATCACGTCTATGTGGGTGCCCGCCGGTTCGACCGGGTGCAGCGCCTCGCCACCGAGATCGGCGGCACCGCGATCGAACTCGATGTCACCTCCGAGGAATCGGTGCGCGCCTTCACCGACGCGATCGACCACGTCGACGTGCTGGTCAACAACGCGGGCGGCGCGAAAGGTATGGCCCCGGTCATCGACGCCGACCTGGACGACTGGCGCTGGATGTGGGAGACCAATGTCATCGGCACCCTGCGCGTCACCAAGGCGCTGCTCCCCAAACTGATCGCGTCCGGCGACGGCCTGATCGTCACCATCACCTCCATCGCCGCCCTGCACACCTACGACAACGGCTCCGGCTACACCTCCGCCAAGCACGCCCAGGCTGTCGCCCACCGCACCCTGCGCGGCGAGCTGCTCGGCCGGCCGGTCCGCCTCACCGAGATCGCCCCCGGCGCGGTGGAGACCGAGTTCTCCCTGGTCCGCTTCGACGGCGACGCCGACCGCGCCGCCAAGGTCTACGAGGGCATCGACCCGCTCTACGCCCAGGACATCGCCGAAATCGTCGGGTTCGTGGCCAGCCGCCCATCCCACGTCAACCTCGACACCATCGTCGTCAAACCCCGCGATCAGGCAGGTCCCGGCTCCTTCGCCCGCCGCTCCTGAGGACGTCGGCGGACGGCACCACTCGAGCCGTTTTCCCAGTTCTGGAGCACTATCTCCGTGCAAACGTGAACCTCGTCACCCACGATTCAGGGTCATCCAGGCGCGTGGACCTCACCCGACACCCTGAGCCGGGGGCCAATTCCCGGGCGCTGTAGGCGGATCCAGGATCGATCGCCGTTCGGGTGGCGGGGTCGGTAGCGGGAATTGATACTGGGAGCGAGTCGCTCGGGCGTTGCCGTGAATTCGCCGTGCCGAGCGACCGGCCGTTAACATCGCCGTTTGCCGTTAGCCAGTCATAGGAGTCGAAGTTCGATGCTCGGTATCAAGTCCGTTTTCAGTGGGTTCAAAGATTTTCTGATGCGCGGGAACGTCATCGACCTCGCGGTCGCGGTCGTGATGGGTACCGCGTTCACCGCGGTGGTCACCTCGTTCAGCAAGGGGCTCATCAACCCGCTGCTCGCGGTGTTCGGCTCGACCAATGAGCTCGGCCTCGGTGTCCAGCTGATCGCCGACAAGCCGGCGACGTTCATCGCGTTCGGCCCGATCATCACCGCGTTCATCGACTTCTTCATGGTCGCCGCGGTCCTGTACTTCGTGCTGATGCTGCCGATGAAGTCGCTGAAGAACAAGTTCGGCACCACCAAGGACGCCGAGCCCACCGAGACCGAACTGCTCATCGAGATCCGCGATCTGCTGGCCAAGCAGCAGGGTCTGACCACCGACGAGACCGTCGAGCTGAGCAAGGAACGCGCGAGCCAGTCCGTCGAGGCCTAGTCGCCCGATCCGGCTGATCGACAGAAGACCAACCCCCGACCGGGCATGGTCGGGGGTTGGTCGTTATCCGGGGCGGTTCAGGCGTATGCCGGGGTCTTCGTCGGCCAGCGGGGGTGGTTGGCGTCGATGACGTAGGAGTGGGTGTGCTGGAAGTGGCGGGGGCCGATCTGGATCGCGTCGACCAGGATCGCCGGGTCGACGGAGCCGAGTTCGTGGACGTGGGTGATCTCGGCCGGGTCGTGGCGCGGCCACAGCCGGATCGCCGCGGTGGTGCCGAGGGCGGCGATCACCGCGAGGGTCGCCCAGGTGGCCGTGAAACCCGCGGTGGTGGCCAGCCAGCCGGTGATCGGGTAGGTGATCAGCCAGGCCAGGTGGGACAGGGAGAACTGGGCAGCGAACAGGGCGGGGCGGTCCTGCGCGCGGGTGGAACGACGCAGCACGCGGCCGGTGGGAGTGAGGATCAGGGCGGTACCCGCACCGATGACGGCCCAGGTGGTGAGTGCGGCGGGCCAGTGCCACTCGCCGGTCGGCAGGGTCGACAGGACGAGTGCGGCGGTCAGTCCGGTGAGGAGAACGGCGGCGCCCGTGAGCATGACCGGGCGCTCGCCGCGACGGTCCAGAATCCGGGGCAGGGTGAGGGCGATGAACATCGTGCCGAGGCCGTTCGCCGCCAGCAGTAGCGCGACGCCGGACTGATTGCCGCCGAGCACATCCCGCGCGTAGTTCACGGTGTTGACCATCACGACCGAACCGGCGGCGGCGACCACCAGGTTCAACCCGAGCAGTCCACGCAGCCGCGGAGTCGCCGCGAACAGCCGCAGCCCGGCGACGAGCCGTTCCTTGATCGCGCCGTCGCCGACTACCGCGTTCGGAATGCGCGCGGCCAGCACCAGGGCGACCGACACCGCGAAGCCGATACCGGTGCCGACGAACAGCCAGTGGAAGCTGATCAGGCTCAGGGCCAGGGCCGCCAGCATCGGGCTGAGCAGCGTTTCCATGGTCGCCGCGAGCTGAGCGGCCGACAGCGCCTTCGTGTAGTCGCGTTCGTCGGGCAGGATGTCGGGCAGAATCGCCTGGTAGGTGGGGGTGTAGGCGGCCGAGGCGATCTGCAGCAGCGTGATGAGCACGTAGATCTGCCAGATCTGGTCGACGAAGGGCAGGGCGAGCACGATCGCGCCACGAATACCGTTGAGCGCCATCAGGAACTGCCTGCGCGGCAGCCGGCCCGCGTAGGCGCCCGCGATCGGCGCGACGGTCACATAGGCGACCATCTTCAGCGTCAACGCGGTGCTGAGCACGATGGCCGCGTTGCCGCCTGCCAGTTCGTAGGCGAGCAGACCGAGGGCCACGGTGGTGAGTCCGGTACCGAACAGGGCCGCGACCTGGGCGGTGAACAGCAGCCGGTAGTCGCGGTGGGCGAACAGTGAGGTGGTCATGATGCCTGCCCTTTCAAGGCTGCTTATCTGCGTATGAATGCAATAAGCAGCATAGGCCGGAAAATATTCCCGAGCCATCGAAATTTCCTTCGACTTGACCTCAAGGACCGTTGAGGTAGGACGGTAGAGCGCAGCGGCGGCCGAGGGCCGTCACCGACGAAGAGGAACGTCATGAGCGCCACGGTTGACCACGTCCGAACCACAATCAGCCCGCTGCGGCTCGCGGTCGTCATCGGCAGTACCAGGGAAGGGCGCTTCGGTCCGACGATCGCGGGCTGGTTCGTCCGGCAGGCCGCACTGCGCGACACGATCACCGTCGATGTCGTCGACACCGCGAGCGTCGAACTGCCGCACGCGTTCGGCGCCGCCACCGACCACCCCTCTGTGACCGAAGCCACCGAAAAGCTCGCGCGCGCTGATGCGTTCGTCGTGGTGACACCCGAGTACAACCACAGCTACCCGGGCTCGCTGAAGAACCTGATCGACACCCACCACGCCGAATGGCAGGCCAAGCCGGTCGGCTTCGTCTCCTACGGCGGCATCTCCGGCGGGCTGCGCGCCGTGGAACACCTGCGCCCGGTCTTCGCCGAACTCCACGCGGTCACCGTGCGCGACTCGGTCTGCTTCCCGAATCCGTGGGGCCGATTCGACGAGGCGGGCGAGCTGGCCGCCCCGAACGACGCCGACGCCGCCGCCGCGACCATGCTCGATCAGCTGAGCTGGTGGGGCGAGGCCCTGCGCGCCGCACGCGTCGCCAACCCGTACGGGAAGTGACCGCGATGATCACTACCACCGCACCGGTCACCACCCGAAACCCGATGCGCGTGGCCCTGGTCCTCGTGGTCGGCATGATCATGGCGACGCTCGATCAGACCATCGTCAACGTGGCTATCAACAAACTGTCGATGGAATTCCACGCGGGCCTGAGCACGATCCAGTGGGTCGCCACCGGCTACTCGCTCGCCCTCGGCGCGGTGGTGCCGACCTCGGCATGGCTGGTCGGCCGGTTCGGCGCCAAGCGGCTGTACCTGACCGCGATCAGCGCGTTCGTGGTCGGTTCGGTGCTGGCCGGGCTGTCGTGGAACATCGAGTCGCTCATCACTTTTCGCTTGATTCAGGGTGCGAGCGGCGGGCTGTTGATGCCGGTCGCCATGACGATCCTGCTGCGCGCGGCCGGGCCGGATCGGCTGGGGCAGTTGATGAGCACGCTCGGGTTGGCCATTCTGGTCGGCCCGCTGCTCGGCCCCGTGATCGGTGGCTACCTGATCGACGAGGTGTCGTGGCGGTGGATGTTCTTCATCAATCTGCCGCTCGGCGCGCTGGTGCTGGTGCTGGCCGCTCGGGTGGTACCCGATGACACGCCGGAACCGCCACGCGCGCTCGATGTGCGTGGGCTGCTGCTGATGTCGCCCGGCTTGGCGCTGGTGATCTACGGCGTCACCGCCGCGGGTGAGAGCGCCGGGTTCGCCACACCCGCAGTACTGGTGCCGCTGCTGGTGGGAGCCGGTCTGATCGCCGCGTTCGTGCGCCGTTCACTGACCACCTCGGTGCCGCTGCTGGACCTGCGCGTGCTCGGCAACCGGACGACCGGCACCTCCGCGGTACTGCTGGCGGTATTCGCGGGCGGCTATTTCGGATCGATGTTGTTGCTGCCGTTGTACTTCCAGATCGTGCGCGGTGAGTCGGCGCTGGTGGCGGGCGCTCTGGGGATTCCGTTCGCTCTGGCGTCGGGTGCGACGATGCAGGTGGCGGGCAGATTGATCGATCGGATTCCGCCCGGCCGCTATCTGCCCGCGTCGATCACGGTAGCGCTCACCGGGTTCGTGCTGTTCGTGATCCAACTCGACGCGGACGCGCCGTACTGGGCGCTCTGCCTCACGATGGTGCTGATGGGAGCCGGTGGCGGCGCAACCATGATGCCGGTGATGACCACAGCGACCCGGCCACTGAGCCGCGAGCAGCAGCCTGCCGGGTCGACGGTACTGAACATGATCAGCACCACGTCGATGGCGATCGGCACCGCGGTGGCCTCGGTGACACTGGGCGCACTGCTCCCGGTGGCCGGTGGACTCCAGGCGCTGCACGCCATGACGGCGGACCAGCGGGCCGAACTCGCCCCCGCCCTGGCCGACGCGTTCCAGCACACCTACCTGATCGCGCCCGTCATGATCGCGCTGGCGCTCGTCCCGGCGCTGCTGCTGCCCCGGCGCTAGGGCAGGCCGAGCCGTCGTGCCGTGGCAGTCGGAACGACCGCGGCACGACGGCATCGGCGGGCTATTCGGCGGGCAAGGCGGACATGGACTTCCACGTCTGCCAATCGACGGCCCAGTCGTAGATGTCGCCGTCGGCCTGGGACAACTCGATCGAGGTTCCGGTCACCTCCACCGGATCGCCGTAGAGGGCGGTCGGGAAGTAGGCCTGGGCATCGCCGGGTGAGAGGTTGATGCAGCCGTTGGTGACGTTCGAGGAACCCTGCGCAGAGAGGGATTCGGGGTTGGCGTGGATGAATTCGCCGTTGTTGGAGATACGGACGGCCCACCGTTCGCGAACGTTGGTGTAGTACGGCGGATTCGACATCATGAAGTCCTCGTACTTCTCGGTGACGATGTGCACGCCCGAGCGGGTGACATTGCGCGCCTCGTTGCCTTCGCCGTAGGACACCGCGAAGTCGAAGATCGTGGCGCCGTCGCGCACGACCTGCATGCGGTGACTGGGAGCATTCGCGATGACGATCTGGCTGCGGCCGATGGTGAAGTCGGAGGTGACATCGGAGTCGCCGTACGCACCGCCGCCGAGGTCGACGCCGTAGAGCTTCGCGGCGACGTGCACGGTGGTGCCGGGAGTCCAGTAGTTCTTCGGGCGCCAGTGCACCCGCGAGCCACCGTCGTCGGGCAGCCAAGCCCAGGATCCTTCGGTGCTCTGGTCGGTGGTGACAGTGAGCGCCTTCTCCACGGCCGCCTTGTTCGTGACCGGCCCTGCGAACTTCAGGATGATCGGCGCGCCGATCCCGACCTCCTGGCCGTCGCCGATATTGATCGTGGCCGGGATGGTCGACTGCGGACTGATCGTGGTGAAGGTGCCGTCGATCGGGATCGGTTTCGCGTCGGCGCCGATGGCCGTACCGGCCCAGGTGTAGGACGCGCCGTAGCCGAGCGGTTCGGAGACCTTGTAGGTCGTGCGGTCGGGGCTGAGCTGACCGGTGATCTGCTTGCCGCCCGCGTTGGTGAGGGCGATCTGGTCGATCGTGCCATGGGCGACCGTCACCGAGACCGGCGCGACCGGATCGACATCGGTAGCTCCCGGAGCGGGCGCGATGGTGACCTGCGCGACCGATTCCGCCGCCTCGGCGTCCTTGCTCGGCCGGTCGATCGTGCACCCGGTCAGCACTGCCAGCAAGATCACCGCAACCACGGCCCGCCCGCCCCGAACGCCCCTTTCACGCCCCTGCGCCGACAAATCCCGCCGCGCGCGCAACAGACCGGTTACCGAATGTTTGCTCACGCATCGAATGTACGCCGAGCTACCGACCCGCACCCCGTGAGCGCGGTCTCACCGCAAACCGCTACGACCGGTTGAGCCATTCCTCGGTGAAGGTGGCCTCGTTGCCGAGGAGTTCGATCAGGCGCTCCGAGATGGCGGCTTCGATCTTGCCGCCGAAGAGCGGGATCTTCACCTCGATGGTGCCGTTGATGGCGGTGGTGGAGCCGGTGCCGTCGTCGGGAGCCATGGTGACCGTGCCGCGGACCACCGCGGGGGCGCCGTCGACGTGGGCTTCGAAGATGCCGCCGGTGCCGGTGTAGGTCTCGGTGCGCGGAATGACCAGGTCACCGGGACGCACGGCGGTGATGGCGGGCGGGAGCTGATCGGCGGGGATGGACTGCACCATCTGGACACGGATCTGGTCGCCGTCGACGGCGAAGGCGTCGAGCCGGGCCCCTGGGCCGCCGACCTCGGCGATCCGGGCCTTCCAGTACTGCTCGTCGGAGTACGCCGCGCGCACCGCATCGACGGAATGCGTATAGCCGGCAGTGAACGCCAGAGGTGTAGCCATGCTCGACACGGTACCGTCTGCGGACGTGCGTACAACACGGGTGGTGTCCTCCGATCAGCTGCGTGACCTGCTTGCCGATACCGGCGCGACGGTCCGCGATTCGGTGCGTTTGTCCGAATTGACGACCCTGCGGGTCGGCGGGCCCGCGCTGCTCGCCGAATGCGCGACCACCGAGGCGC